>CAINHP010000143.1 GCA_903848905.1 uncultured Pseudomonadota bacterium
AGTTAATTTTAACTTTAGTCACCAGTTTGCCGAGTGGGCAAACCATATTATTCAAATTTAAAAAAACGTGTGGGGAAAAGATAAATGGAAATTTCTGTTGAACAAACTTCAGAATTAGGCCGGAAAATGACCGTGACTTTGTCTGAGTCCGTTGTTGTAGAAAAAATGGCTCCACGCTTACAAGAGTTAACCCGCACTGCTCGTGTTGATGGTTTTCGTAATGGCAAAGTGCCATTAACAATTATAAAAAAAATGTTTGGATCAAAAGTGCGTGATGAGGTTATATCAGACCTGATTCAATCAAGCTATTTTGATGCGTTAAAAGAAAAAGAATTAAATCCAGCGGGTTATCCGCATATCGATGTTACTGATAATACCGCAAACTTTAGCTATACAGCAGATTTCGAAGTGTATCCTATTGTTTCACTTGAAACCGTAGATCATTTTGCTATCACAAAACAAGAAGCAAGTGTTCATGAAAGTGATGTTGACGCAATGCTTGTTAAATTGCAAACGCAACGTAAAACATGGAAGCCCGTTAAACGTGCAGCGAAAAAACATGATCGCGTGACAATTAATTTCTCAGGTATCAGTGAAGGTGAAAACTTTACCAATGGTACCGCGGAAAGTCATGATGTGGAAATTGGCGAAGGTCAAATGATTCCAGGATTTGAAGATCATTTAAAAGGCGTTAAGCCTGGTGATTCAAAGACATTTACCATTGATTTTCCAGCAGATTATCAACATGAAAAATTAGCAGGTAAGCCTGCGGAATTTTCGATTGAGGTCACTGAAGTTCAAGGTTCAGTGCTTCCAGATATTGATGAAGAATTTATCAAATCTTATGGCACAGAAGACGGGACAATTGAAAGCTTCCGTCATGACATTAAAGAAAACATGACGCGTGAATTAAAAGCAAAATTATCTGGGAATGTAAGGCAATCTTTGTTGAGTGCTTTATACGATAAAGTGACGGTTACGTTGCCAAAAAGTCTTATAGATGTTGAAATTGAAGAATTAGTCAAGCCTTATAAAGATATGGCAAAGAAAAATAATATTGATATCAATATGTTAAATTTGTCACGTGAGCAGTTTGAAGAACAAGCGCAAAAAAGAGTAACGTTGAATCTTGTTGTAGGTGAAATTATTCATCAAAACAACATGGTAGCTGATGAAGTGCAAGTTCGTTCACGCGTTGAGGAAATGGCGAAAAGCTATGATAGTCCTGCTCAAGTTATCGAATGGTATTATAAAGATGATAATAGATTGACAGATGTAAAGCAGGCAGTAATGGATGAACAAGTTGTTGACTGGTTGCTTGCAAAAGCGACTGTGACAACAGAGAATGTTGATTTTGACGCTGTGATGAATAACGCTTAATTTTTCGGAACCATTATGTACTCACAACAACTTGCGCAAATGATGGCAGCACAGTCTGCTGGTGGCCTAGTCCCTATGGTCGTGGAGCAAACAGCTCGCGGTGAGCGGGCGTTTGATATTTATTCTCGTCTACTTAAAGAACGTGTTATCTTTTTGGTTGGGCAAGTTGAAGATTACATGGCAAATCTTGTCGTGGCGCAGTTGTTGTTTTTAGAGTCAGAAAATCCTGATAAGGATATTCATCTTTATATCAATTCTCCAGGTGGATCTGTGACAGCGGGAATGTCAATTTATGATACGATGCAATTCATTAAGGCTGATGTGAGTACGATGTGTATTGGTCAAGCGGCGAGTATGGGTGCAATATTGTTGACTGGTGGCGCAAAAGGGAAGCGCTATTGCTTGCCGCATTCACGCATGATGATTCATCAGCCTTTAGGTGGATTCTCAGGGCAAGCGTCCGATTTTGACATTCACGCGAAAGAAATTTTATTAATTAGAGAAAAGTTGAATCGTGTGCTGTCACATCATACCGGTCAAACATTAAAAAAAGTACAGAGCGATACAGATCGTGATAATTTTTTAAGTGCAACCGATGCAGTAACGTATGGTTTGATCGACCAAGTTTTGACAAATCGTTCAATGATAGTTGATAAAAAGTAATAGTTTCACGCGATTGTAAATTATAAGGAAGGGCGATTATGAGCAGTAAAGATTATGATGACGACAAAATTATATATTGTTCTTTTTGTAGTAAAAGTCAGAGTGAAGTAAGAAAAATGATCGCAGGCCCTTCGGTTTATGTTTGCGATGAATGTGTTGAGCTTTGTAATGACATTTTGCGAGAAGAATTAAGTGAACTCACAACGCTTAATGAAGGTAGTTTGCCTAAGCCAAAAGAAATCAAGGATGAATTAGATGGCTATGTTATCGGTCAAGATCGCGCTAAGAAAACCTTAGCGGTTGCGGTTTATAATCACTATAAACGTCTGCGAAATAAAAATAATAAATCTAAAAAGAATAAAATTGAATTAGCAAAAAGTAATATTTTATTAATTGGGCCGACGGGTTCAGGTAAAACATTGCTAGCTGAAACACTGGCTCGTTTACTGAATGTGCCGTTCACGATTGCCGATGCAACGACACTCACAGAAGCGGGTTATGTTGGCGAGGATGTTGAGAATATTGTTCAGAAAATTCTTCAAAAATGTGACTATGATGTCGAAAAAGCAGAATCTGCCATTGTCTACATCGATGAAATCGATAAAATTTCAAAAAAATCTGAGAATACCTCAATCACTCGTGACGTATCTGGTGAAGGTGTTCAGCAAGCATTATTGAAGCTTATTGAAGGAACGATTGCGTCAATTGCACCACAAGGCGGTCGTAAGCATCCAAATCAAGAGTTTATTCAAGTCAATACGGCTAATATGTTGTTTATTGTTGGCGGCGCGTTTTCGGGTTTAGATAAAGTGATTCAAGCCCGTTCTGAAAAGGGGGGTATTGGTTTCTCAGCTGAAGTGAAAACGAAAGATGATAGTAAGAATATTGGACAACTATTTGCTGAAGTTGAAGCGGAAGATTTAATAAAATATGGGTTAATTCCTGAATTTATCGGACGTTTACCTGTTATTGCAACACTTGAAGAACTTGATGAAGCGGCGTTAATTCAGATTTTAACGCAACCTAAAAATGCATTGATTAAACAGTATAAGCATTTGTTTGAAATGGAAGGGGCTGAACTCGAGTTTAGTGAGGATTCACTTTCAGCGATTGCGCAAAAATCAATGGAGCGCAAAACAGGCGCTCGTGGTCTGCGTACCATTGTTGAAAATGTGTTGCTCAATACCATGTATGAATTACCATCGGCTGATAATGTAGAGAAAGTCATTGTTGATAAGGACGTGATTTTAGGCAAAAATGAGCCTGTGTTGATTTATAAAACGGAAAGAAAAACGAAAAAAGCGGCTTCTGAAAATTAAAAGAAGTTTCGGCTTAACTCAAAAAAGGACGCTTTTAAGCTAAGCGTCCTTTTTTTATGCTTAAAAAAAACAAAAAACGACTTGTTTTTCGGATAAATTGCCCTATAGTTTATTTCAACACTTAATAATTTTTAAATGGCTTAGAACAGTATGACTAAATTAACGTCCAATCAAACGCTTATTCCAGTATTACCGCTACGAGATGTGGTGGTTTATCCTAACATGGTTATCCCATTGTTTGTTGGGCGTGATAAGTCAATTGATGCACTTAATAATGCGATTAAAGAAAATGGTCAGGTGTTGCTTGTTGCACAAAAAGAAGCAGATATTGATTCACCTGAAATTGTAGACTTATATGAAATGGGTACGTTAGCTAACGTACTTCAAATGCTCAAACTTCCTGATGGTACGGTTAAAGTATTAATGGAGGGTGAGGAGCGCTCTAGGGTTGTTGAATTTCAAAAAAATGATGGTTTTCTTTGTGCTCAAGTTGAAGAGGTGGAAGAAACCTATAATCTGGATGAGCATGAAAAAGACGTTTTAGAGCGTACGGCGTTAAGTTCATTTGAAAATTATGTGAAGCTCAATAATAAAATTCCTGCTGAAGTGCTCAGTGCCTTGTCTGAAATTGATGATCCTAGTCGCCTTGCCGATACGATGGCGGCCCACATGACGTTGAAGGTTTCAGATAAACAGATGATTTTAGAAATCATGGATGTTGGGCAGCGTCTTGAAATGTTGATGGCTTTCATGGGATCCGAAGTGGATTTACTCGAAACTGAAAAGCGTATTCGTGTGCGTGTAAAGCAGCAGATGGATAAAAATCAACGCGAATATTATCTCAATGAGCAAATTAAAGCCATTCATAAAGAATTAGGTGAAATGGATGAGGCTGCAACGGAAGTTGATGACTTAACGAAAAAAATTAATGATGCTCAAATGCCCGAAGAAGCGAGAAATAAAGCCTTTTCTGAGCTCAATAAATTAAAAATGATGTCGCCTATGTCGGCTGAAGCCACCGTAGTGCGTAATTATATCGAGTGGATGGTGAGCGTGCCTTGGGTCAATAAAACAGATGTTCAAAGTGAACTTGCCGCCGCTGAAGCCATTTTGAATGAAGAACATTATGGGCTTGAAAAGGTCAAAGAACGCATTTTAGAGTATCTCGCGGTGCAACAGCGCGTAGATAAGCTCAAGGGGCCTATTCTTTGCTTAGTAGGCCCTCCAGGGGTGGGTAAAACATCACTGGGTGAATCTATTGCACGTGCAACGAATCGGACGTATGTGCGCATGGCGCTAGGCGGTGTTCGTGATGAAGCTGAAATTCGTGGGCATCGTCGTACCTATATTGGTTCTATGCCAGGTAAGATCTTGCAAAGTCTTTCAAAAGTGAAAGTGCGTAATCCGCTATTTTTGCTCGATGAAATTGACAAAATGGCAACGGATTTCCGTGGTGATCCAGCATCAGCGTTACTTGAGGTATTAGATCCAGAGCAAAACAATGCTTTTTCAGATCATTATTTAGAAGTTGATTTCGATTTATCTGATGTCATGTTTGTTGCGACGGCCAATAGTATGGATATTCCACCTGCATTACTGGACAGAATGGAGGTTATTCGTCTAGGTGGATATACCGAAGATGAAAAAATTAATATCGCGATGCGCTATTTAATGCCAAAACAAATTAAGCAAAATGGACTTAAAAACGCTGAAATTGATATTTCGGAAGACGCTGTGCGCGATATGATTCGCTATTATTCACGCGAAGCAGGTGTGCGTAATTTAGAGCGTGATATTTCTAAAGTATGCCGAAAAGTGGTGAAAGATGTTCTTCTCAAACCACGTAAATCAAAAGTGAAAGTGACGCCAAAAAATCTTAATGATTATTTAGGAGTTAAACGCTATAGCTACGGTAGTGCAGAAGAGAAAGATCAAATTGGTTGCGTTACTGGACTTGCATGGACATCGGTTGGCGGTGAGTTGCTCACAATTGAAACTGCTGTGATTAATGGTAAAGGAAAATACTCGACAACGGGTAAGCTTGGCGATGTAATGAAGGAATCTATTGCCGCAGCGGTGACCGTTGTGCGAAGTCGCGCGGATGTTTTAGGTATTAATGATGAGGCATTTCAAAATAGTGATATTCACGTTCACGTTCCTGAAGGTGCAACACCAAAAGATGGTCCGAGTGCAGGGATTGGAATGTGTACGGCGATTGTGTCTGCACTGACGAAAATTCCGGTTCGAGCAAATGTGGCGATGACAGGTGAAATCACTTTGCGTGGTGAAGTATTAGCTATTGGTGGCCTCAAAGAAAAGCTGCTCGCAGCGCATCGTGGCGGCATTACAACGGTTATTATCCCAAAAGATAATGAAAAAGATTTAGTGGAAATTCCTGAAAATATTAAACAAAACTTAACGATTAAACCTGTACGTTGGATTGATGAAGTTCTAGAAATTGCGTTGCAATATCAACCTGTTCCTCGTGAACCGATATTTGTAGAATCGATTGATAAATTGAAAACAGAGACAACCAAAAAAAGTCGTTCGCAAGTACGCGCACACTAAAAAACGGTGTAAGCCACAGAAATCAAAGTCTGTAACGGTTTTATTGCTTGACACTCAAAGGGTGCGTTGATATAAATATAAACGTTTCTGTGGCTTACACGCGCTGCGTGGAAACGAGTAATGACGGCATTTTGCTATCCTAGAATTTAAAAAATCACTTCCTTAGGGGGAAATAATGAACAAATCAGAATTGATCAGTGCAATTGCAGAATCTTCAGGTTTAACCAAAGCGGATTCTGGTCGCGCATTGGATGGCTTTATTGCAGCAGTCACACACGCATTAAGTGCAGGGGATACCGTTGCATTAGTGGGTTTTGGTACTTATTCAGTTAAAGAAAGAGCAGAGCGCAAAGGACGTAATCCGCAGTCTGGCGAAGAAATTACAATTAAAGCGGCTAAAACACCAACATTTAAAGCTGGTAAATCTTTAAAAGATGCTGTAAACTAAGGATTCTTAAGTCGGGTGCTTAGCTCAGCTGGGAGAGCATCGCCCTTACAAGGCGAGGGTCGGGGGTTCGATCCCCTCAGCACCCACCAGACTTTGGAGCGGTAGTTCAGTTGGTTAGAATACCGGCCTGTCACGCCGGTGGTC
>CAINHP010000144.1 GCA_903848905.1 uncultured Pseudomonadota bacterium
CATCAAACTCGCAAATCTAGTTTGCTTTATTATCGTATTTTTATGCCTTTTTTACAGACTTCGTGCAAAGGTCTCTCATTAAATTGAATAAATAATTTATATTTAATTTAATGATGATAAGTTCAGTATAATTAATGTGAATTATGAGGTATTTTACGTAGTTTACTCATATCATAACCGAGATTAGCAACTGTATCTGATAATTCCTTGTATTGATTTTCATCAATTAGAGGTGATCGCGCCATTATCCAAACATAGTCTCTCGCATTTCTTGCAATAATAGTACTAGAATAGTCTTTATCCAAGTAAGCAATAATATATTCAGATTTAAACGGCCAGATAAATTGCATACCCCATACGGCGTTGCCTGTATTTTCA
The DNA here is from genome assembly GCA_903848905.1 of uncultured Pseudomonadota bacterium. Taxonomy (GTDB): domain Bacteria; phylum Pseudomonadota; class Gammaproteobacteria; order Methylococcales; family Methylomonadaceae; genus UBA10906. The sequence continues at coordinate 379 of CAINHP010000144.1, forward strand.
ACTACATAACCATGGGGTTTATAGCGTTTCTCATCGCCATCAAATCCACCGTTTCGATAAACAAAAGTCGTGTTAATACTACCATCTTCTTCAAGTTGATAAGATTCCACTGCGTTGTATGCCTCCGTTTCAATTATTGTTGGAATGCATGCAATGACATACCAGTCACCCATAAATTGATTTAAGTCAACGTAGGATACCGGTTTAATGATGGACATATTTTGATTACTACAAGCACTGATGAGCATAGCAACAATTCCAGTCAGTGTATTTCGTACTTTATTTTTCATATTCACTCTATTTTCCTCAATTTTGTCACTGATGAGTCAAAATAATAGGTGTATTTTATCTTCAACATGACATGATTATTAAAATAAACGATTGATCACTTTATCTGTTCAGAAGAGACAAAATGTGAACCTAATTTCGGATTATTATCAACATTAAATAAAACATGTATAGCAATATTATTTAGGTGAAAATTAGAAATTTCTTGCTAACAAGTTATATTGCATTATGTCGTTTAATAAAAAGGTAGTGTGCGACCATCCACTCATTGCCCTCGTTATAACCAAATAATTCAGAGCAAGACATAAAGAAAATTCGCCAGCGTTGGATCCAAACATCCGCTTGATGATTACCGTAGGCATGATTAAACACCTCACGAATTTCATTGAGATGGTTATCCATATTATGTAACCAGGCGTCGGCTGTTTTTTGATAATGAGTACCCGATAATTCCCATTGATGTTGCAAACACAATTCTTTTTGAAAATGCAGCAAGGTATCTTTAGCGGGCATTAAACCCCCAGTAAAAAAATACCGCCCCATCCAGTTATCTTCACCATCGGTTTCAAAAGGATAGGCAAAAAGACGATGACAAAAAATGTGTACAAACAGCTTGCCATCTTCTTTTAACCAACTAGCAACCTTATTTAAAAGGCTGTCATAATTTCGCATGTGTTCAAACATTTCAACGGATACAATTCGATCAAAGTGTTTATCTAGGGTCAATTGATTAACATCACACGTTATCACCTCTATATTATTCAAATTACGCTGAAGTGCCTGTTCTTGAATATATTGGCGTTGGCTATTGGAATTGGAAACAGCGGTAATGTGACTATTTGGAAAATTTTCGGCCATCCAAAGGGTTAAAGATCCCCAACCGCAACCCAATTCAAGTATGCGCTGACCATCAATTATGTCCGCTCGCTGGACTGTAAGCGCTAACATACGCGCTTCTGCTTGATTTAAATTGTCAGTTTGCTCATCCCAATAGCAAGAAGAATACTTAAGGTGTTCACCCAACGCGTAGTGATAAAATGCAGCAGGAACTTCGTAATGCTGCGCGTTAGCGGCAAGTGTTTCAATGGCAATGGGGCTTTGACGAAGATGATTTATAAATTGCGCTTTATGCTGCTCTGTATTGTTGGCAAGTTCCTCTTTAAGGCGTTGCTTTAAAAGTTTTCTGATTCCGTAGCGAATCAAGCAGTCGGGCAATAAATTACGTTCAGCCAAGGTAATCAAACTCATCATGAACCTCTTAAATTTCGGGTATGTTTAAATGTGTTTTGTTAGCGCTTTCTCAAATTCAAATTAAAACCGAATTAGCGCAACGTTAGGTTATCTTAAGACGACTTATCGGATTGGATTTTTGGCCACCAAGGGAAAAATACACTGGTTGTATTTTGATACAAACGGTAATTATCACCTCGACTTCGCAGGGCCTGCTGTTCAGTAAACGGGATGCCAGTGAGCCAGTATAAAAAAATAAACATCACAACAGGCGCCGCCCATAACGCTTGCTCATATTCTCCACCCCAACCCATTAGGGGATAAGCAAACCAATGTAGCCATTCAAAAAAATAATTCGGATGCCTAGAATAACGCCACCAGCCAGTACAACAGGTTAAACCTCGATTGTCTGGATTATGTCGAAATTCTGCCAATTGATCATCCGTTGTTTTTACACCGTATAAAGCAACAGCGGCAATGAGCAATGCCGCGATGACAAAATAAGTGTGTGGCTGAGTCTGTTGTGCAACTGCCCAGAAGGGTAATGATAATAAACAAACAAATCCGGCCTGCACAATGAAAAACACAAGAAATCCCTGTTGAGCCCAGTCTTTCATTGCTAAACGCATCTCAAAATAGCGACCATCTTCAGTTTCATTAAAAACACGTTTTTGCAAATGATAACCTAGGCGAAAATACCAACAAGACGTCAACATCCCCAAACAGACTTTTAAAAATAAAGGTGCTTCGCCAGTAAATGCATAAAGTAATCCGGCAAACATCATCCCAAACGCCCAAGCCACATCAACAATCCCCGCATTAGCGTGACGCTTTTGCCAATACCAAGCCACTAACAGTAAAAGGACACTAAATATAGCAACACTCATTAGGCTGTGCATGACGCTCTCCCTTAAATTAAATCAATATCTTTAAGCAGATAAAGTGGTTCATCAATGAATAACAATACCTAAAAATCATCATTCATGTTCCCTTAAAAAATAGACACATTGATTGACGCAATCTTTAGGTTTTGATGGGCAACCATTGTTGACGGCGATTTGCTGGTTTCGCAAATAATAGCTGTACATTTGAAATGGATTTCTCTCTAAACCCCCCTTCGCAATAACACAAGTAAAATTCCCACATACGAATGAACTCTTCGCTGTAACCTTGCTCTTTCACTTGATCTAATTTCGCCATGAAACGTTGACGCCAGCAATGTAAAGTCAAGGCATAACTTTCACCTTGATCTTCAAGATTAATGAGCCGTAAATCAGAACAATTAGCAGCGCTAGCAATAATGACACTGACACAGGGAATAAAGCTACCGGGGAAAATATAGCGTTTAATAAAATCAACGCTTTTTAAGGCTTGATGATAATATCTATCTTCAATAGTAATTGCTTGAATCAATCCCAAACCATTGGGCTTTAATAATGTTGAACATTTTTTTAAATACGTATCAAGGTAATGATGCCCCACTGCCTCAATCATTTCAATTGATACCAACTTATCATAGCTACCTTGCAAATTTCGATAGTCTTCGAGCAAAACGGTAATGTGAGCGGACAAATCTTCGTCAATAATGCGTTGCTTAGTGGCCTCATACTGCTGCATTGAAATGGTTGTGGTAGTAATGTGACAGCCATAATGTTTAGCAGCATAAATTGCAAATCCACCCCACCCCGTACCTATTTCTAAAATGTGGTCTTGCGACTGTAAGTCTAACTTTTCACAAATTCGCTTAAGTTTTGCAGTCGAAGCCGCGTCTAAACTTGTTTCGCCTGGGTAAAAAGTCGCAGAGGAATACATACTGTGCTGATCTAAAAATAGCGAAAATAACGCATTTCCCAAATCATAATGGGCGGCAATGTTTTTTTTGCTACCAGTGTGCGAATTACGGTTTGTAAAATGCCATAGTTTTAGTAAATGATTCGCTAACGAGGCAAAACCGCCTTCCATACTGTCAAGTAAGTCACGATTACGGACTAGTATTTGTATAACACGACATAAATCATCCGCTTCCCAATCGTTATCCATATAAGATTGAGCTGCACCAACGGATCCGCCCACAGCAAGTTGACGATAAAAATTCATATTCAATACGTTAATTCTAGCACATAGACCATCTGCGCCTTCGGAGCCTAAAGTATGCTCACCTAGCGAATCTGAAATTATGAGTACAGCATTTTCAAGATAGCCCAGTTTCTTCAAAAATCGACTGCGTAAAAACAGATCGATCCGTGTTGAATTTTGACTTAAATCGCAAACAATTTCGTTCATGGAGCCTTCTAATATTTAATAAATATTCAGCATGGAAAATAAAAAAATTAATACTAAGTTGAGTCAACGCCGCATTGATTAGTCATTAATTTGGTTTGAAAGTTTTCATACACCTAATTTGTGTCGCTCACAATTGAATAATTAGTCATAAAAGATCCTATCTTTTTTATGTCGATTTTTTGTCTGGATGACTATAAAAAGGAATACCTTTAATCCATAAACGTAAAGCGTGCCAATAAATAGCAAAAATGATGATTAATGGCATAAAAGGGTAATGTAATGGCATTTTAATCATCTTAGATGGACTTAATTCCTCTGCTTTTAATTGTAGGGTGGCGTCAAAACAGCATTCATTTTCCTGCTCTAATTGCATGTGAATTGTTAAATTAGCATCATGAAATCTAAACTGCCATCGGTATTGCTGATCCATGGGCATAAAGGGCGATACATGAAATTTTTTATCAAAGTAAAATTCAAATTGCCATTCATTTTGTTTAGTTGGCATCTCATTTGTATCTAATACGTAGCAGTAGCGCTCATTCCAAGGTGTGTTATGAATATCAGCAAGAATATAACGAGGTATATTTTCTCCTTCAGGAAAACAGAAATAAAAACTGACGGGGTTAAAACAAAGCCCCAAAAAACGCAGATGCGTAAGCAGGCAAATTCGTCCATGGAACGTGTCGCCAGTATGCTGCTGAATACACTGTTTTACCGCATCAGACAAATCTTGATTTTTATTGCCCAGATAATCACGTCGATAAAAACTCACCAAATTAAAGCGCTCTAAAGACCAAAAAGGACTTTGTGCCACCACTTGATTTAATTCTTCAAGATCTAACCAGCTTAAAAAGAGTGTATAGAAGAAGGTATGTTTTTTGGGTAAATATCGTCGATGCCGAATCCACCCTTGAAAAAATTGACTTTTGAAGGCGGTCATACTACCTCACATAACCGCTTAATAACGTCCTGAGCACTGTGAGCACCATCCTCATGAAATCCCCAACCCCAATACGCACCAACATACCAAGTATTGTTTATACCGTTGATTTCATCACGACGCTTTTGTGCCGCTAAACTAGACGTGGTGTAAACAGGATGATGATAATTTCTTTTTTGCAGAATTTTGTTTGGATCAATGTGATCTGTGCAGTTGAGCGTTACTAGTAAAGGTTGCGGCGCCTCTAAATTTTGAAGTAAATTCATATAATACGTCACTGTGCAGCGAGTTTGCGCGTCATTTAATTTGAGTGCATTCCAACTTGCCCACGCTTTAGGGTGTTTAGGCATAAGATTCGCATCCGTGTGCAATACCACTTCGTTATCTTGAAACGTCATCGCCCCCAAAATTTCATTTTCTTGAGGGCTAGGATTGGCTAATAACTTAAGTGCTTGATCACTATGGCACGCAAAAATCACTTGATCATAGCGCGCTTCTCCATCGTTTGTTTTCACGATTACGCCGCCTTTATCTCGCTCAACGGTTTGCACAGGACAGGCTAATCGAATCTCACCTTTAAACACACGCTTAAATTCCTTAATATACGATGAAGATCCCCCGCAAACGGTTCGCCATTGTGGCCTGTTATCTGTCTTCAACATTTGATGATTGGCCATAAAGGCGACAAAATAACGTACTGGGAAATCCCTTACTATATTTGGTGAGCCTGACCATAACGCGCACGCCATTGGGAGGATATGATCCTCAATAAAGGCTTGACTGTATTGCTGTTGATGTAAATAATCGCCTAGCGTTAAGCTATCGTCGCTACTCTTTAAAAGGGCAGGGGCCTCACGGTAGAACCTTAATATATCGCTCACCATACGATAAAAACGAGGACTGAGTAAGTTTTTGCGCTGGCAAAATAGTTTATCTAAGGTGGTCGCATTGTATTCAAGACCGGAAAGGGCGTCAGTGACACTAAACGTCATGTCAGATGATTGCGATTTGACATTCAAATCATCTAGGAATTGACAAAAATAATGATAATTATGTTCGTTAAAAACAATAAATCCGGTGTCCACGGCATAAGATTTTTCCTCTATATTGATATCATGCGTATCAGTATGACCACCTAAATAACTATTCGCTTCATACAACGTAACATGATGCTTTTTACTCAAATAGTACGCAGCATAAATCCCTGAAATGCCGCTACCAATAATGGCTATGTTCATTATTTTGCATCCTTTTCAATAAGATTTGAATATAAGCGTTCAGACGGAACGGGTCTTAATTCCCATATTATGCCTAAATAGGACATCAGCTTAAGCAAGTAATAACTCATATCAATTTCCCACCAAAAAAAGCCTTGACGAGCTGATACAGGGCAGTGATGGTGATTATTGTGCCAACCCTCTCCCATGGTTAAAAGAGCAATAAATCCATTATTTCGACTATCATCACCCGTGTCGTAACGCTGAGAACCTAAAATATGGGCAAGTGAATTCACAAATAACGTACAGTGAATCAAAACAACAGTGGAGACAAAATAACCCCAAACCAACATTTGCAAGCCATTAGTCTGCAACTCGGGATAGACATTTTCTAAATAATAACCAAAATAAAAAATAGAAATTCCATAAAGAATCGGAACAAAAACATCAAAGCGGTCTAGCAAAACTAATTCAGGAAATTTAACTAAATCACGAACACAATGCTCATGCGTAGTAAAATTTTTAAGACACAAAAACCATCCCACGTGACTCCATAAAAAACCATGTTTTGGGCTATGAATATCTTTATCTTTGTCGGAATAAATATGGTGACGACGATGATGAGATGCCCACCAAATAGGTCCTCGCTGAGTTGCTGTAGCACCTAACACACCAAAAAAAAACTGCGCTATGCGGCTAGTTTTAAATGCTTTATGGGAAAAATAACGGTGATAAAAAGCGGTAATTGCGAACATACGGATCAAATATGACGCCAGCGCCACCCATAATGCGATTGGACTTATGCCGACAACAAACACAAGAAGGCAAAGTAAATGCATTAAAATAAACGGAATGACTCGCATCCAATCAATTGCTTCACTTATATTGTCTTCTAATTTCACATTACTGTTATCAAACCAAGCCAGTACTTTGTTGAGTAAATTTTGTAAAGACATTAGGCACTCCATTGTCAACATGATTCATACTTAAAAGAAATAATAATTTATCCCCTTAATGTATATGACAATTAATGTCATTTTTTTATTTTCTTCTATGCATCAATATAAAATTACAACTAATGAATACTTTTACATGCATGACGCTATGTCATCTTGAACACTTTTAAATCATATTTATTTGGAATAATTTCTAGTAAAAATTCTATTAGATTTTTTTAAGTGGTTTAGTGTCGCCCCAGTTTAATAAACGTTACAAGGAGGATTATTCAAAATTGAAACGACACTAAATTTCCTACCATTACCGTTGGTTATATTAGCAAACTGACATAAATTAAAAAGCGAAATCACAATGCAATTTATTGTATTTTCTTTTATTTGTTTTAAAATCAATAATATAATCATTATTAACCAACTAAATTAGTATGAATATATTTTCTAATACCGCACTTTGTGCGTATAACAATGACATTTTTTGAGTAGAGTGCATTTGAAGTGGTGAAGAAATGTTGCATGACGAGATAAACATGCAATACTTAAATCTCTATCTGTCTGACAGGGATTACTGAGGGTGCTCTAAAAGCACTAATAAAAAATGCAGTTCCGTCCGGGGGATTGCGCGTCAAATTCAGAAAATACAGTTGTATAAACTGCACCAAAGGGTTACCAAGTAATTTAAATTCAATTGGCGTTATTGTACCCCAAACCCAAACCCCTTCAGTTACATTAAAAATATCTTATAGGTAATTGAAGTTCTAAACCTTAACGCGCTAGGGAATATTAAAATCGTTATTTCATGAAATATTTGGTATATTCTTGAGAATGAGATAATTTTTGTTTAATCAACTCTCCTGCAGGATGCGTATCTAAATCCGTCCATGATAAATTGGAATCTTGCTCGTCCTGAGTACTGTAAAACCCCATATCCCAATTAGCAAAATGTCGTTTAGTGGTCGGGTCGAGTACCAGTAACGTCACATCTGTATGGCGTTTATCTTTTTGAATATGATCAAAAAATAATGAAGTGACGGCACTAAAACTGCCTTCTAATACTTGTAGCCACCAGCCTTTGTTGTAGAGTAGAACACCTGTAATTTCGAGTTCCTTGTTAATTTTACGCGCTACTTTTAAAATATCCATCACATCTGAAGGTTGAGTTTCTCCTACAGCATGACTTCCGTAAATTAACGTAAACAAAGGATTTTTTTCTTCGAACACGCGTTCGGGTTTGTTTATATTTTCAAGCCATGAAACTAATTTTTTAATGTCTGTTTTAGAACTTAAATAATCAACTACACCCTGCGACAAGCTGCGATTGACTGATGTATCAAGTATTAAACAGGGCAGTGAAGAATGATGAAGAAATTCGTCCAAGCGACTTACTGCATCAGTGTTAAGCTCAATATTCACAATCAAAGCATCAACTTGATCTAAAGAGGAGGCTAATTTTCCAAAAGTATCATCTATATTGTTGAAAATCGATGGTACGTGCCCCCAACAATAAAGTGCGACAGCTAACGCATTGGTTTCTTCATTTTCTAAAACGACTATATTAAGGCTTTTTTTCATTACCCTTCTCCAAATTTATTTTTATTATTAAAATTGTGACTAATGTTTCTGATAATCCACAGTTTGTATAGATTTCGTAAATTGACATTATCAAAAAATATTGATTAAAGTGAAAAATTGATTCGATTTATTTTAACTCATTTTATTTTGATAACATGGCAATAATCGCGTTCAACTCCCTTATTTCATTATCTCTATCAACTTGCTCAGTCATATCATATTGAACACCAAGATAGTAAATAATCCGATTTTTTGTATCTAACAAAGGGATTATCTTTAATCGGTTATAAAATAGCGTACCGTCTTTTTTGTAGTTTCGTATCGTTACCTCAATCGATTCCTGATTCTTCATCGCTTCTGAAATTTGCTTACTGGCTTCTTGATTTTGATCATCAGCTTGCAAAAAACGACAATTAAAACCGATAGTTTCTTCTTGACTATAACCAGTTAGTGTTTCAAATGCTTTATTGGCATACACGATTGGAGCATCAGGTAAATCAGGATCTGAAAGTATTACTCCATTGACACATTCATCAAGAATAGTGGTTAGCAAGGAAGGTATCACGCCATCAGAATCTTTTTCAGCAATAAAAAGCATAATTTAATCTCCATAATTTATATGACAATCAAGGTCATTTTTTTATTTTTTCTATGAATCAATAGTAAATTTTTAATTTAATATTGTTACATGACACTATGTCATCTTGAACACTTTAAAATCATATTCATTTGAGATAATTTCTAGCAAAAATAAATTAGATTTTTACGTGGTTTAGTGTCGCTCCAGTTCAGTAAACGTTACAAGGAGGATTATTCAAAATTGAAACGACACTAAATTTCCTACTATCTCCGTTGGTTATATTAGCAAACTGAGATAAATTAAAAAGTGAAAAAACAATGCAATTTGTTATTTATATTTTTATTATGATAAAAATCAATAGCATAAATATTATTAACCAACTAAATTAGTATGAATATATTTTCTACTATCGCACTTTGTGCGTTTCTACGCGTTTTGTGACTGTATCACGGATGCTTTGAGGGCGTATTTACAGTACGTACGGAAGTTAATAGAGACAATTTTATGGATAAGTGCAAGTAAACTATTTGCGCGAGATATAAACACGTTTATTATTGAGTCGTTATTTTAAAGACTAGCTGAACATAATTAAAAAAAGCTAATGTTTTTGAATGACATTAGCTTTGATCTGATCAATCTTTAGATTAATGTTTGCTTTCTAATACTGAGTTTGCTGCTGAAATATGCACCACAGCAGCTTGCGAATAGGATACTGCTGAATTAAATTTGCCTAGGTGACCTTGATCAATTGCTTTTTGAAGCTCTTCTGCACCTGCGTTTAAATGATTTTTAGCAATACCTTTTGCCGCTATAGAGGCGGTCAACGTATGTTCTAGCGCCGTTCCAGCATGATGAACAACCTCAGCAGCATTGTCTGCTGAAGCCGCATTTTTAGCATGGTCGAGGGCAACACTCGAATGATCTTTAAAAATATTGTTGTCTAACGCAAAAGCCATGTTGCTACTTAAAAGTAAAGCAGATATAGCTAAAATTATTTTTTTCATATCACACCTTTGTATTTTATACGTTTTTAAAATAATGTAGTTGAATTGAATATAATACTGAGTTTAGTCCATTTTTACCGTGTTGCCATTTTTATTGGATGATGCTTTTAATTGGCATTGAAGTATGGCTTCTTCCCAAGAGGTATCGGCATGAACTCGGTTTTGAAAACAGGTAATGGTTTGCTCAGAATCACTGGTTCCAGCGCATAGGCGTATCGCATTTTCCCATTTCCATTTATCCCCATCTCCCCATTTTACATGACCGTTCATGACTTTATTGAAGCATTCACCAGGCTCTTTAGGTTTTGTTGTTCCTTGACACAGCTTATTGATATTGACCTGTTCCCATTGGGTATGGCCGTTACTATCCCAAGCGATTTTGTCTTGAATATGTTTAGAACAATCCGATTCATGTTTATTTGCCATGACTGGACTGGTATAGGCGGCAATTACAAAACCTAAAAAACTGATTGATTTCAGTGCATTTGTTGAATTGATAGCATACATTATCTTCCCCTGAATATTATTAGAATCTTGATTCATAAAGCAAAAATAACCAACTGCGCAGCTAGGTTATCACCATGAGCAATATTCAGTCAAGAAAAAGAAAATGAAGTAATTCATCTAGGTTTAATTGCATATTGCGAAAGGCCTTACTGTATCTTTTGATTAAGCATTGGTTTGCAATTCATCGGATTTATCATGATACACAATACGGTTTTTCAATTCAAAATGACTATGGATTATTTGAATGACTGATGCTGGAAATCAATCAAACAGGACATTATATTAAAAAAAGCAAATAATTTTTGTATTGCTTACGAAGATTTCAATATAGACAAAAATTGCGGCATAAACGCAACAGAATTTTTCACGCTTGATGAATGATGCTGGAATTGTTAATGCGAATCACATTTTAAACATTCAATCCCAACAGGGTTCATTTAAAAACTGGCTTGACGAGCATCGTCATTTCAATAAAGCAGAACTGACTCGGTTATTCAAAAAACACTTTGTGTTTGCCGGAGGCGAAATTGTAAACGAGTTTTTAATGTCGACAGGGTATTTAGACGGTGCACATCAAGTCGATTGCCCGATTCGATAAAAAATTTAGTCAGCACTCGGTGATAAAAATAGAACAAAGTATGATATCGATGAGGGGGTAGAGTCTAATGCGAAATACCTTCAAACATCATTTCAGTTTTTTAGGGTAATATAGGTCGCTATTCCCTTAACCTTTAACCTTAATTAGAATGGCGACATGCGGCGAATCCTTATTCTTATTTTAATAGCCACGTCTTCGCGTGGTGCTATGGCACAGTATCAACTTTATGAAGGAGATACGGGACAATTATCTTTTGGTGCTCAAGTTCAAACGGCTTTGTTTGGCGATGTCAACAATCAAGCGGGGGGATCAGCGAAAGCCCATTTATCGGATTATTTTTGGGAATTTAGTGCGAAACCCCGTTTGGATGGGGCGTTAAATTTAATGCAGAGTAGTCAGTTATACGGTGGATTTAGTTACGTCTATAGCAGTACACTCAATCATGATCTGTCAGGCTATACACAAAAAGATGTTGCCATGTATCAGCAGGAAAGCGATTTTCACACATTAGGTAAGTACGATAACTACCGCTACGCCAATAAAACGGAGGAACTTTTTTTAGGCTGGAAATCAGGTAAATTGCTTAGTGAAGATGAAAAAATACGTGTAGATTTATCGGGTGGAAAGCAAAACTTCAAATTAGGTTCTGGGTTTTTATTAAATTATGGCGCAGATAATGGAGGGAGTCTGGGGACAGGTTGGATTAATCCACGCACCGCTTTTAATAATACCATTATTGGGCGTTTGAACATGGAAGACGTGAAGTTTGAAGGTTTTTATTTGCAGACGCGTCCACTGAATCCCGCTGAAAAAAGGCATTATCAAGGCGGTAATGTTGAATATACGGTTTCGCAAAGTAGCACGTTAGCTCTAAGCTATATTAACACAGATAATAATCGTTTTTTACATGAAAATGGTTCGCATGATTCACTCGGTATGCAAACGATTAATAATGATACATTTAACGTGCGATTTGATTTCTCACCATGGGAAGATATTAGCGTTAGCACGGAATACGCGTATCAAATTAATTTGACCCAAGTCAGTACGAAAGAAGCCATTAATAAAATCAAAAATCACGCTTCAGGCGGTTTTGGGCAGATTGAATACAAACGCGAAGATTTATTCTGGCAACCGGCGATTAGTTACCGATATGCGATTCAAAGTAATGGCTTTGATTCAATGTCCCCGGGGTTTTCAACGTGGGGTACGTGGTTTCAAGGTGAAATTACGGGAGAATGGGTATTGGATAATGCTAATTTAAGAACCCATGTTGGCAGATTAGTGTTAACGCCAGAAGAAAGTTTGACGCTCAATCTGCTTTATTACAATTTCACTTTTGATAATGTGCGTTCCTTTGATTTAATTTCTGCCAATTATGGAAACGAAGTCAATTTTCTCACGGACTGGCAAGTGAGCGAGTCGATGAGTCTTTCAGTTGGACTGGAAGCATTTATACCAAGTGAGGGCGGTAAACAGTATTTAGGAGGTGATGCAAATAAAACCTGGCTGCAAGGTATGCTATCTGCTTCATTTGAATTTTAATGCATCTTTCGGTTTTATCCATGAAATCATTAGAAAGAGTATAAAAGAAAAAATGGATAAAAGTGCAACAAAAACACCATGAGTTTAATGTAAATGCGATGTGAGAAGCATTAGAGGTAACCCGCAGTGGTTATTATGCTGACAAAAGTGGGTCATCCATGTTTCGCAAAAACGAAGATGAACGGCTTCACGAAATTGATTACTGAGTCCTTTGAAGCCTGTTGTCAAAACTATGGGACACAACCCATTCAGCGTGATTTGCGAGAGTGGGGTGAAACGGTTAGCTGTCGTCGTATTGGACGCTTGATTAGACAGGCTGGATTGATGTGCAAAACCATCAAGAAATTCAAAGTCACCATGAACTCAAAGCATAACCGAACGCTTGCTTCGCATTTGTTGAATCATCAATTTACAGTGGATGAACCTAATCAATTAGCCATGTCTCCTGCGATAGTAGGATTGTTAAGTACTCAAATGTACACAATAATACGAAAAAATTATTGAACAACTGAGGCTTCAATATGCTCCAAGTTTTACACGCTGAAAATTTTTATAGTTGTCCTGATGGACTTGATGATTCAACCCAAACTGAATGCCATGTTGTGGAAGGTACGAGCACTGATCACACACATTCTCCCTATACATCAAAATCCTTTTATGGTCATTTAGGTCGCATTAGCTTATCAGCGGGTACAAATTTATCTGTAAGTTCATATCGATTAGGGGCGCTTTGTTTGGTGCTGCTATTTCCCGTTGTCATCCATGCTGACACCCTAGAACAACTCATCACCGATACGCTTAAAGATCATCCCGCTATACGAAATCAGAAAAGCCAAAAAGCCGCTGCAGAAGCGACGGTAGAAACAGCCAAATGGCAGTATTACCCCACGCCCTCTATAAATGTACAAAGTAAGTACAACAATCCAGAAACAGATCCTTCTTACCGTGGTGATCCTGTTGCCGTCACTTTAGATTTGCAACAACCTTTATGGACGGGCGGACAATTAACGGCGGGACTCGACAAAGCTAATGCGGGGGTTGAATTAAGCAATGCGGCTCTTGAAGAAGCACGATTGCAAATTGCAACAAGGGTCGTGCAAAGCTACAGCGATTGGTTGGCGGCCTATCAAAAAATACAGCTCTATAACGAAAGTATGCAGACTTATGTCCACTTGAATGACATGGTTAAGCATAGAGTCGAAGAGGGAGCTTCTTCAGAGAGTGATTTAGTATTGGTGGTCAGTCGATTGAAATCCCTGGCAGGCGATACGGCTATGGCCAAAGCGCAAATGAATACGGCTATTGGTCAATTGGAACAATTGCTAAATCGCCATCTGAGTAACGAACAACTTAGTGAGAGTATTGCTGAACCTAAGCCAATTAAATACGATTTACCAATTTTACTGGATCAGGCAATTTTGGCAAATCCAACTATCCAGAAATCCAAAGCGCAAGCCCAAGTGCAACTGGCGATGATTGATGCCAGTCAAGCCAACCTGTCGCCGCAAGTCTATGTGCGTGCCGAGCAACAATTTGGCAATATCTCATTTCAAAATGCGGGCAATGATCCGCGTATCTTTCTGGGTGTGACGACTAGTTTTGGAGCCGGGCTTTCTACGCTAACGGCAATCGATAGCGCTAAAGCACAATATCAAGCCGCTTTGGCCGATGTGGATACGCAAAGTCTTATGGTTAATACTCAAGTGATTTCTGATTTTAGTTTGGCTTCTAACGCAGAAATTCGCTTGCAGGTCCTTAAACAATCACAACAAGCTTCTGAAGATATTTTTAAATCATATGATCGCCAATTTTTGGCTGGAAAAAGAACCTGGCAAGATACTCTAAATGCGGTACGCGATTTGATTAGCATAGGGACGCAGATAGCCGATACCCAGTCTTCTCAACTATCCTCCACCTGGCGCCTTGAAATTTATAGTCAAGGCGTACAGTCAGTTGAGAGAGTGGGCCAATGAGTATAGCGCTGGATTTAAATAATCATATCGACATTAATAACACCCTTAATTTACATTCTAGCCTGATTCGCCTAGCCCAATTGCAGCATGACAGTGTTGATAGACTGGCTTTACAAGAGGCTGCAGATTCCGCGATAAAGAAGTATGTCAAAAATGCTAAAGGCCAATTAAAAACCGTCAGCGAACATTTACAACTACCACGGCCGCGTTGGTTACGCGCCCCTGATGTCGCAGCACTGCCTGCCTTAATTTATGTGCGCAGCGGAAATCGTTTAGGCGAGTGGGGAATTCTTCGAGGCAAAAATGCTCAAGGTCAGTGGATCAGTGAATGGTGGGATGTAAAAGAAGGTCGCTGGCAAGAACAAGCCGATGCTGAGTTCACTGAGCATGATTTCGCGGTACTTAAACTAAGCCAGCCTTTTGTGGCCACTAGTAGTCCGGTTTATCAACTGATACGACAAGAAGTTTTCGCACATCGAAAACTGCTCTTAGAGGCTGTCATTGGCGGTGTGGTCATTAATGTCATCGCTTTGACCACCTCTTTATACAGTATGCAAATTTATGATCGAGTTGTGCCTACCGGCGCGACCCAAACCTTGTTAGTGCTGACTTTGGGGGTCATATTGGCCGTACTGTTCGAGCTCATGGCAAAACGGCTACGAACCACTATTTATGAAGAACTGATAGACAAAGTTGATCAACGTCTTTCCCGTACCATATATCTTCGCTTTTTAGCTATACGTTTAGACCAGTTACCGCAAAGTGTCGGGGCCTTGGCTGGGCAAATGCGCGGTTATGAAACTGTTCGAGGTTTCTTTACCAGCATCACTACCAGTTTATTGATCGACGCGCCGTTTGCCTTGATCTTTACACTACTGATTGCGTTGGTCGCCGGTGTATTAGCTGTTATCCCCTTAATATTTTTTATCTTATCCTGTGTGATAGGTTGGTATTATCGCAAACGCTTAGAAAATTTTGCCGGCAAAGCCATGAGCGCCAGTAACTTTAAAACCGGCTTATTGGTAGAAACGGTAGAAGGTGCTGAAACCATCAAGTCCGGTCAAGGCGGTTGGCGTATGTTATCGCGTTGGATGAAAACCACCGATGACGCTCGCGACTTCGAATTGCAAATGCGCAATATCAGTGAGCATTCACAGCATTTGACCGCCGCTTTTCAGCAATTGTCATATATTCTATTAGTTGCATGTGGTGCCTTACTGGTGAGCAAAGGCGAGCTTACCATGGGTAGTTTAATTGCATGTTCTATCTTATCGGGTCGAGTGTTAGCCCCGGTTGCGATGATCCCCAATCAATTAATGCAATGGGCGCACAGCAAAGCCGCCTTGCAAGGCTTAGATCGCTTGTGGAGTTTGCAAGACGATCATCATGGTCAAGAGCATCCCATTGTCATTGAAAGCCTTCTTGGTCACTATCGCTTTGAAAATGTGGTCGCTAGTTATAACGGCAACAAGGCCTTATCGGTGTCCGGCTTACAAATTAAACCAGGTGAAAAAATAGGTGTACTAGGTCCTGTAGGTGCCGGTAAAACCACTTTGTTACGTTTGTTGTCGGGGATGTATAAACCTCAAGAAGGCCGCGTATTATTGGATGATGTCGATCTCTGTCATCTGGCTAAGCCCTTATTAGCTGAGCACCTAGGTTATGTACAACAAGACGGCCGTTTATTTTCAGGCACTTTACGTGAAAATTTGATCTTAGGTCAGTTAGATCCCGGTGATGATTTGATTATGAATGCAGCTAGAAAGACTGGCTTACTGCAAGCGGTCATTAGTCAACATCCTAAAGGTTTACAACAAGACATCTTTGAAGGCGGCACTGGCCTTTCCGGTGGTCAACGTCAACTGGTTAATCTAACGCGGGCTTTTTTACGCGGGCCTAGCATCTGGTTACTAGATGAGCCCACTGCATCTATGGATCGTCACTTAGAAATGCAAATTACCCAGTTATTCAAACAAAGCCTAAAGCCTGAAGATACCTTGGTTTTAGTCACTCACAAAAACGAAATGCTTGAGCTTGTGGATAGACTCATTGTTATTGCTAATCATCAGATCATTATGGATGGGCCAAAGGCCTTAGTGATAAAGCAACTCAATACGCCGCAACTCCAGCCCGTCCCCGTACAGGAGGCTATGAAGTGATTATAAACGCTCAACATCGTCAAACAGGCGCAGCCTCCATGATTGTCTTACTGCTGATGGGTTTATGCGGCTTTTTACTCTGGGCTGCGCTGTTTGATATAGATCAAAGCGTCAGAGCTCAAGGCCAAGTCATACCTAGTGATCGTACCCAAATCATCCAAGCCGCTGATGGCGGCGTATTGTCCAAGATATTGGTGGAAGAGGGGCAAAGCGTAAAAGCTGGGCAACATTTAGCCGTCTTAGAAACGGATCGTTCCCATGCTAGCTACGAAGAAAGTCGCGCCAAGGCGGCTGCACTAGCCGCCGCCTTGGAACGGGCACAAGCGGAAGCAAGCGGAAAGCCTCTGATATTTACACATAAAACCAAAGACTTTCCTGAGTTTATCACTGTGCAAAAAGCACTGTATGAGCAACGTAAAATTAGCTTAGAAGAAGAATTGGCTACCTTAAAAGAAGGATTAGTCATGGCGCAAGAAGAGCTAAAAATGAATGAGAATCTCATTATCACCGGTGATACGAGTCGACTCGAAGTGATGCGAACCAAGCGCCAAGTTACTGACATCAAGGGTAAGATCAATGCTACGCAAAACAAATACAAACAAGATGCCCGCATGGAAGTCACTAAAATCGAAGAAGAACAGACTTCGAATCACTACAAACTAGAAGAACGCCAAAGCATCTTAGGCCATACTGAACTCAATTCACCCGTAACGGGTGTCGTTAAATCGCTAAAGATTAGTACCATTGGTGGCGTATTGCGGGCAGGGGATGAACTGATGCAAATATCGCCTACTGAAGGCGACATGATTATAGAAACCAAAGTCAATCCCGTCGATATCGGACAGCTCAGCTTAGAGTTGCCGGTCAGCATCAAACTTGATGCCTATGATTACTCAACCTTTGGCACCCTAAATGGCAGCGTCACACACATTAGTTCGGATACGCTCACAGAAACCGGCAGTAAAGGTGAGGTCAATACCTTTTATCGGGTTAATGTCAAAGTCAGTCCCGATAAGCTTCAAGACAACCCAAAATTTGCCAAGATGATATTAAAGCCTGGCATGATTGCCACCGTTGATATCCGCACCGATAGTCGCTCGGTATTGAAATACCTAGCCAAGCCGCTATTTAAAGCCTTTGGCGGTGCATTGAATGAACGTTAAGCGACAGATACAACATTTTAATAATTATAAATTCAGACCTTTGCACGAAGGCTCATTATTAGCCCAATAATGGCTCAAAGATGATTTTTTAATTAATTTACAAAAATAATGGCTAAACACTGTTCATTTAGTTCGGATTAACGGGTTTTTACCCGTCAATCGCTTTTTTTAAGCGTACTGTGCCCTGTCAAATCGATCAACCACGTTTAATATTATGAGCAACACACATTAGGTCTAGGCGGGTACGATTTCTTCCTAAACCAAGATAACGGGCTTTTCCCATAGCGTCCAGTCAGTGTGTGTTTGGCTTTGATAAACACTGTCCGCGTAAGCCTTGGATTCATTGCCCTTAAGCAAAGTAGTGAAGTGATTTGAATCATGTACGTTACCCGCTGAGTAAGCGATTGCTTTAATTAAATCTTCTTCATCAACGTTGATATGAGCTTTGTATCCGTAAGTGCTTTTGCTTTTCCCAGTCAGAGCCTGCTTTGATATTCCAAGTAGCATTTTTATATCCTTTTTACAGACTTCGTGCAAAGGTCTCATATTTATTTTTTCAATCCTCGTTCGCGCATTATCCATAATATTTATTTATAGTATGTTCAAAATCATCAAATCATTTTGACCTACTTTTCCCTTTCGTTTCCTAATTAAGTTATATATTTGCACTATCTGCGTAAATGGATGCTTAATAAATCTCGAAAAACCGTCTATTCAACATAAAACTGTGAACTACCTCACAGTTTTGAGCTAAACCGATTTGGAACTCAATATCCCTAACATATACTGTATCAAACCAGTATTACTGTGAACTAAACCTTTCAATATTTTTATGCTGTAAAAATAAAAGACCGCGCTGTAAAGGCTTCTGAAGGGCTCTTTTGTGTTTTTTTTGAGGTTTTGGTTTTTTTGCTGACATCGCATACCCAATTATTACGTCGTGAGTTGATGAATAGTAAAAATGACAACGAATTGATGTGCGCTGCTTGGTAAAACTTTTTTGTAGGGAAGGCACTCATGGTATTCATTTTAAAAAATGACCGAATGTTGAAAAAATGTTTTTTATCTTAGCGAAATCGCTTTGGATTGACAGATTAACGTAAATTGCCGTGGCTTAAAATGTAAGCAAGTTCAAGTAATTAACAAAAATCAATAGTAAATCCCTTCGAAAGCAGGATATGGAGTGCCTTCAATAAAAAGGATAATGTAGAAAACGATTCTAATCCTGTTTATTGGATAAAAACACCCCCCCCTAACACAGCTAAATACTGAAATACACGAAAAGACATGAACGCTGATTATTACAAAATTATTATCTCAAAACGCCTGAACACTTTAATTGTGTTAGGTGGAAATGCCACAGTCGCTAAAAAGAGCACTGGTTCAAGACGCTCAAAAGGGGCGATGGTTCGTTTATTTTTGCGAACGGGTGTCTTTTTAGGCACCTCGCTGAGTTTTGTCACGCCAGTTGTATTGGCTAATCCAGCGGCTAATGCGCTGCCGATTGGTGGTGGGGTGCCTCAAAGCCGCGTGTCGATGAATCAGGTGGGAAACACGTTAACTATCAAACAAGTTTCTGATAAAGCGGTGGTGAATTGGCAGAGTGTTGATATTGGGGCAGAGGCGAGCGTTAAGATTGAGCAGCCCAGTGCGAAAAGCTCACAAATTGAATCAATAAGTACTTACTTACTCAGTTTACATACAGGAAATTAACTCATGGCTACTTCACAAAATCTCGTTAAAGTGAGTGATCACTTATCTTTAAATAATGGTACTACTGGTGTCGATTTAAAGGCAGGGCAGGCCAATGTTATTAAAGCCAAGGCGGGTGAACATTACCGCATCATCCTTCAGAAAGAGGGTGTTAGCAAGTTGCTGGATAACGTCATCGTTAAAAGAGAGGGTGCCGATTTACAGCTGCAATATGCGGATGGCACACAACTTACTTTAAGTAACTATTACAACGAAGCAAAAGGAGATACTGGGTGCGATATAGCTTTGCCAGGTCAAGACGGTATAGATTATATCATTGGTGAAAACAATGCGTTAGGCACTGAATTAGGTGATGGCACCACGCTAATGTATGCACATGGCGATCATAATATTTTGATGAGCATGGCACCTGGAGACACTGCTTTGCAAAACACCTTGGCAGACGTTAGTGGCAACGAACTGAGTTACATACCCGGTTCACTGAACATGGCTCGCATAGCAGGTATTAATCCTTGGTGGGTAGCGACTGGCTTAGCTGCCATAGGAGGCGGTGTAGCTGCTGGAGTGGGTTTAGGCGGTGGCTCTACATCAGGCGAAAATACTGGCTCCAATACTCGAAATGCAAACCAAGTTGCCGTGACTGCAATCCAAAATGCAGCGATAAACAATACCGCAGCCACTAGCGGGTTGAGCGTTGCCACCTACGTTACAGCAGGCGTGACGGGGGTGACCTCGAGCAATCTTGCAGCGATCAACTCTGCGCTAGACAGCGTTTTGGTCGATGGCAGCAAAACCGGCTCCACAGCTTTAATTCAAGCGATTGTGAATGACTACAACGCTATTTTGACCAAATCATCTGCCGGTGGGAGGGATGCCGCCATCCCCGCTCTCACCGTTGCACAGTTTACGAGTATTGGCGTGACGGGGGTGACCTCGAGCAATCTTGCTGCGATCAACTCTGCGCTAGACAGCGTTTTGGTCGATGGCAGCAACACCAGCGCCACAGCTTTAATTCAAACGATTGTGAATGACTACAACGCTATTTTGGCCAGTGCAGACGGTCTTGCGGGGAACACCACCCTGCCTCTCACCACTGCACAGTACACGAGTATTGGCGTGACGAATGTGCCTACCGGCAACGCGTTGGGATTGCTCTACAACG
>CAINHP010000145.1 GCA_903848905.1 uncultured Pseudomonadota bacterium
ACATACGCCGTATTTAATTCTTTGGCGAGCTGCGGATACATATCATAAAAAAGCGTGATGTAGCGATCACCGTAATTAGGTGGAATTTTCATGCTTAATAAAACCACTTTTGCACCTGTTTGCTGGGCGCGTTGGATGATTTGCGTGAGATTGTTTCTAATTAACGACGGTTGAAAACCGCGCAGTCCATCATTCGCCCCGAGCTCAAGAATAAAAATATTTGGTTCAAAATCTAAGGCATGGTTTAATCGGGCAAGTCCACCCGCTGTGGTATCACCGCTAATACTTTCATTATGGACGACATGATGTGCGCCATTTTCATTGAGCTTTTTTTCGAGAAGTGAAACCCAACCCGCGTTTACATTCAAGTGGTTATTTATATGTTGGATCGCCCGCGAAACAAAGTCGCCCACTCAGTGAAAATGAAAAAGAATATTTGCGCTACTCGGCGTCGCATTATGTGAGTTTGAAAAATGTGTATTTGGAGGAGGGATAAAGAAACGCTTGTTATGAACAAGGATGAATCGAATAATGATTGATGGACAAGTGTTTGCTGATTTTGTAGAAAGAGTCACAATGGAAACTTACAACGCAAGGCATGAATTTGTTTGTGTGGGGACATTACCTGTTTATGTGATGGATGACGTTGCTGTTTTAGCGTTAGAACCAATTAACAATGAAATTCATATGAGTGATCATCAATTACGACATTCTTTGCGAGATTTTAAAACCAAAAAAAGGAGTGGCTCTGTCAATTGATACGGCAAAGAAATTACCAGATCATTTAAGTGAGGCAAAGTGGTTTTATGACTCAAAACACAACAATATTCTAGCTGTTTTTGAGATGAATGTAGCCGAAATTGTGGGGAAATCTGTCGTAGTAATCAACTTTAAAAAGAAGAAAGAATCATTAAATGTAATCGTGACATCTGGGATTATCAATCCAGATCACCTAAGAAATGAAAAATATAGGGAAATTAAAAACACGCCTTAATTACGGCTGGGACATCCACTCCAGCTTCACCACACGTTTACACGTTGCCACTCGTAGAATTTAGGGAGGGTCTCATAATTTAGGCGCAACTCGAATATACCACCACCGCTAACAAAACGCAATGATGTATCTAGCCATTTAGAATCACTCATTTCAGCAAAGGCAAAACCTCAGTAAACACTTTATTCATAATAGCAGGTTGGCCTTTTTCGTTGGGATGAAGGCCATCTGCTTGCATCATCTCTTTCGTTAGCGCAACGTCCTCCATAATAAATGGCACATAAGCCGTATTTAATTCTTTGGCGAGCTGCGGATACATATCATAAAAAAGCGTGATGTAGCGATCACCGTAATTAGGTGGGATTTTCATGCTTAATAAAACCACTTTTGCACCCGTTTGCTGGGCGCGTTGGATGATTTGCGTGAGATTATTTCTAATTAACGAAGGTTGAAAACCGCGCAGTCCATCGTTCGCACCAAGCTCAAGAATAAAAATGTTTGGTTTAAAATCTAAGGCATGGTTTAATCGCGCAAGTCCACCCGTCGTGGTATCACCGCTGATACTTTCATTATGGACGATATGATGTGCGCCATTTTCATTGAGCTTTTTTTCGAGAAGTGAAACCCAACCCGCATTCACATCAATGCCATAACCTGCACTGATACTATCGCCTAAAACGACAACTGTTTTTGCATTGACGTTCATAGACAGTAATCCCACACTCACCATAAATAAAAATTTCATCATGAACCATACGCCTTTAGTTGAAAATATTATTGTTACCGAAAACCTGAGTAAATCAGTCAAGACTTCCGATGGATTGCTGACTATCTTGTCATCGATTGATTTGATAATCAAATCGGGTGAAAGTATTGCCATTATCGGTGAATCTGGATCGGGAAAATCCACGCTGATCAGTTTATTGGCAGGACTGGATACGCCAAGTACAGGTTCGATACATTTGAATGGCCAGTCACTGACATCAATGCATGAAGATGGTAGGGCAAAAGTGCGTAGCGCGTTAATTGGTTTTGTATTTCAATCTTTTCAATTATTACCTTCGTTGACGGCACTTGAAAATGTCATGCTGCCTCTTGAGTTAATTGGTGATACAAATGCAAAATCAGCGGCAACCGCGTTGCTCACTCGTGTAGGTCTTGCCCATCGTTTATCGCATACACCCAAGCAACTGTCAGGCGGTGAGCAACAACGCGTTGCATTAGCGCGAGCTTTTGTGACCCATCCTGCTATTTTATTTGCCGATGAGCCAACAGGCAATTTAGACAGTAAAACGGGGGCACATATTATTGATTTACTCCTTGAACTCAATAGCGAAAACAACACCACGTTAATTTTAGTGACGCATGATAGAGCATTGGCGGCGCGATGTGGGCGCACCATTCAACTCGATGCAGGGCAGGTGAGCGCGTGACACATTTTCAATTGATGAGTCGTTTTTCGTTAGCCTTGCGTCTGCTTTGGCGAGATAGTCGCTCGGGTGAGATGACAATTTTACTGGTTGCGTTGATGATTGCGGTGACAAGTTCTACCGCGATTTCTATTTTTACTAATCGACTGCAATCCACCATGACTTCACAAACGGCAGAATTTCTAGCCGCTGATTTAGTGATTAAAAGTCCGTCATTGATTTCTGAGGCGTGGATAACGCAAGCGCAAAAAGACAATTTAATGTCTGCGCAAACTGTCGAATTTACGAGTGTGTTAATTGAGCATGATGAATTGTTACTCGCCAGCATTAAAGCGGTCAGTGCACATTATCCTTTGCGTGGCGTTTTGAAAGTCACTAATACGCTCGATTCGTCGCCCTCAATCATTCAAACACCGCCGCAGCAAGGTACCGCATGGGTTGAAAAACGGGTACTATCCGCATTGAATCTCAAGTTAGGCGATTCACTTGTCGTAGGCAAAAAAGCGCTCATTATTACCAACTTATTGACGTATGAACCCGATAAACGCGGTGACTTTTATAGCTTTTCGCCTCGCGTGATGATTCATTTAGATGATCTGCCCGCGACAGGCGTGGTACAACCGGGAAGTCGCGTGAGCTATTATTTTCAATTTGCGGGGGACATGAAAAATATAGATGCATTCCATGATTGGCTCAAACCACAATTAAACCCGTCACAACGCATTATGGATATTCACAGCGACCGTCCAGAATTAGGGGGGGCTTTAGAGCGTGCACAGCGGTATTTAGGACTTTGCAGTATTGTTATCATGTTGATTTCGGGTGTTGCGATTGCGATGGCAACGCAGCGTTATACAGAGCGTCATTTCAATGCAACCGCTATTTTGCGTTGTTTTGGTTGTCGTCAAAATGATATTTTGTGGCTTTATGGCAGTCAATTTTTGGTATTTGGATTATTGGCGAGTGCGGTGGGTTGTTTGCTGGGTTTATTAGCGCAAGAAGGTTTATTTTATTTATTAAATTCACTTTTGCCCCAACAGGTCGTGCCGCCAAGTCTTTTTGCTATTTTATTTGGATTTGTGATTGGCTTTGTCATGCTGATTGGTTTTGCGTTGCCACCCTTACTTCGATTAAAGCATGTTTCACCACTCCGTGTGCTGCGTCGTGAATTATCGCCCATGCCCAGTAGTGCATGGTTAGTTTATGGTCTTGCGATAGGATTGATAAGCCTTTTGATTTGGCAATACACCCAAGACTTGAAAATGACCGCGACGATTTTAGGCGGTGGTTTAGTGGCCGGTGCGGTATTAGGGCTTTGTATTTATGGTTGTTTGCAGTGGGGGCGTCGGGGTTTGCCGCAGTTGAATTTAACGTGGCGTTTTGGTCTTCAGCATCTTTTGCAAAATAGCCGTGCGAGCGTTGGGCAAATAATGGCATTTAGTTTAACCTTTGTTGCCATGATTTTAAGTTTTACCGTGCGTACGAGTTTGCTTGATTCATGGCAACAGCAACTTCCAAAAAATGCGCCCAATCATTTTGCGTTGAATATTTTTCCACCGGAAAAAGACCATTTACAAGCGGATTTGCAAAACCAATCGATTTTGGCGAGTGCATTTTATCCTATCGTTAGTGGTCGCTTGGTGGAAATCAATCAAACGCCTGTGCAAAAAATTGTCAGCAAAGATTCGCAAGGCGAAAATGCGATTAATCGTGAATTGAGTTTAACGTGGGCAAATGTTTTGCCGGTTGATAATAAACTCGTTGAAGGCGAGGCGTGGCAAGAAAATCAGACGGGTCTGGTATCTGTTGAACAAAAATTAGCCAATAGTTTGCAAATCCATTTAGGTGATACGCTAACGTTTACCGTGGGAAGTGAACAATTTACGGCGCAAGTGGCGAATATTCGCGCCGTAGAGTGGGAAACCATGAAACCGAATTTTTACATGATTTTTTCTGCCCAAACGATTGAGAAATACCCTAGCACGTTTTTAACCAGTTTTTATTTACCAGAAAATCAAAAAGAGGTGTTGAACACGTTAGTGAAAAAATACCCCAGCACCACGATTTTGGAAGTCGATGCGATATTGCAACAATTTAAAACGATTTTGAATCAGTTGACCCAAGCGATCAATTATTTACTTTATTTTGCGTTAATGGCGGGCTTTACGGTGTTATTTGCGGCGGTTTACGCGACGCTGGATTATCGTATTTATGAAGGGGCGTTAATGCGTAGCTTAGGGGCATCGCGACATTTTTTACGCAAAACGCATTTGATTGAATTTTGTTTTTTAGGTTTGATGTCCGGTGTGCTTGCGGTGGTGATGTCCGAAACGATACTCTATTTTTTATATACCCGTGTCATGCACATCCATTATCAACCCAATTTTATTTTATGGCTCGTAGTGCCTTTATTGGGATTATTGCTTGTTGGATTAACAGGTTTTTGGGGCGTGCGAAAAGTGGTGAATCAACCGCCTATGAAAATTTTGCGTGAGCAGTAAGTTTTTAAGCGCTTAATAATTGTTCCATCATTTGTTGTGCTTGACGCTCATACCCCGCGCCAAATAAATTGACGTGATTGAAAATATGATAAAGATTGTAAAGTGTTTTGCGTGTTTGATAGCCTGCATCTAATTTCCAAACGCTATTGTATGCGCTGTAAAAATCGGCACCAAAACCACCGAATAATTCGGTCATGGCTAAATCGGTTTCTCTGTCACCAAAATAACAGGCAGGATCAAAAATAATGGGGCGTTGCTGCGCATCACACGCGATATTGCCGCCCCATAAATCACCATGCAGAAGTGATGGAGCAGGCGTGTAATCGGTAAAAAAATCATCCACGCGGGCACATAACTTTTCGCCTAAATGTTGTAGTTTTCCACTGTAACCATTTTCTGCCGCACGTCTTAATTGAAATCCTAAGCGATGTTCTCGCCAAAATGTCGCCCAATCATAGGCGTGTGTGTTTATTTGCGGGGTTGAGCCAATGGTATTATCACGAGTCCAGCCAAAATAAGGCTGTTTTTGTTGATGTAAATTGGCTAATTGTTCGCCTAATATGCGCTGCGCTGAGGATGTCATCCGGGTGAATTCGATGTACTCGAGCACCAAAAAACTCGATTTTTCGGCTTGACCATAAAGAATGGGGCGGGGCGTTTGAATCGTTTTTGTGTTGGCAAGCGCATTTAATCCATCAAACTCAGCAGCGAACATATCAATTAAATTGGCACGATTGAGTTTGACGAAATAATTTTGTGTCGATCCTTGCAGTATAAATGCGCTATTAATATCACCACCTGCTATGGATTTAGTGGCGGTAACGTCAAATTGGCGATGCGTGGCGGCACTGATTTGCGCGGCGATGTCGTTAAATGTGTGTTGATTTATCATGTTTTTTTAAAATGCATTGAAAAATGACATCATAAAGCAAATGATATGAAATACGGGCAGAATTAACGCCAGCCCATTTGCCAAGAAGTAGCTTCTTTGAGTTGTTTCCAATCCATTTCGGTCATGCTTTTATCAATCACCGCTTCGAGTTCACATCCGATAATGATTTCATTATCGGGCGATAAAATGAGTTTTGTCACGATAAAATGCCGACGTTTTTTCGTGGGATGCAGGGCAGTCCATTTTGAGTGGAGCAGTTTACGTGGATTGATTTGGTTCATTTTGGCTCATCCAAGTATTTTTTACCCGTCAGTGTTAAGCGGTAGCGTGCAAAGAGGCAGTAAAATTTCTCCATAATCGTTAACATAAACGGTACATTTTCGATTATTTTAGCAAAAAAACGGTAATAAGGCAGGCGTTTCCAAACAAGTAAAAAACCACTAACGCCTGAATGGAGTTGCGCGTTTTCATCCATGACATGAATTCTATCCATAGCCTCTCGATAAGTCAGTCCGGCATTGGCTAAGGCTGCGGTGTCTTGCGTAATATCTACCCACTCAATTTGCGCGTCTTTGTCTAGTTTTTTCATGGCATTAATTTCGACTTTGCAAAGTGGGCATTCGCCATCATGAAAACAGGTGATTTTTGACATAATGATATTGCCTTTGTGTGGTGGCAAGAATGAAAAGAGCCATTAAGATAAATAGCACCGCCTACTAGACAGAAAAAGAGGGAGTATCTCAATCTAATAAAAACGGCGCTATTTATTTCCTACTATCTCCGTTGGTTATTCTAGCATAAGTTTTAATTTTGCAAATAGTCAATAAAAAAATTATAGACAGCGAATCTTTGAAATGGTTGACAGTTGTATGTACAAAATTCAATACTACGCTCAATGAAAATGAAAAATATAACAGGTTTTGACTGGGATGATGGAAACAAAACAAAGTGTCAAAAACACGGAGTGACGCTTTCTGAACTTGAATCAGCTTTTTACAAAATGTTGCATATTTTTCCTGACCTGAAACATTCACAGAGCGAAGATCGCTACATCGCGCTTGGTGTAACAGACGAAGGGCGACATATTTTTGTTGCCTTCACCTTGCGAAACATTAGCGAAAAAACTTATATCCGCCCAATTAGTTCACGTTATATGCACCAGAAAGAGATTGATTGTTATGAAAAAGAAATTACCTGAATTGCAAACAGATAACGATGCAGAGCATTTTATCGATACTGCCGATTTAACTGAATACGATTTATCGGCTTTAGTGCCCATACAATTTGAATTTCAACGAAAAGAACGTAGCATCACCTTGCGTTTATCCGATCCCTTGCTGGAAGCTATCAAGCAAGAAGCAATGCGCTCAAATATTCCATATCAACGCTTCATTCGCCAAACATTAGAAAAAGCAGTGCATTCGAAAATTTAAAGAACAAGAATCTTGTGTTCACTATTTCGCAATCTTATACGTTTGAGGAAATCCTCAAAAAATCACGTTTTATCGGCTTTATTGCGCCTTGTGAAAATGAACAGGCAGTGATTGCTGAATTAAAAAATCAACATCTTCTGCATCCGCACGCCAATCATATTGCGTTTGCGTATCG
>CAINHP010000146.1 GCA_903848905.1 uncultured Pseudomonadota bacterium
AACTCGGCGTTGCACCTTCTTGATTTTCTTCGGCACTCACATGTTCTGTTTTAATTGTTTCGGGGTTTGCCTGTAGGATAGCTTCTTCTAAAATATTGAATTGCGCTGGCTCCCTGCCCCACCATTGTGATAACACAAATAGAACAAAAAGACTCGTTAACGTTAATACACTCAAAATCCAAGCAGTACCTCTGGATTTGATGCCTGTTATTTTTTCGCTTGCCGCCATAATTTGAACCTTGAAAGCAAATATCTTTGCGTGAAAATTATTTTAAAATTAAAGCGCATAGTAGCAGATTTTTACTTTTTTTGGCATGGTGAATATGGTTAAAAAAGTTTTTTTTTCGCTCGCGGATGCGCGTTATCGTAAACTTTTGCTAAATGTTCAAAATCTAAATGCGTATAAATTTGAGTGGTACTAATGCTACTGTGCCCGAGCAATTCTTGAACCGCTCGTAAATCCTGACTAGATTGCAATAAATGACTTGCAAATGAATGTCGCAACATGTGCGGGTGAACATGCGATTGAATTCCTTTTTTTGTACACCATTGTGCTAGTCGATACTCTACACTTCGCTGACTTAATCGACTGCCGCGAGCAGATATAAAAACGGCTAATTCATTGCCAGAAGAAGCTTGACGATGCTCAAACCATTTTTGCAGAGCGTCGATTGCTTTACTTCCGATCGGCAAAATACGTGCTTTACCACCCTTACCCGCTTGAACTCGCAACGATTTACCACGTAAATCTATATCAGGCATATTCAAGCCCACTAATTCACTTAATCGTAAACCCGAGGAATAAAAAAGCTCAAACATCGCCACGTCACGCATCTCTAAAACTGAATTTACACCTGAATCAAGTAATCCACCTACTTCATCAACATCCAATGTTTTTGGTAATTTTCTCGCCTGTTTAGGCGCTTTAACGTGTTGAGCAGGATTTGCATTGACAATAGCTTG
The DNA here is from genome assembly GCA_903848905.1 of uncultured Pseudomonadota bacterium. Taxonomy (GTDB): domain Bacteria; phylum Pseudomonadota; class Gammaproteobacteria; order Methylococcales; family Methylomonadaceae; genus UBA10906. The sequence goes on from CAINHP010000146.1 coordinate 964, forward strand.
TTTAAATAAAAAACGATAAAAACATCGTATAGACGATAGCTCTCGTTGCAAACTTTTACTACTTAATCCTTTACGATGTCGCGTTGCAATGTGCTGGCGAACATCACTAGTTTGCAGTTGTTCCCATTGCTCAACACTTTTTGTTACACAAAAACCCACCAAATACTTTAAATCACGTTGATAGCTTTTCAGTGTATGAATCGAAACCCTTTGTTCCACTTCGAGTTGCTTTAGAAAATCAACTAATTGTTGTTGAGCAACAGCTTGCACGTTTATTTTGAGCGTTTAGTACTATTAAACGTATAAGAAGATACAATGTTATGTTTATTAAAACGAATCACTAAATCTTCTGAATTTCCACTGCCAATCAAACTATAGGTGTAATCGCCATACGTCCAAGTTTTTAATCCATTTTCAATCCCAATTCGCCAAGGCGTACCGAATATATTAGTAATATCAGTTTGCGTACTTTCGCCAATTTTGATACTTGTCACTTGACCAGCAGGAAACTCATGCCCAACCGTCATACACGCTGTTAATAAAACCGCTGATAAAACAATCAGCGTATGGCGGATAATTTTTTGAACATTAAAATCGATGTTTTTCATGAAGTTTATCCTAAAATGTTAAGTTTTAGTTCGAATTAAAATGGAACTAGTTTGCATTACAATGTTAATAACGACTCAGTCGATGTGTCCAAATATAATCGGCCGACTGATAATAACTCATCACATCATTAACTAAATCAGTTTGTGTTTCAGGCGCTACACTATGATGCTCACCCATTGGATCATCTACCACATCAATCTTTTGTTGCGGTGATAAATACACTAATTTATTATCTTTAAATAAACCTAATTTTTGATAATTACTAATTAGAGCACGCCCTTTCTCAGGCGCTGTTTTCAAAATATCTTGACCGTAAAATTGGCTTTCATAACGTAAATTGAGTAGCCCAAGCAATGTAGGTGCAACGTCTATTTGACTTGAAAGCGTTGTATTTTCGACAACAGGAACATGCTTTGGCGAATAAATAAAAAGTGGGATATGATATTTATCCACTGGCAGATCTGTTTTACGTGCGCTACCAGCGCAATGGTCAGCCACCATAACAAAAATTGTATTGTCAAACCAGGGTTTCGTTTTTGCTGTTTTGATAAACTCTTGTATCGCATAATCTGTGTATTTCACTGCACCTTCACGACTTTTTCCAGAGGGTATATCAATTTTCCCTTCTGGATATGAATAGGGGCGATGATTTGTGGTCGTCATAATCTGAAAGAAAAATGGTTTATCTTGAGAAAAATCGTTATCTGCTTCTTTTATGGTGCGATTGAAAATAATATCGTCAGAAACACCCCATGCATTTTTGAACGTCACTTCCTCAGAAGTAAATTGATTCTGGTCCACAATACGATAGCCATTTCCTTCATAAAACGCATTCATATTATCAAAATATCCCATGCCACCATATAAAAACGCGGTATCGTAACCACGCTCTTGCAAAACATGTCCTAAATTAAACAGTCTTTCATTATCAGGGCGCTTCACAATGGATTGCCCCGCAGTTGGCGGAATAGAGAGTGTCAACGCTTCTAACCCTCGAATTGTTCGCGTTCCCGTTGCATAAAAGTTAGTAAATAATGCGCCATCTTGAAACCAATTATCCATAAAGGGCGTAATTTTATTTTTATTTCCAAATTTAGTTAAATAATCTGCACTCAAACTTTCAACTGTAATTAAAATAATATTTAGCTTTTTTTCTGGTTCATCTGCTGTAATTTGTCGTTTAATATCATAGAGACTTTCATTAGTTACGCTCAACTGCGTTTTGATTTTTTGTGATAATTGAGCATCATCAGCTAAACGATAAAATTGACGATAATTAAGTTCATTATTTCGAAACGCAGAAAAAAATTGATAACCACCGTTTGCTGCAATTTCATTTAAGTACGTATTTTGTGAGAATTGATACGTTGTACGATGAATTGAAAAATAACTCACTATCGGCAACAAAAATAAGAAACCTGCAATTTTAATTCTTCGAGAAAATGTTTCTTCATTTTGAAAAGTGACTGCAAAATGATGTCTAACTATCCAAAAAACACTCACTGTAATAACAAATACACCCGTTAATAATTTACCTAACGGATAGGATTCAATAATATTTTGAACCACTTCATGCGTATAAATTAAGTAATCTACAGCAATAAAATTTAAGCGTACTCCAAACTCATCCCAAAATGTCCATTCTGCTAAAATCAGAAAAAACAGTCCGTACAAACTGATTAAAAAGACTATGGCGGAAATCATTTTACTGATTGAATGGCCATACCATCGATGAGGCATTACAACAAGATATAACGTAAACGGAATTAACAAATAGGCATAAAATGCGCTGTCGTAGATAACACCCATCACAAATGCGTAAAGGACTTGAACAATCGGTGTATCGATATCTGCCCATTGTTTAACTAATAATGCAATGCGCAATAAAGCAAAAGACACTAGGTTGATGACAAAAAATAATCCTAAAATAGCAAACCGCGAGCGTGGCAGAACTAATCGCATTATTAGATATCCATGAATAGCATTGGAATGCCGTAGGTTAAAACAAAGTAAGTTAAAGCGTATGTTAGACTCGTGGTGATGTTATGAGCAAAAAAACGTCGCAAAATATACGCTACAATCCCCAAATACCAACTGACTAAAAATATAGCCATTCCGATACTCACCCATTCACGATATTCATAGTGCATTTTAACCATGATAAAATCCAGCACTTCGCAAAGAATAGCCAGTGTCATGATAAAATTTTCACATACAAAGATCGCTGTAAAAATACGTTGAAATAATAGAATATTTTTATGAACAAACAAAAATATAGCAACTGAAGAAAACGCCATAATGGTTCGCAGAGACACTTCCAATGAACCATCGGCAAAATCTGCAATTAAACCTTCAACGATGATACCTGAAATCAAATAAAACAAAACTGTATTATAAGAAAATGCAGAAGTAGGCATTAAATCTATTGGGTCAGATTTAAAAAAACATAATTTTAGATAAGAAATCAGTAAATTCATAATATAAAAGAATAGCTAATTATTTTTTAATAACGTAATTAAACGCGTTGCAATAACTTCACTCATTTGTGTTAAAAATAAATGTCCCATGCTGGCATGAAATCGGTTTTCATCACGACTACCAATGGCCAGCAATCCCTCAATTTCTGTAAATAACATAGGGATAATAGCGCAAGATTTCACTTCATTAGCATTAAAACCAAACAATACCCTTGCTTGAGTCAACGTTGGTTGACCACATCGAGGCAAGCCATAACTTAATTCACGTGCAAAGGCCTTCAAATCATTACTTTCAGGCGAGATAAAAATATCGGCATATTCTGTATTATTTTCTATTTGAATAATTCGAATCGCGGCATAATCCGTCAAAAAATATTCAGATAATACTAAATTTAAATTTGTCACGACTTCATCTAACGTTTTTGCGTCAAGAAGAGCTAGATTTAATTTGTGCATCCGATTGACAGCAGTATCGTTATCTCTTGCAATATCAATCAACTCAATTAATTGGTTTTCCATGTCCTGATATCGCCCACGAAACAATTCTAATTGCTTTGAAATTAACGATACAGCCCCTCCACTTGGATGAGGGATACTCATGTTTTCAAGTAGTTGAATGTGTTTCGTAAAAAAATCAGGATTTTCTTCCAAAAATGCGGCAACCTGCTCATCATTTACATCTACTAATTTCTTTGAAACTATTTTTTTAATGGCCTTCGGTTTAACACTTTTTGGACTTTTTATTTTCTTAATTGAAGTCAATGCTTCTTGTTCACTCATAATGCAATAAATCCTTCAAATACTGAAACTGCAGCACCCGTCATCAATACCGAGTGACCGCGTCCTGCCCAGCTAATTTCTAATGTACCACCAGGAAGCTCAACGCTCACCTTACTATCTAATAAATTTTGCTCAATGCCAACAACCACAGCTGCGCATGCACCACTCCCACAAGCTTGTGTTTCACCAGCGCCACGTTCAAAAACGCGAAGTTTAATCACATCTCGGCTAACAACTTGCATAAAACCGATATTCGCACGCTCTGGAAAAATAGCATGACTCTCAAGCGCTTCGCCAACCGTCTCAACAGGTGCGGTTTTAATATCATTAACCTGCAAAACAGCATGAGGATTGCCCATCGAAACAGCCCCAAATGCTTTTTCCGTATCATTAACTTTTACAGTATAAAAACGTGCTTCTTGTTCTTCAATTAATGGAATTTCCACAGGTAAATGACGTGGTATCCCCATATCAACCGTAATTAAGTCATCATCTGCATAGCGTAAAATGAGTTGCCCAGACTTTGTTTCAACAACGACTTCATCTTTATCCGTTAATTTTTTATCACGCACAAATCTCGCAAAACATCGTGCGCCATTACCACATTGTCCAACTTCAGTTCCATCTGCATTAAAAATGCGATATTTAAAATCCACATTGTGTTGACTAGTCTGTTCAACCACCAACATTTGATCAAAACCAATACCCGTATGGCGATTTGCCATGAAGCGGATTTTCTTGGGAGAAAGTGCAATGCGTTGATTAATGGCATCAACCACAACAAAATCATTACCAAGACCGTGCATTTTAGTAAATTTCATAAGCATTTTATTATTAAACTTGTGTACCACCGACGGTAATACCGTCAATTTTAAGTGTAGGTTGACCAACGCCAACAGGCACACTTTGTCCATCTTTCCCACAAGTCCCAACGCCGCTATCAAACTCTAAATCATTACCAACCATTGATACTTTTGTGAGAACATCCGGACCATTTCCAATCAATGTTGCACCTTTTACAGGACGTGTAATTTTACCATTTTCAATTAAATAGGCTTCACTAGCTGAGAACACAAATTTTCCTGATGTAATATCAACTTGTCCACCAGCAAAATTTTTCGCATATAAACCATTTTTAACCGATTTAATAATATCTTCAGGATGATGTTGCCCTGCTAGCATGTAAGTATTTGTCATGCGAGGCATAGGTAAATGCGCATAAGATTCACGTCGTCCATTGCCAGTTGAATTAACACCCATTAAGCGTGCATTTAAGCGATCTTGCATATACCCTTTCAAAATACCATTTTCAATTAAAATGGTATTTTGCGATGTTGTTCCTTCATCATCAATACTGAGTGATCCACGTCGCCCTTGAAGTGTTCCATCATCAACAACAGTACATAATTCTGAGGCAACGCGCTCACCTACACGCCCACTAAAAGCCGACGTTCCTTTACGATTAAAATCACCTTCAAGTCCATGCCCAATCGCCTCATGTAGCAAAATACCTGGCCAACCAGCACCCAAAACCACCGTCATATTACCTGCCGGCGCCTCACCTGCTTCTAAATTAACGAGTGCTTGCCGCACGGCTTCTTTGGCATAATCAAAAGCCGTCTCTTTCTCAAAGAACATCCCGTAATCACAGCGCCCACCACCACCCATGCTACCTTGTTCACGCTTCCCGTTTTCTTGAACAATAACAGTCACATTTAATCTGACCAGTGGGCGAACATCTGCGAGTAAATGCCCATCTTGATTAGCAACCAAAATATGTTCATATACGCCTGATAAACTGATAATCACTTCTTCAACACGTGAATCTAATTTTCGTGTTTGTGCATCAATTTCTTTTAGGAAATCAATTTTTTGCTGATCGTCAATTGATTTTAATGGATTGACTGCCGGATAGAGTAAGCGTGCATTTTGTGTAATTGCTTTTAAATTAACCTGTGCATTTTGCCCTTGGCGGGTAATCGCTTTTACATTATTAATAGCTTCAAGCAAAATAGGTATTTCTAAGCGATCACTGTAAGCAAAGCCTGTTTTTTCTCCCGCTACTGCACGAACGCCAGCACCTTGTTCGATACTATGATGCCCTTCTTTAACGATACCACCTTCAAGCACCCAAGATTCAGAATGTGTCGATTGAAAGTAGATATCAGCCGCATCTACCTGTGCACTTAAAAGATGACCCATCAATTTTTCAACATCCACATCTTGAATATTGGCAGGCGTTAAAATGGCTTGTCTTGCAAGGTTCAGTAAGTGCATAAAATCCTTCTTTTAATTTTTTAAGTTGATTTTTTCGTAGTAGATAATAAATTCACTAAAATTTGCTCGTAAATTTGGCTCAAAACTTCCAACTCGCTTACCCCGATATGCTCGTTAACTTTGTGAATACTTGCATTCAATGCACCCAGTTCAATAACTTGTGCGCCTGTTGGGGCAACAAATCGACCATCAGATGTCCCTCCACCGGTGTCATCAAGTGTTTCAAAACCTGTCACTGATTGAATAGCGCGATGCGTTGCATCAATTAATTCACCATTTTGTGTTAAAAAGGGATTACCCGATAGGCGCCAAACTAAATCGTATTTTAAACCATGCCGATCTAAAATAGCTTGTGTTCGCTGTTTTATGATGGATTCAGTGAGTTCCGTACTGAATCGTAAATTGAATTGTACATTTGCATTCGCTGGAATGATATTTTCTGCACCAGCACCACTATTAATATTGGAAATTTGTAAACGTGTTGGCGGGAAAAATTGATTTCCTTCATCCCATATTTCTTTAATCAACTCGTTTAATACGGGGGTAACATTATGAATTGGATTGTCAGCAAGTTCCGGATACGCAACATGCCCTTGAATGCCATGAACTGTCAAATTCGCACATAATGAACCACGTCGCCCCACACGAATCACGTCGCCAATTTTCTTATCGCTCGATGGTTCACCAACAAGGCACCAATCTATTTTATCGCCACGTTTTTCGAGTACATCAACCACTTTTACAACGCCATGCGTAGCAGCACCCTCTTCATCACTGGTCAGCATAATGGCTATTGAGCCAACGTGATGAGGATTTTTGGCAACAAAACGCTCAACAGCCGTAATAAATGCCGCAATACCCCCTTTCATATCGGCTGCGCCACGTCCATAAAGATTGCCATCACGTATAGTAGGCTCAAATGGCGGTGATTCCCATAAATGCATGGCACCTACAGGCACAACATCCGTATGCCCTAAAAAAACAAATAATGGTTTTACTTCACCACGACGCATCCAGCTATTTTCCGTATCACCAAAATTTAATCGTTCATCAACAAAACCCAAAGGCGTTAAACGTGAAGCAATAAGATCTAGACAACCTGCGTCATTAGGCGTAACGGATTCACGTCGGATTAACTCTTTTAATAATTCTAATGTATTGCTCATAATAAATTGCGCTCATAAATAGCGACATCAAAACCGACAAATAAATGCGTACCGCTGTCAAGAATGGGGCGTTTTAATAAGGTTGGATGCTCGACGATTAAAGGTAACGCTTTTTTAATGGTCAATGCTAGATTTTGTTGCTCGGCTGATAATTTTCGCCAACCGGCACTTTTTTTATTTAATAAACACTGCCAATCATCCACCCGCGTCGCAAAGTTATCAAGTAATTCAACTGATAACCCAGCGAGACGAATATCGTGATATTGATAATCCAGTTGATTTGATGTCAACCAATTACGTGCTTTTTTCACAGTGGAGCATGTCGCTATTCCGTAGAGAACAATCATGATTAAACCATTATTCTCCGCTTAATAACTCTTCAATAGGTGGAAGTTCTGGATCTGTTTTGCAACGGACTTTATAAACGTCAATAAGCTCCATTAAAGCTTGCTCTAAATCGCCTAAAATTTCCTCTTCATATTCAATTTCGTCTTCAGGTACTTCACCTGATTCCAAATAGTCTTTTTGAACATTGACACCTTCTTCAACTGAAAGGATTGAGTACATTAAGGTTGTGCTTGAAATTTCTTTGCTCATAATATTTTTAGTGGTTAATAGTGAATGAAAAAATGAAAAAAACCTGACTATCAGGAAAAGACAACAGTTACTTATTTTGATACATAACGCGTCACGTCTTCTATGCCTGCTGCAACAAATCCATTTTTTCGCAGTCGACAAGCATCGCAAGTGCCACAAGCTTCACCATGTTCACTTGCAGAGTAACATGACACAGTTTGTCTATAATTCACACCGAGCTGAGTACCTTGCTCAATAATTTGTGCTTTAGTTAAATAAATCAGTGGCGTATGAATTTTAAAAGGGATACCTTCAACACTTGATTTTGTTGCGACATTGGCTAAATTTTCAAAAGCAGCTATAAACTCCGGACGACAATCTGGATAACCCGAATAATCGACAGCATTCACGCCAATAAAAATATCCTGTGCCTTTAACACTTCCGCCCATCCAAGCGCTAGTGATAAAAAAACCGTATTTCGCGCTGGCACATATGTGACAGGAATTCCCGCTTCTAAACTTTGCGGTACATCAATATGTGAATCTGTTAATGCAGATCCACCAATACTACCTAAATCCAGACGTATGACTTTTAATTCAACCTCATAATCTGCGGCAATTTTCGCCGCCGCTTGCAATTCTGCATTATGCCGTTGCCCATAATCAAAACTCAACGCATAACACGTATAACCTTGAGCCTTTGCTGTAGCTAAGACGGTAACAGAATCTAATCCGCCAGAAAGTAGTACAACCGCTTTTTTATCCATTTTATTTTCCCTGTGCGTCTTGCCACAAGAATTTGTGCAATTGAATTTGAAAACGCACTGCTAACTTATCTTCTAATATTTTTTCTGCTAATTGTGTCGGATTCTGCTGATCTGCAACAGGCGAAAATAAAACATCACAACGACTCGTTAAATCATATTGCTTAAGTATATTTTTTGACCAGTTATAATCTTGTTCGCCTGCAATAACAAATTTCACTTCATCGTGTGCGGATAAATACGCTATATTTTCGTAACGATTTTTATCCATTTCACCTGAAGAAGGTGTTTTTAAATCCATCACTTTTGTCACGCGAAAATCGACTTTTGACACATCTAACGCACCACTAGTTTCAAGCGAAACGCAGTATCCCAAATCAACCAATTTCGCAAGTAAACTGATACATTCACTTTGCGCTAAAGGCTCACCCCCTGTTACACAAATGTTTCTGCTTTGATATTTTTCAACTTCTGCAAAAATTGCGTCAAACGACATTTTTACACCGCCTGAAAAAGCATAACTGGTGTCACAGTAAACACATCGAAGCGGGCACCCTGTCAGACGAATAAATACAGTCGGCAAACCTACTCTACTTGACTCACCTTGCAGAGAATAAAAAATTTCACTAATTCTCAACGTTTCGAGCATCAATTTTTCACGTCCGTAAACTGCTGCAGTTTTTTTGCTGCAATTTGTGAGGATGGTGAATTAGGAAAATCCGTAATCACACGAGTGAAATAGTCTTTTGCTTTTGCTGTATTACGTTGCTCCATCTCCATGAGACCAAGCCTTAATATTGCATCTGGCACTTTTGCACTATTGGGATATTTTTCAATAACCAAATTAAATGCCTTACGAGCAGCATCCGTATTTTTATTAACTCGATAAGCTTCACCCAACCAATATTGCGCATTATTTGCATATTGATTATTTGGATCTTTACTGAGTAATGCATTAAATTGCGTAATAGCTTCAAGCGTTTGACCATTACGGAATGCATCGTAAGCTTGCGTATACTGCTGTTTTTTATCCCCATCAGTACTTTGTCCAGAAGAAGGCGTGAGAGCAGGTGAAACAGATTTAGATGCAGGCACTTCAACTTCCTGCTCTTTCTCTTTTGGTGTAGACGACTCAGTTGCCACACTCGATTTATTGCTATTTATTTTCGTTTCCATTTGCTGCAAACGATCGTCAAAATCTGAATACATAATCGATTGTTTCTTTTTTAACTCAGCAATTAAATTGGCCTGCTCTTCCATTTTGCCATTTAATTGCTGAATTTCATTCTGCGCTTCATCTAGTCGCGTCATCAATTCATAAGTATTATTGACCGATGTATTAGCTTGAGCCGGAATAACTGCAGGCGCACCACTGGGATAAGATGAGTTATCAATGACAGGCGCAAGTTCTGCAAAAGCAACACTCGACAACGACCATAATAAAAGCGCAGAAATTTTTTTCATAATAATTTAGTAAGCAAGCTCAACGCGACGATTAAGTTCCCAAGATGATTCATCATGCCCCATCGCAACTGGCTTTTCTTCACCGTAACTGACAACGCTCAATTGTGCCTCAGAAACACCTTGTGCTTTAAGCATCGCAGCAATTGATTTTGCACGTTGCTCACCTAAACCAATATTATATTCACGTGAACCACGCTCATCGCCATTTCCTTCCAACACGACATGTTGACTTGGATTAGCTAACAAATAACGGGCGTGTGCTGCAATCACAGGAATAAAATCTTGCTGTACTTGACTGCTATCAAGCATAAAGTAAATGGTTCTTTTTGATAATGGGTTATTTGGATCGCTAAATTCAGGTGGCAAACCATTCGCGCCATGTGCCCCATAACGACCACCATTTAGACCTGAACCACCAAAGCTTGATCCACCATTCAATCCACTTGTTGATGCGTCACCAATACCATTAGCGCCATTTAAACTTCCATCAGTCAAACTGGCATCTTTTTCATCATCCGAACTACAACCTGCCAAGGCTAATGTACTTAAAAGGGCGAACATCGCCATTTTGTTATTTAATTTCATTGTTATTTCCAATTAGTTAAGGGTTAAAAAGTTAATTATTTATTTTGGCGACCATGCCGGTTCGCGCACTTCAGTACTATCAAAAACGAGTTTTTGTTGCATTTTACCATCGACAGAAACCGCTGATAAATAACCAGTACTTCCTTTTCGTGACGCATAAAGCACCATACTACCATTAGGCGCAAAACTGGGTGATTCGTCTAGCGGACCAGACGTTAAAACACTAATCGATTTTGAATTCACGTCCATTACACCAATACGGTAATCACCACCGTTTCCATGCACCATGGTGAGATATTTTCCATCTGGTGAAAAACTCGCTCTCGCGTTGTAACTACCACTAAAAGTGATTCGTCTTTCCTCTCCACCTTGCGAAGGAACCACATACAACTGCGGTTTGCCACCTCGATCCGATGTAAATACAATGTTGCGACCATCAGGCGACCATGTCGGTTCAGTATCAATCGAGCGATTTTTTGTTAATTTAGTCACATTACGTGTACCTAAATCTAAAATATATATATCAGGACTTCCATCTTTTGATAAGGTGACAGCAAGTTTCGTACCATCTGGCGACCAAGCTGGCGCACCATTAATTCCGGGAAACTCTGCTACTCTTTCACGCTGTCCTGTCGCAAGCGTTTGTGTATAAATTGCCGCGCTTTTTTTCTCAAAAGACACATACGCAATTCGCGCGGCATCTGGCGACCAAGCCGGAGACATTAAAGGCTCAGGGGAAATTGCAATTGCTTTCGCATTCGCACCGTCAGCATCCGCAACCATCAATTGATGATTACTCTGGGCACCTTGACGAGTGCTTGTAATATAAGCAATTCTTCCGCTAAATACGCCTTTTTTACCCATCAAACGCTCGTATATCAAATCACTAATATGATGAGCTGTTTTGCGCAATTCAGCCGCCGATGATGACATGCGATAACCTAGTAACGATTCACCTTTTGCAACATCAAATAATTCAAATTCAATATTGAATTGAGCACCATTAGGTTGCACACGTCCAATCACAATGTAATTTTGCCCAAGTCCTTTCCAATCAGCAAAACGAATTGCATCTGCTGTACTAGGACGAGAAGGCATATTTTGTGGATTTAAGGGATTAAAATACCCGCTACGTTGTAAATCAGAACTCACAACGCTACTCAGATCAAGTGGCGCACCTTGCGAGGCAAATGGCACAATCGCAATGGGCGTTGCACTTTCAACACCTTCTGTAATTTCAATAGACATTTCAGCATAACTTGAAGGTGCAAAACACAATCCAATAGCACTCACTAAAACGAGTTTTTTAAATAAATTCACGTAACTATTTCCTCTCACTTTACTTATTTTTATACATTAATTTTTTGACTTACTAGGATCAAACACGAGATCGAAACTTTTAAATTCACTCGCAAATAATTCCCTATCTTGAGGCACCGGCAAGGGTGAAGCATTATTGACAGCATTTTCAGCAGCCGTATCAAACATTTCATCTCCACTAGAGTTTTTAAGTACGACGTCTAATACTGTTCCATCAGAAGCTAACTTTACGCGAAAAGTACATTTTTTATTTGCGCTATCTGGTGAACGCACCCAAATACGATTTAATTTATTTCTAATGTCTTGCATCGCTTTGTCTTTTGCTTCGCCTCGCGCACTAGCTGCACTTGCATTTGCAGCCTCAGCAGCCTGTTTTGCGGCTGCTTCTCTTGCCCTATCAGCAGCTGCACGTTCAGCAGCTTGCCTTGCTAGCGCATCTGCACGTGCTTTTTCTGCTGTAGCCCTATCAGCATCAGCTTTTGCTGCGGCATCTTTTGCGGCTTTGTCTGCGGCTTGTTTTGCAGCAGCTTCTGCTTTTGCTGCTTGTGCCTTTTCAGTAGCTAATTTCTCCGATTCTGCTTTTTTTGCAGCGTCTTTTTTAGCTTCAGCTTCTGCTGCTTTTTTAGCTTCAATTTCCGCTTTTTTAGCCTCTGCTTTTTCAGCCGCTAATTTTTCGGCTTCTGCTTTTTTTGCAGCTTCTTTTTTCGCGTCAGTTTCAGCTGCTTTTTTAGCTTCTTGCTCTGTTTTTTGGGTTTCAGCTTTTTCAGCGGCCT
>CAINHP010000147.1 GCA_903848905.1 uncultured Pseudomonadota bacterium
ATTATGTTGGCAGACTCTTCGCCAAGATGCGCAGTGGCGAAAAATCGTCGGCATGAAGAAATTGCCAATGATGGTGGGGTTTGATAAAAATAAAAATACGGTGAATACCGCCCTTGCACATTTAGCGAATGCAGGTTTTCAAGGGAAAATTCACATTGAGCGTCGTGATATTGCCGATGCAAAGCCGCCCGAAAGCTGGGAAAAAGGCCTGCTTGTGTGTAATCCGCCTTACGGTGAGCGACTAGGCGATGAGGCCGAAACTGCAGCACTTTATGAGCAATTTGGACAAACGCTAAAAACGTCTTTTGTTGGCTGGCAAGCCGCGTTAATTATCAGCAATCCCGAATTAGGTTTCCGTTTGGGTATTCGCTCACAAAAACCCATTACATTCTTCAATGGCGCACTGGAATGTCGATTGCTACGTTTTAACATTGAAGAAAAGACGTTTTTTATTCCAAAAACGTATCTTGTTGAAGAGCGTATTGCGAATGTCCTTGAGATAGCTGACGAGCAAACGCACGCTATTTTAGATCATCAAGAAATCGTTCACGATATTGCTCAAACGCCTAGCAGACCCGTGGAGTTTGCACCGATGTTTGCGAATCGTTTACAGAAAAATTTCAAAAAACTCGCAAAATGGGCTAAACAAAATCACATTTTTTGTTATCGCGTTTACGATGCCGATTTACCTGAATACGCCGTGGCAATTGATATTTATCACAGCGATAAAACATGGGTGAATGTTCAAGAATATGAAGCACCTAAAAGCGTTGATCAAGAAAAGGCCGATTTACGTTTAGCAGGCGTATTAACTGAAATTCCCAGTGTCTTAGGCATACCTCCAGCGCAAGTGTTATTAAAAGTGCGCAAAAAACAACGCAGTACCGAGCAATATGAAAAAAACAGTGAACTGGGTATTTTTCATGAAGTCATTGAAGGCGGATGCCGTTTGCGTGTGAATTTTGAGGATTATTTAGATACAGGCTTATTTTTAGATCATCGCCCAATTCGACTTTTGATTCAAAAACAAGCGCAGGGCAAACGCTTTTTGAATTTATTTGCCTATACAGGGAGCGCAACAGTTCATGCAGCGGTCGGTGGCGCGAGTGTGACTACTACGGTGGATATGTCAAACACCTATTTACAGTGGTCAAAAGATAATTTAGCGCTTAATAAGACATCCGGTAGACATGAATTCATTCAAGCAAATTGCGTTCAGTGGCTGGCGAGCGAAGCGAAACGTCAATCAAGACAATATGATTTGATTTTTTTAGATCCGCCGACATTTTCTAATTCAAAACGCATGGAAGACGTGTTCGATATTCAGCTCGATTATATTGCGCTTATTGACCACGCGTCTAAGTTGTTAACGCCGACTGGAACGCTTTATTTTTCGACGAATTTTAGACGCTTTAAATTTGATTTGACCCAATTTTCAGGATTAAACATTACCGATATTACGGCAAAAACCATTCCTGAAGACTTTGCACGCGATCAAAAAATCCATTATTGCTGGCAAATTACAAGACAAGCCTGATCGGGCTATTTAGTGGCAAAACTCACGGTTTAAGAGTGGTTTTTGAAATGAAAAGCTAATTGAAATATCATAGCATGACAAATAACCTACTATTAAGCTAAACTATACCCAATTTATTAAAGAAACACTTAAATTAATATGAACGAAAACGTACACGCACACGAAATTGAAAAATTTGGCTCAATGGCAGAGCGCTGGTGGGATTTACACGGTGAATTTAAAACCTTACACGCCGTCAATCCGCTACGCGTAGGATTTATTGAACAGTTTACAGCAATTGAAAATCGTCAAATTCTCGATGTGGGTTGTGGTGGCGGCATTTTAACCGAGGCGCTCGCGCAAAAAGGGGCGAATGCGTTAGGTATTGATTTGAGTGGTGATCTGGTTGATGTTGCCGAATTACACGCGATTGAAACAGGCACAAACGTTCATTATCAAAAAATCAGTGTTGAAACGTTGGCCTCGCAGCAACCGGAAAGTTTTGATGTGATTACCTGCATGGAAATGCTTGAGCATGTTCCTGATGCAGGGTCGATTATTTCAGCGTGTGCGAAACTTGTCAAACCAGAGGGTTTGGTTTTTTTCTCAACGCTCAATCGCCACCCCAAAGCCTTTTTACTGGCGATTGTCGCGGCGGAATATGTGATGCAAATGGTGCCAAAAGGCACGCATGAGTATAAAACATTTATTAAACCTTCTGAATTAAGTCAAAGCGCAAGAGCGGCAGGACTCGAGTTGCAAGGAATGATTGGGATTGAATATAACCCGATTACGCAACGTTTTTCACTCGGCAAGGATATTGATGTGAATTATATCGCTGCGTTCAAAAAGCCCGCTTAATGTGATGAAAAAAACCATTTCGTGCGTATTATTTGATTTAGATGGTACGTTAATCGATACCGCACCGGACTTGGTTGCGTGTTTGAATAAAACGTTAATCGAATACGATTTTCCGCCTGTCAGTTTTGATTTTGTCAAACCAAACGTTTCATTTGGTGCGGTTGCCATGATTGATGCGAGTATTGATAAAAACGTGGATACGCTAACACGCGAACGCATTTTAGAAACGATGCTCTCGCTTTATGAAAATAATATTGCCACGCATAGCGATTTTTTTGATGGCATGCGTGAGGTACTCGCTTTTATTGAGTCACATAATATCCCTTGGGGCATTGTGACCAATAAGCGGATGCGATTTACGTTGCCTTTGGTTAAGGCTTTTGATTTAAGCTCTCGCGTTGCGTGTGTTATTAGCGGTGACAGCACACCAACACCTAAGCCGCACCCTGCGCCTTTGCTTGCCGCGTGTGAGCAGGCAGGCGTGCTGGCGAGTGAATGTGTTTATATTGGCGATGCCGCCCATGACATTGTGGCAGGAAATACCGCAAATATGTACACGCTGGCGGCAGTTTATGGGTATCTGCAACCAAACGATCAACCTGAAAATTGGGGGGCTGAGGCGTTAATTGACTCGCCCGCCCAATTACTGACATGGCTTAAAAACGTATTATGATTTTAGAGAATCGAGTTATTTTAATTACTGGCGCCGCAGGTGGCCTTGGCTCAACGGCGGCACTTGAATTTGCGAAGCAGGGTGCAGTCGTCATTTTGCTAGATAAAAATTTACCTAAACTTGAAAAAGTCTATGACGCCATTTTAGAGCAGGGCGGCATTGAACCTATTTTGTATCCCTTTGATTTGGCCGGTGCAAGTGAGAATGATTACATTGAACTGGCACAGCGCGTTGATGAAAAATACGGCATGTTGCACGGTTTGGTGCACGGCGCTGTTGAGTTGAGTGCGTTTACACCATTAATACAATTTGGTACAAAAGAGTGGGGGCATACGTTTAACGTGAATGTCAACGCACCTTTTATTTTGACACGTGAACTGTTGCCCGTTATGCAAAAAGCACCAAAGGCATCCATCGTCTTTATTTCTGATTCGTCAGCACGACTCGCACCTGCTTATTGCGGCGCTTATGGTGTATCGAAAGTGGCTATAGAAGGTCTTGCGAGTGTGCTTTCGCAAGAGTTTGAAGGTGGCGGGAAAATTCGAGTGAACACCTTAATTCCGTGCCCGATTGATTCCCCTTTGCGTCGTCGCGCCTATCCTGCTGAAGATAAGAGCTTATTGCCATCCATGGCCTCTTTGAATCCGATTTTTTGCTATTTGCTCAGTGATGAAAGTATAGACGTGACAGGGCAGCTTATAGATGCACAACATTTTTTAAATTAACTTTATAAACAATATCATGTCAGAAAGAGAAAATATTACCCTAACGCGCAATGTGGATGTGATTACCATCCCTGATGGGCATATTGGTAAACTTAACGCAGGCGATATCGTGACGCTCCATCAAGCGTTAGGAGATAACTTCACCGTGATTACACCGTATGGTCACATGGTTCGCATTGCGGGCAATGATGCTGATGCATTGGGCAGAGAAGCCCATCACAGCGCTGAGCTAGTGAGTGATAATAGCGAGGATGCTGTCAAAGAAAATTGCTGGGCGGTAATGCGAACAGTGTATGACCCTGAAATTCCTGTCAATATTGTGGATTTAGGCTTAGTGTATGAATGTCAGCTGCATTCAGTCAGTGAATCGGATTATCATGTTCACGTTGTCATGACATTAACCGCCCCTGGTTGCGGTATGGGGCCTGTGATTCAAGGTGACGTGGAAAAAGGGATTCGTGACTTGCCAAATGTGGCGAGCGTGAATGTGGAGGTTTGTTTAGATCCACCTTGGTCGCGTGAGATGATGTCAGAAGTGGCTCAAGTACAATTGGGTTTATTTTAATTACCGGTAATTTCGTTAAAAAGTGTGAACAAAGTCACACTTTTACATTTACGTTTTGCTTTGCGAGTGATTGGTGTATAGAATTTAGCTATTACCCTTTAACGCTATAAGAGAAATGAAAAATGAAAAAATATTTAGCTATTGCCGTATTAACCGCGTTAGCAGCGCCTGTGATTTCGCATGCTGCGCAAGAAGAAGACACTCGCTGGTATGTTGCGCCTTTTGGCTCGTATGTTAAAACTGACAGCGAACGTAACAGTAATGATGGTTGGGGTGGCGGTTTAGCGTTAGGTAAAATGCTAAACTCACACTTTAACGCGGAATTAAAAGGGTTTTATCAAAACCTAGGCAGTGCAACCAATAAACTCGATTTAACCACGGATGATTCACAGTTAGCAGGCGGAACGGCAGATTTACAGTATTTCTTCTTTAGAGATAAATTTTCACCCTATGCAGTAGTAGGCGCCGGTGCTGCAAATACAAGTGTTCACGGTGCGAACGCAATTGGTTTTCTAGGTGAGGCTGGTTTGGGTTTAACCTATGAAATTTGTGATGGTTTATTACTGCGCAGTGATGTGCGTTATCGCTACAACAATAATTTCAATAATAATTTATCCAATACAGCAAGCAGCGACGATTTTCATGAAATGGTGGTGAATGTAGGTTTTGTCCTACCTTTAGGTGAAAAAGCGCACCGCCCCGAGCCTAAATTTGAATTACCTATCGCAAAACCACTTGCGCCAACACCCGTTGCAGATTGCTCAACGCAAGATAGCGACAGTGATGGTGTCAATAATTGTTTGGATTTATGCCCTGGAACCATTGCGGGGAGTAAAGTCGATGCGAAAGGCTGTCCAATCAGTTTAGAAATTAAAGGCGTGCAATTTGAATACGATTCAGCGCAACTAACACCAAGCGCAAAAAGTATTTTAGATGGCGTAGCAAAAAGTTTAATTACCTATCCACAAAAAAATGATCTAGACGTACAAGGTCATACAAGCAGCGAAGGCACAGATAAACATAATTTACGTTTATCAAAAGCACGCTCACAGTCCGTTGCAGATTATTTAGCGCATAAAGGCGTGAAAAACAAATTGACCGCGCATGGCTACGGTGAATCACGTCCTGTTGCCGATAACAGCACCGAAGCGGGTAGAGTGAGAAACCGTCGTGTTGAGTTGATTTGGCTGGGTAACTAAGCGAATTCTGATTCACAAAATGGGGTACAAAAAAGCCAGCATTCACGCTGGCTTTTTTTATTGACCTTTTAAGGCTTTAATTTCATCTTTTTTTATCACAATGATTTTCCTGAGATTTTCAATTTCAAACTCTAGTGTGGTGATTTTTTGGTTGGCAATTTCTATCATGAGTTTTTGTTTTTCTAATTCAAATTGCATTTTCGCATGGGTTTCGCTTTGGTGATTTATCGCAGATGCAGTCGTGCTTGGAATGCTAATTAAATTAAAACTCATCAATTCCAGCAGAGTCATGTCAAATAACCCAGCAATGCTATTTAGTCGAGATAAATTCACATCCGTGTCGCCACGCTCAATGCTGCCATAGCCATTAGATGACATCTCTAATTTTGCGGCAATATCCTCTTGTGACCAACCTTTTAGTTTTCTATTACATCGAATTTTTTCGTGTAGTTTCATAATGTAATGACATCCATGCATATAAATGATAGAAAATTGTTAATAAAACAATGAATTTCCTTTGATTAATCAGAATGGTTTGGTGATAATTTTTTATAGGGAATCAATTCATTGAAGTTAATTTATAATAAGCAACTAAATCCTTAAAATGCCTGATGATTTTGTCTTGAAAAAAATTTTCTATCGACTTTATTTCATCGTCATTTAATTGATACAAATTTATTATCTCATTATTGTTGTTACCATAAAAAGCCATATTCCAATTTGGGAAAGTTCGTTTTTCAATTGGACTTTCAACAAAACAATGAACATGGGTATGTCGTTTATCTTTTGAAATATGATCGTTAAACAAGGCTTTAATGGTGTTTTTATCCCCTTCTAAGACTTGGAAGAATAAATCTTGGTTATAAAATAACGTCCCGCTGATATTCCATGTTTGGTTAAATAGATCTGCTGTTTCAAAAATTATCTTCATTTCACGAACAGAAAAAACGTTAACGGCCTTGCTGATGTAAACCAGTTGATATAAGGGAAGTATTTCATTTTTCATCATTATTATTTAATCGATTGTTATAGAAATACTGTTAATAACAGGCCTTAACAATTAGGATGGGGTTATAACGTTTCTATCGTATTCAGTACTTCAATACCAAAGACGCTTAATTTTTATTATAAATATTAAAAGCCGTAGTGATGTAAGTGAGAGATTATAAATCCAATAAAAAACAGATAATTAAACAAACAAACAAACAAACAAACAATAATTATAATTGTTTTTTGATTTTATGCCACAAGGTCAAATGGGTTATATCCTTTTAATGATGGATATAAAGGTTTTTACTCATGTGGTGGGGATTATCTGCAATTTTATGTGGAAAATTGCATAAAACATGAAGAAAAATAATTTAAAAATCTTCTTGATTACTCATAAAGAACAGCTACTCTAGCAAATAAGGACTATACTGCGATCATAAGTATTGGCATGGGGATAAGGTCATGAAAAACCAAGTAC
>CAINHP010000148.1 GCA_903848905.1 uncultured Pseudomonadota bacterium
CACAAAATTAGGAATGGTTTCCATATAAGAATGCGAATAGCGACTTTGATATGAAAATTCTTGCCACTGACGCACCATGCCCATATAACTGTTATTTAAGTTAATGATTTTAATAGGCGTTTTATATTGCAGCGCTGTCGACAATTCTTGAATACACATTTGAATACTTGCATCACCCGTGACGCAAGCTACATCAGCATTCGGATGGGCCAGTTTGACGCCAATTGCAGCTGGCAAACCAAATCCCATCGTGCCAAGACCGCCTGAGTTAATCCAGCGGCGTGGTTTATCAAAGTGATAATACTGTGCTGCCCACATTTGATGCTGACCCACGTCGGAGGTGACATAAGCTTCGCCGTTGGTCACTTGATACAGTTGCTCAATGACATATTGCGGCTTTATAGCGATGCTTTGGCGATCAAACTCCAGGCATTCAATACTGCGCCATTGATCAATTAGTTTCCACCAAGCGTCAGAAGCGGGTTTATCAATTTTATATTTCGCTTCTTTTAAACCATCAATTAACTGTCCGATAACAAGTTTAACTTCACCAACAATGGGCACGTCTACTTTGACAGTTTTTGAAATTGACGCTGGATCAATATCAACATGAATGATTTTGGCGTAAGGGCAGAATAATTCCAATTTCCCCGTCACGCGATCATCAAAACGTACGCCAATGGCAAGAATTAAATCACTCTCGTGCATGGCCATGTTCGCTTCATACGTCCCGTGCATCCCAAGCATACCGACAAATTGAGTGTCTGTTGCAGGATAAGCGCCAAGTCCCATGAGGGTGTTTGTGACGGGATAGCCGAGTATTTTGGCTAAATTGGTTAATTCATGGCTACCTTCACCTAAAACAACACCACCACCCGCGTAAATAATAGGGCGTTTTGCATTGAGTAATAATTCAATCGCTTTTTTAACTTGACCTTTGTTACCTGTGGTTGCAGGATGATAAGAGCGCATTTCCACTTTTTTAGGATAATGGTAAGGCACTTTGACATTAGGCGCTGTCATGTCTTTTGGAATATCAATGACAACAGGGCCAGGTCGACCTGACGTTGCAACATAAAAGGCTTTTTTGATCGTTTCTGCAATTTTGCTAACGTCGTTAATTAAAAAATTATGTTTCACGCAAGGGCGAGTAATACCCACCATATCGACCTCTTGAAATGCATCACTGCCGATGACAGCCGAAGGTACTTGACCTGAAATGACCACCATAGGAATCGAATCCATATAGGCGGTAGCAATGCCGGTAACGGCATTGGTTGCGCCAGGTCCTGAGGTGACCAGGACGACACCGGGTTTTCCTGTTGCGCGAGCATAGCCGTCCGCAGCGTGCGTTGCACCCTGTTCATGTCGAACTAAAATATGTTTTACATCATCTTGCTGAAACAGTGCATCATATAAATGCAGTACCGCACCACCAGGATAGCCAAAAATATACTCAACACCTTCGTCTTTAAGACTTTGTATTACAATCTGTGCGCCATTTAGCTCCACACTTTTATCCTCAAGTAAACTGAAATATAACGTTTGTTGTGGACAATTATAGTAAATTTGTGTCAAAAATACTTCACTTTTTCGCCCTTTAAAGTGCTAAGGTATTTTTTATGATGACTTAGGGCGGAGTATTAACGGCTTTTTCGCTTTAGTTGACGTTACTTTTTTACGTCCGGTATAGTGTCACTAACCTTCTGTTTTTGGAATTACTTTATCATGTCTACATTGACGCCTGTCCCGCGCTGGAAAAATTATCTTACGTTATGCAAACCCAATGTGGTAGCAGAAATGTTGTTTACGGCTGTTGTTGGGATGTTGCTTGCGATGCCGACATTGCCGCCTATCGATTTGATGATGTATGGTTTGATCGGTATCGGTTTTGCCTCTGCGTCTGCTGCGGCTATTAATCATTTTATTGATCGTAATGCAGATGCCAAAATGCGCCGTACCGAAAATCGCCCTCTGCCGCAAGGAACGTTAAGTTCGGCAAACGTGCTGGTTTTTGCAACGATTTTAGGGGTAAGTGCGATGATTTTACTTATCACTAAAGTGAATATGCTCACGGCCATTCTGACATTTTTATCTCTATTTGGTTATGCGTTCATTTATACCTGTTATCTAAAACGCGCTACGCCGCAAAATATTGTCATTGGTGGCTTATTTGGCTCAACTCCTCCGCTACTGGGTTGGTGTGCTATGACGGGTGAGGTCCATCCTTATGCTCTGCTGCTGGCGTTAATTATTTTTGTTTGGACGCCACCGCATTTTTGGGCATTAGCCATTGCACGTCAGGAAGAATATGCTAAAGTGGATATTCCCATGTTGCCTGTGACGCATGGTGCGGATTACACGCGTCTGCAAATTTTGCTATACACCATTTTACTTTTTGTTGTGACCTTTTTGCCGTATTTAACCGGCATGAGTGGCTTGATTTATATGGGGTCAACACTTCTTCTCAATATCGTCTTTTTGTATTTTGCTATCCTTATGATGCGAGTCAAGGACAATAAAACCGCAATGCGCACGTTTTGGTATTCTATTGTCTATATTACATTGCTCTTTGCGGCATTATTACTTGATCACTATCTGAGATTTACGCTATGACACTAAGACACCACGAACACAGTCCGCAAGAGGAGCATCCGTTTGCCGACATTGTTCGTATTTTAGGCAAGGGTAAAAAAGGCTCCCGTCCCTTGACGCACGAAGAAGCGCATCGTGCGATGAAAATGATTCTGGCAGGTGAAGTGCTCCCTGTTCAATTAGGCGCGTTTTTAATGCTTATGCGAGTTAAAGAAGAAACGTCCGAAGAATTGGCGGGGTTTGTTGAGGCGGCACGAGAATTTTTTGCCTTCTCACACAACGTAAAAGTGGATTTAGATTGGTCATCGTATGCGGGGAAACGTCGGCATTTGCCATGGTTTTTATTATCCGCGCTACTGTTAGTTGAAAATGGTACTACGGTCTTTATGCACGGCGCTGAAGGGCATACTCCCGATAGAATTTACACGCAAAATGTACTGAAATATTTAGGATTCACTGCTGCGCAGTCTGTGATAGAGGCGCAAGAACAGCTTAAGGCACAAGGTTTTAGTTATTTATCACTCGCACATTTTTGCCCGATATTGCATGACATTATTGAACTGCGTCCTATTTTAGGACTGCGCTCACCCGTGCATACACTGGTGCGACTACTTAACCCTTTTGATGCGCCATTTAGTATTCAAGGGATTTTTCATCCAAGTTATCGCGCGGTACATCAACATGCCGCTATGTTACTTAATCAACCCAATATGGCGGTATTAAAAGGTGAGGGCGGTGAAACAGAGCGAAATCCAGATGTGGAATGTTTGGTGCAAAGCGTTCATCATGGCGAGCTTATCGATGAAATGTGGCCTGCTTTATTTACTCATCGTCATGTGAAATCAGAAAATTTAGATCCTGCACAATTAGCGCAACTTTGGCGTGGCGAGATTGAAAATGAATTTGCCAGTGCAAGTGTCATTGGAACAGCAGCGGTCGCGCTCAAACTGCTTGGCAAAGCATCCACGAAAGAAGATGCTCACGATTTAGCCACGCAGTATTGGTTGAATCGCAATAAGCAAAAATATGGCGGGGCGTAGTTGCGTCCTATTTTAGTCGTTGGTACTGGCTCGGATGCGGGAAAAACCAGTATTGTGATGGCACTTTGCCGCATTTTTTCTGATTTAGGAATGCACGTTGCGCCGTTTAAAGCGCAAAATGTATCGAATAATTCTTGCGTGACAGTGGAAGGGCGAGAAATTTCTCGCGCCCAGTATTTTCAAGCACAGGCCGCTCGCGTTGCGCCGAGTTATTTGTTCAATCCTGTCTTGCTCAAATCACACGGTAGCGGTGGTGTACAAGTTGTTGTTAATGGTCTTGTACATAAAAATCAAGGTATTGTCGCTTATTTTGATGAACTCGATACACTCAAAAGTGAAGTAAAAAAATCATTCACGCGACTGCTCAATGAGTATGACGTGGTGATTGCTGAAGGTGCTGGATCACCCGTTGAGCTGAATTTAATTGAAAAAGATTTATCCAATACTTTTATTGCCCAGACATTTAAACCGCGTATTATTTTAGTAGCTGATATTGAACGTGGTGGTGTATTTGCCTCTGTTTACGGGACGCTTGCGCTACTTTCCCCTGATATTCGTGAAAATGTTGTTGGTGTCATTATCAATAAATTCCGTGGCGATAGACGCTTTTTTGATGAGGGCGAAGTGATTATTCGAGAACAATTTGGCGTCCCTGTTCTAGGTGTCTTGCCATTTCTGCCACTCAATATCGACATGGAAGATTCACAATCACTCCATAATTATCAACAGCGACGTGGAAACATTAAAATTAAAATCGCGGTCATCGCTACGCCTCGTTTGAGTAATTACACGGATTTAGATGTGTTGATGGCAGATGATGAGATTGACGTGACACTGATTCATCAATGGCAACCACTCAGTGCATTTGATGTTATTCTTCTCGCTGGCAGTAAAAGTGTGATGTCGGATTTACATTGGCTAAAAGAGAATGGTTTATTTGCTGAGATACGCCAATGTAAGCAAAACATTTTTGGCATTTGTGGTGGTTATCAGATGCTATGTGATACGTTAATTGACAATGACGCCTTAGAGGACAATTCACCTAGTATTGAAAACGGGTTTGGATTGATTCCCGATACAGTGACCTACCAAGAACCCAAAATATTAAAACGCGGTGTTTACACAGTATTTGATGGATTTGAGGTCGAAGGTTATGAAATTCATTGTGGGCAATTAGGTCATTACCCGCTTTATTACCAATCTGAGCGCGTTTGCGGCACCCATATTCACGGCATTTTTGATAATAATGCGTTCCGCACAGCGTATTTCAAAAAGGTGAATCCACTCTATCAAGGTTTTGATTTCACGCGATATCGCGAAAATGCGATCACTAATTTTACAAATATGGTGCGAGATAATTTAGATTTAAGCGCATTACTTTAAAAAAAAGAATTTTTTATTTTCAATTTGGTTATTTATGAACAGTCCTGATAATTACGCCGTGATGGGATACCCCATTCATCATAGTAAATCACCCCGTATTCATGCGTTATTTGCAGAAGAAACCGAGCAAAATATGAGTTATCTCGCGCAAGAAGTCAGACCCGAAAACTTTACATCTGCCGTCAATACATTTTTTGAAAAAGGCGGCAAAGGCCTAAACTGTACGCTACCACTCAAAGAATTAGCGTGGGAATTTGCCACGCATAAAACCCCACGCGCCCAAGCGGCAAAAGCAGTCAATACATTGATTTTGCAAACGAATGGGCAGGTTTTAGGTGATAACACTGACGGCATTGGTTTGGTAGCAGATTTAAAAAACAATCACGGTGTCAATCTTGAAAATAAACGGTTGCTTATTTTGGGAGCGGGTGGTGCTACACGCGGTATTTTGCTGCCGCTGCTTGATGAGAAGCCCAAAAGTATCACTATTGCTAATCGTACCGTTGAAAAAGCGTTGCAACTCGCTAAAGAATTTCAACAACACATTCATGCGTGTGGATTTGATGCGTTAGAAAATCATCAGTTTGATGTAATTTTAAACGCCACGTCGGCCAGTTTGAGTGATGATTTGCCACCGCTACCCGAAAATATACTGGCTGAAAATGGCATTTGCTACGACTTGGCGTATAGCAACCAACCCACTGCCTTTGTACGTTGGGGAATTGAGCAAAACGCCCATAAAAGCATTGATGGATTAGGTATGCTTGTTGAGCAAGCGGCAGAGGCTTTTTTTCTCTGGCGCGGTGTTCGCCCAAGTACACAAGACGTCATTGATTTACTCAATGCCCATCGATAATTTAGTTACCTTTTGAAGTGAAACCATCTATACATTATGAGTGATTTAACGCAATACAACGCGGCCGCCATTGAAGTTCTAACCGGTCTTGAGCCTGTTCGTAAACGTCCAGGAATGTACACCGATACCACCCGCCCTAATCATTTAGCGCAAGAAGTGATTGATAACAGTGTTGACGAGGCACTTGCCGGTCATGCTAATCAAATTGACGTGATTTTGCATAAAGATGGCGCCATTTCAGTGAGCGATAATGGGCGCGGTATGCCTGTGGATATTCATCCAGAGCAAGGTATTAGCGGCGTAGAAGTCATTTTGACGCAACTTCACGCGGGCGGCAAATTTTCGAATAAAAACTATCAGTTTTCGGGTGGTTTGCATGGCGTGGGGATTTCTGTTGTGAATGCGTTGTCGAGTGACGTTGAAGTCACTATTAAGCGCAATGGTAAAATCTATTCCATGCGTTTTGCGGATGGCGAAAAGCAGACTGAATTACTCGAAACCGGCACAGTCGGCAAAAATAACACGGGTACAAGCGTATATTTTTTGCCAAACCCAAAATATTTTGATTCACCCAAAGTATCTGTTTCAAAACTCAAACACGTTTTGCGTGCAAAAGCGGTGTTATGCGCTGGGCTAAATATCACGCTTAAAATTGAACAATCGGATGAAACCTTTGAATGGTGTTATCAAAACGGATTAAAGGATTATTTACTTGATCGCATTGGTGACCTAGAGTTTTTTCCATCAAGTCCTTTTATGGGTGTGTCTGCTGCAAAGCATGAAGCCGTTGATTGGGGTGTTCTGTGGACGATTGAAAACCCATCTGAAATGGTTGCTGAAAGCTATGTGAATTTAGTGCCAACGCAGCAGGGTGGAACGCACGTTAACGGTTTGCGTGCAGGTTTAACGGAGGCGATGCGAGAATTTTGTGCGATTCGCGATTTATTGCCGCGTGGCGTGAAAATTGCCCCTGAAGATGTTTGGGAAAATTGCCAATTTGTGTTATCGGTGAAACTTGAAGATCCACAATTTTCAGGGCAAACGAAAGAGCGCTTGAGTTCGCGTGAATGCGTGGCGTTTATTTCTGGCGTAGTAAAAGACAGTTTTAGTTTATGGCTCAATTCACATCCAGGTGAAGGTGAAAAAGTCGCTGAATTAATTATTAATAGCGCACAAAAACGTCTGCGTTCAAATAAGAAAATTATACGTAAAAAAATCACGGCAGGCCCCGCGTTACCTGGAAAACTAGCAGATTGCTCCGCGCAGGATATTAACCGTACGGAATTATTTTTAGTGGAAGGGGACTCCGCGGGTGGCTCGGCAAAACAAGCGCGTGAGCGAGATTTTCAGGCGATTATGCCGCTGCGCGGTAAAATTTTAAATACATGGGAAGTTGAATCATCGCAAGTGATGGCGTCGCAAGAAATTCACGATATTGCTGTGGCTTTGGGCATTGAACCCGATTCGGATGATTTGCAATCGCTGCGTTATGGCAAAGTATGTATTTTGGCAGATGCGGATTCAGATGGTAATCATATTGCGACATTAATTTGCGCGTTGTTTTACAAACATTTCAAAGCATTGGTGGAAAAGGGTCATGTGTTTGTGGCGATGCCACCGCTTTATCGTATTGATGTGGGTAAACGGGTTTTTTATGCGCTTGATGAATCAGAGCGTCAAAGTATTATTACGCGCATTAAAGCAGAAAAAATTCGCGGGCAAGTGAATGTGCAGCGTTTTAAAGGGTTAGGGGAGATGAATCCTCTTCAGTTGCGTGAAACCACCATGAATCCTGATACACGTCGATTAGTGCAATTAACCGTCGATGATTTTGAAGCGACGACAGCGTTGATGGATTTGCTCCTCGCTAAAAAACGCTCAGCTGATCGTAAAATTTGGCTTGAATCCAAAGGGGATATGGCTGAGGTGGTTTAGAGCGGTCAAGGTTTCAGTTTAGCATTGGGATGAATTGATTTTGGATAAGGCTAAACTTATTTTGATTCGTCAAATCATCTTTTAATGGAAGGTTTTTCGATATTTTAAAATAAACTTGGCCTTTTTTAAATTTAACTAGAAATTACTGTTTTCGAACTAGTCGGACATTCCCTTTATTGAATTTAATATAATAGTAGGGATGGCCACTGGAAAAATAAACACCCCACGCATAATAGCTAAGATTAACAAACGATGATGAAGCCCAAAACACGGAGCTATTGGTGTTTGGGAAAGCCATTTTATTGATGGTGGGTTTATTGGTTAAAGTGTAATTTTTGCAGCTACCCTCTTGAGTGTATTGATCATCTGAGCATTCAACTAATGTCATCAACTCCTCTTTAGTGGGTAAATGCCAGTCATTATAACCAGCAAAATTGCTGGTTAATTTCATGGCCTCGCCCCAATTCATTTTTTTAGCATTGCCATTGCACGTGGTTCCAGTCCAATTTTGTCCAACAGCGCATTGTTGCCATGTCAAGCCTGAAGTTTTGAAAGTCACCGTCCCATTTTTGTTGTCAATAAATGTATTCGGACTTCTTTTTACAATACTTTCTTGAGTTTGTTCTTGTGTTTGTGCTTGAGTGAGTTCAATTTGTTCTGTTGTTTCTATTTTTTTTTCAGTAACGGGATTTTCTACTTTATTAGTTACTTCCACTGTTTCTTGTACCTGAAGATTATCTTGTTGATTATTTGTTTTAATTTCGGTAAAAATTTTAGCGGAAATGAGTAAAATAATGGGCGTTAAAAAAGTCCATAATGTAAATATTTTAAGATTGGTAACTTCTTCACTAACAATAACGCCAAATCCAAAAAGAATAATGCCGGATTTAAATAGAACGCCTGATAAATAAACAATATTTTGACGTTCGTTTAAAAGCCAAATGTTATAGGTTGTTCCAAATACATCATCTATGTTGTAAGATAGAAATAAGACTAAAATACTTAATGAAATCAGTGACAATCCCATTTTTTTCATTTTGAATCCTTTGGTTTTAATGATTTATTACGTGAATATTTTTTATAGAGTAGATTATTTAATTC
Organism: uncultured Pseudomonadota bacterium; assembly: GCA_903848905.1. GTDB lineage: Bacteria > Pseudomonadota > Gammaproteobacteria > Methylococcales > Methylomonadaceae > UBA10906. The sequence continues at coordinate 8,911 of CAINHP010000148.1, forward strand.
GCTGCTTTTTTATAAAATTAAATAACTAAATTCTATTAGCATTAATTGTGCCGTTTTTTAGTGGGGAATTTTAAATTGTGGGGATTGCTTTAATTTCCGCTGTGGAGTGGTGTATAACGCGATGTTTCAGTTTTTTACAATTAACAGGCGCGGTAAATGAGAAGGAACAACAATAGACACAATTAAATCCCAATTAATTATTTTATAGTGATTAATGATTTACTAACTGGTGCTGAAGCGGTAAATCATAAAAAGTAGATTACCTAAGATCCTCTATAAATCAATAGTTTTTCGCAGATCTATCACATGCCAAAAAGAATGGCGTCATTTCAATGTGGGTACTCAATTTTTATACGTTATAAATCTATTTTTTCGATTTATCATTACTTTTTTATCTATTTTATGGTCATTTGTTGTGTACATTATTCATGCCTTCAAGAATTTGTAACGCTTGATCGAAATTTAAGAGTTCAAGATACTTCTCTAATTCGTCGACATTCTTTAGTTCATTGCATTGCAGAAAGTGCGGCCTAAGTTCAGAAAACAGATTAATGGCTTTAAAATGATCCATCGATATTGCGTGTTTAAATTGCGCTAAGCGTTCCTTCAATTCATTCTCGTCTAAACTTGAAATAAATATCGGTTGCTCTAACGCAGATAACGATGCTGATGCCCTGATGGCGTTGTTAAATTCAGAGGTGAAATCACTCAACAATGAGTGAATATTTTCGGTATCGTCTAAATGAAGTGCTAATTCCAATGCGGCAGATGCATTTTTTAATTCATGTGCTCCCAATGTGCCAGCCATTCCATTAATCGAATGTGTTAAATGTTTAGCCTGTATCAATTCATTTTCAGCAATAAATATAGCTAATTGATTGGCTATCTCACTGTAATTTGTACTGAAACTTAACAATAATTTATATAAGAGTGTCGAATTATTATTGCAAAGTGCAAGCGCTGCGACTAAGTCAAAAGGTGGTAGAGATTCGGGTAATGTGGTTGTTTTGTCAGGCGTGACAGCATGGACTATTGACTCGTCTTGGGTATCGATGAACCACTGATTTAATACAGCTACTAATTTATCAATATCAATGGGTTTGGTTAGATGCGCATTCATGCCTGCAGCTAGACTTTTCTCTAAGTCGCCTTCCATTGCATGGGCGGTCATGGCGATAATAGGGATATTTTTTAATGAAGATTCTTCTCGAATGCGTTGCATTGCGGTAAAACCATCCATGATTGGCATCTGAATATCCATAAAAATCAGATCAAAGGGTTCAGTTAACGCTCGTTCTACCCCTTCTTTACCATTATTTGCAATTTCAACAATCAACCCCATTGCTTTTAATAACTCTTCGGTGACGATTTGATTAATTTCATTATCTTCGACTAATAAGATTCGATGAGAATCGTACTGGGGTGGCGCAGAAAACGGTTTGAGTCTAGTATTTGAAGCCACCTGACTTGGAGCAATCGTCAATGGAACGGTAAATTCAAATGTACTGCCTTCACCATAGATGCTTGAAACATGAATATTTCCCCCCATCAATTCTACTAATTGCTTGCAAATGACTAAGCCCAGGCCAGTTCCACCATAATTACGTGTAATAGAACTGTCTGCTTGTGAGAAAGGTTGAAATAATCGCTTAAGTTGATCATCCGTCATACCAATGCCAGTATCGCGTACCGTAAAACTGAGCTCTACGGTATTTCGAAATTGACTTTTAAGGGTGATGGTTGTGAAAATATCGCCGTGGGCGGCGAATTTTGTGGCATTGCTCAGTAAATTGATAAGAACTTGTCGTAATTTGGTGGCATCCCCAATTAAATCGCGAGGTACATCAGCAAATACATGAATGCTAAAACGTGTGGAGCTCGCTTCCTGCTTGTTATGTTCAAACAAGTCATCAACATTTTCCAATAAACTATTAAGATTAAAATACGTATTATCGAGTGAAAAACCATTGGACTCTAATTTGGTAAAGTCGAGAATACTGTTGATGATGGTTAATAGTTCATTTGAGGAACTGTAAATTTTTTCCAAATAATTTTGCACTTCTTCTGAAATTTCTTTTTTGAGTGCTAGTCGAGATAGTCCTATGATTCCGTTCATTGGAGTACGAATCTCATGTGACATATTGGCAAAAAAATTGGATTTCGACTGATTGAGTGCCTCAGTTTGCGCTTCAAATTGTTTTCGAGC
>CAINHP010000149.1 GCA_903848905.1 uncultured Pseudomonadota bacterium
AAATTTCTGACACGATCAATCCATGCACGTTTAGCTTGATTTGATGGCATCCAACGTTGATGGTAATAACGCATTTTTTCAACATGTGTATCAAAACGCTCGACGAAAACCGGCGCACCCGCACTTTCCCAAGCAGAGCCTACGCTTCCTGTCATTAAGATTTTCGCTTGCGGATCATAAACATGAAAGTTACAAGGCGAATGCAGGTAATGCGCTGGAATGATTTGCAGTTCGACGGATTCTAATTTAATGGTTTCACCATTATCGGGAATAGGGACATATTCAATGGATTCACAGCCAAAATGGCGAATATAGCCTTCCCATAGGGCAGGGGCGTGCAATTTCGCATTTGACAGGGCTTGATCCCATAAACCCAGTGACGAAATGACGTCAGGGTCTTGATGTGAGGCAAATAAATCGGTGATTTGCTCAACGGGCGCGTGGTGAAGTACCGCTGCCATCATGGGTGCAAATAATTCTGTACCACCAGGTTCGAGCAATAAACATTTATTGGCTGTGCGGACAATGTACTGATTACTGTCGATAATATTATCGGGTTTATTTTCGTCGCGCCCAAACATTACCCATTGGTGCGCGCCTTCGTAAATTTTGGTCATTTTCATGCGCTAAGGCTCCTTTATAGCCAATTAACTGTTACGGTAAATAGAGAGTGCAATTCGGCAACGTTGCACATTGTCGTGAATCGTGTGAGCCGCTTTGTCCACGCTTTCAGCAACGGCTTGCAGACTTTGTAAATATTCACCCGCTTGTGAGGCTTCAATTCGCGAGTTAGCCGCAATGACACGAGCTGCTCGCGCGTGGTGCATAACCGCTTCCAGCTGTCCAAGTAATTGCGTGACATCACGTTTAAACTGACGTTGGCAATCTTGCATGACATTTTTTGCGTGTGCGGTAGGCTCAGCCATAGAGTCAGCGTAACGCGCTCCGGTCGCGTTCGCTAATTTTGAGGCTTGCTCAAAACGATTATAGGCTGCAGTGCGTCTGAATTCGTCAACCGTTAAACGATAAAGTAGTAGTGCATACACGTTAATTTTGGTGACGAGCTCAATGGTTTCTTTGGCGAGTTCATTGATGAAATCGGTAATCGGCTGAAACCCTTTCGCTTTATCACCTGCACGAAATGCAATGGCTTTGGCATTAGCCGCAGCGAGTGAAATTTCTTTGGCGACAACCATGACAGCACTTAATTCCGATGTGATGGAGGCGACAGCAATAAATTGTGATTTGGTTTGACTGTTCATCATGTTTTGAGTGGCCCTGCCTGAAAAGTAATAGCAAAAAATTGGTTATAACAAGTAATACTTTTGCGTTGATTAACGCAAACCTTTAATTAACGTCAAAATTTTAGCGGCAATATCGTCTAGTGGCAGCACGTGATCGGCGCAGCCTAATTTAAACGCCGCGCCTGGCATTCCCCAGACTATGCATGTCGCTTCATTTTGTACAATCGTTTTTGCGCCTAATGCGTGCATGGCTTGCATACCTGCTGCACCGTCAGCTCCCATTCCTGTAAGCAAAACGCATACCGCATTATTCCCAGCCGCTTTTGCTGCAGAGTGAAAAAGCACATCTACCGCAGGTTTATGGTGATTGACTGGATCTGTATCGTACAATTCAATCACATACTTATTTTTTTGTCGCACAACCGCCATGTGACGATCACCCGGTGCTAGGTAAATATTTCCCCATTCAACTATTTGCCCATTAACAGGAATACTGGCGGACATTTCAGTAATTAAATCAATATGCTTTACAAATGATTCACTGAACGCAGCGGGAAGATGTTGCGTAATTAATATCGGCGGACTGTCCTCTGGCATACTTTTCATGACGACTTTAATTGCTTCGGTGCCGCCCGTTGAGGAGCCAAGTGTAATAATTTTTTTAAAATCTGTAATGGGTGTTTTTTTGACTGGCGATAGCTGCTTAACGATGGGCGCGGTTTCTGGCGTCGGACTATGCTCTATGCCTTTCACATTTGTTTTTGCAGCAATACGCACTTTTGAAATAATCTCTTTTGCGTAATCGTTGAGCGTATTTTCAGTATCCATACGCGGTTTTGCCACAAAATCGACTGCACCTAAAGCTAATGCTTCAAGTGTTGCTTCTGCGCCGCATTCCGTTAACATGGAAATCATAATGACGGGCGTAGGTCGCAAACGCATTAAATTTCGCAAAAACGTAATACCATTCATCCGAGGCATTTCAATATCAAGCGTTAAGACATCGGGATCCAATTGCTTAATCATTTCTCGAGCAATAAGCGGATCTTCTGCAGCACCAACGACTTCAATATCGGGCGCTGTGTTGAGTATGGACGTGAGTACCTTTCTAATTAATAGAGAATCGTCAATAATCAAAACACGTATTTTTTTCATTTTTGGCTCTAAGATTCAGTTATGTGAGGTTAAAATAACTCAACATCACCTTCAATAGGTAAATCTTTAATATTGGTTAAATATTGACGTTCACGCTGCGCAATCGCATCGTGATGGAGGTCTTGAATCTTTTTCATTCCCACTTTTCCCGTCTGGGGGAAGTAAATGACTTTTCGTGGGTAAATATCACCTAAATCCTTTGATAAGAGTAATAAGCCTTCTTGGTCAATATATTCCATGACAAATTCGATATTACGCTCACCCACATCACTTAATGTGGGAATGATTTTTCCACCACCAAAGACTTTGACTTCTAAATTTTTACGTTTACCGCCATTGGATAAAATCGTGTTAATCAAATGTTCCATTGCAAAGTTACCGTAACGATTTGCATTGCCAATTAAGGCGTTGCTACCTTGCTGCATTTTCATTTTATTGGTATCGGGAAGCATAAAATGATTCATCCCGCCAAGGCCAATTTCTTTGTCACGCACACAGGCTGAAATACAGGAGCCAAGCACTGTTGTGATCATTTCATTTTCAGCAGTGACATAGTATTCACCAGGTAGAATTTTTGCTGCCACCACGCCATGATCGTGATCCATATAGCGAGCAACGTGTTCAAACCCGCGAATTGAGGGTTTAGTAATTTGACTTTGATCCATTCTTTTATGTATTTTTTTGATAACAGGTGGTCGACACTAATTTGAATTCGCCGCAAATTTGGTTGAGCGATTCAGAGTGACCGATAAACAACCAAGATTTACTCGTAAGCATTTTAGCATAACGCTTTGCTAAGGCTGTTTTAGTTTCACGATCAAAATAAATAAGCACATTTCGACAAAAAATAACATCAAAAGGGATTTTCATTGCCCATTCGTTCATTAAATTGAGTTGTCTAAATTGAATAATGTCTTGCAATGGCGCTTTCACCTTAACATGATTGGGTGAAGATTTATTTCGCATAAACCAATGCTTTAAAATTTCATTAGGTAATTCAACTACACGGTCATGGGTATAAATGCCATCAGAAGCGGTTTGCAATACGTTGGTATCTAAATCGGTTGCTAAAATTTTAATGTCCCAGTCGCTTGGAATTGCATCGAGCAGCGTGATAGCTATCGAATAAGGTTCTTCACCTGTAGAGCAACCCGCTGACCAAACTCGAATTTGTTTTGTGTTTTTATTTCGTACCAGTAACTCAGGAACAACACTATCTCGTAAATAGTCAAAATGATGTTGTTCACGAAAAAAAGACGTCAGATTCGTGGTAATGGCATTGATAAATTGTGTGAATTCATCATCATGGCCAGATTGTAAATACGCACAATATTCCTTGAAATCTGCCAGTCCCAATTTACGAACGCGCTTTGAGAGTCGAGAATAAAACATATCAAAACGCTCATCGGGGGCTTGAATGCCGGAATGTTCGTTTGATATTTTTCTTAAAATATTAAAATCATCAACCGTAAATTTAAACTCACGCTCTTTTTCGACAATTGCCATTTATTGTGAATCTCCTGTCAATTTGTCGCAGCTAAACCTCGTCAAGTTCAAGCACATTACTCAATCCCAATAATCGTGCTGATTCGAGGAACCGCGATGAAGGAGAGAGAATATGAATAGTTTTATTCAACCGTTTTTCTTCTTTTTTGAGTGATACCAAAAGTTGCAACGTGGCCGTATCAATCGTGGTAACTTCGACAGCATTAACTTCAATGATATCGTGAAAATCTAACACGCGTTTGAATTGCTGGTAAAGCTCTTCAATACTTTTAATGGTGGCATCTGAATTCAGTCTAACGATAGGATCAATGTTATTAATTTCGATTTGTGTTTCTTCTTGAATAATCATATCAATCATGTTGATATCATCGTCGCTAGGCGAATCTTGCGTGTCAATTGAAATATCAATCGTGTTGTCATCATTCGTTTGAATGTCGATATCAATTTGACAGTCATCTTCACTTTCAATAATGATGTCAATTTCAACGTCGTCGTTATCGTCGCTCATTTCCAGTGCAGATGCTTCGTCAATAACATCAGGAAGTGAATAATCCGCCGTTTCTTCATCGGACGCTTCGACGACGTTTTCTTCTTCGAATTCGTCTTCTGTTTCTGTTTCTATATCGTCACTTTCATTGAAATCAACTAATTCTTCCGAGTCAATAATGGGGGCCTTATCAGTTTCATTCGCTGCGCTTACTTGTTTAGCGGGCGCTACTGGTTTTTCACCAATTTGCTCACCATCCATCCAAGCGAGGGGATCGTAACCAATTAAATTATCTGTTGTCATCTCTCATCACTCTATTTTCAAGAAAATCCTGTGCAAGGCTTCTAAAATCTCTTGCCGAGCGGCTTTTTGGGCTATATTCAAAAATGGTTTGTCCAAAACTTGGGCATTCTGCAAGTAACGCCGTTTCACGAATCTTCGTAGCCAGTATTTGATTTGGAAAATGATTTAACAAAATACCGAGTACTTGATCTGAAATTCTTCGTGTTGACACATAACGCGAAATGACAACCGAAATTTTATACTGTTTTTTTAGCGCACCTTCAAAGCGTTTGACCGTATTCATCAAATGCGAAAGCCCTTGCAATGCCAGAAAATCACTGGTCATCGGAATTAAAATTTCTGACGTGGCAATTAACGCATTGGCAACAAGTAAACCCGATGAGGGCGGGCAGTCAATAAAAACAAAATCTTGGTCAGCGAGTTGACCTCTGAGTGCATCGCGAAGAAGAACGCCACGCGGAGTCCCAGCACCTGCCATTTGCTCGATATCTTTGAGTTTTGAGCCAGCGGGAATGAGTTGTAAATTGTCGCGCACAGGAATAATTTGCTCTTCAATATTTTTTTGTTTAATGAGGGCTAAATCAACGCCTGTTACATCACGTGACGTCACGCCAAAAGAAATGCCTAAATGTCCTTGTGGGTCAAAATCGACAATCGTCACTTTCTTGCCCATTTCAGCAAGCGCATGGCATAAATTGGTCGACGTGGTTGTTTTACCCACACCCCCTTTTTGATTGATGATGGCAATGATGCGTGGCATTACTCAAAACTTCCAATATCAGAAATGGCTTCAATATCGTCCACTTCGTCAGGGTTAAGTAGTTTGTCGACATCAAGTAACATAATCATGTTTTGTTTATAAACGTGCATACCGCGCATATAGCGTGTGTCGAGTTGTGTTCCAAAATTGGGTGCTTTTTTAATGTCATCGACTTTAATATCCAGTACGTCCGATACTGCATCAGCCACAATGCCCATCACAAATGATTCATGACGACGATGTTTGATACACAGGACAATAACAACTGTTTTTTGTGTATATTCGCTGTGCTCAAGTGAAAAACGTTCGCGTAGATCCACAATAGGAATGACGGAGCCGCGTAAATTTAAAACGCCTTTGATAAAAGAGGGGGTGTTGGGAATGACGCGCACAGGTTCCCATCCTCTAATTTCTTGGACTTTTAAAATTTCTACACCGTAAACCTCATTTGCAAGTTCAAAAGTCAAAAATTGCTCAATTTGTTTACTGTTTACTGCATCGACTTTCATGTGTTTTTTTCCTACGGGTTGTCTATTTTGGCTTTATCACGGATAAACTTAAAATTCTTCCCAGTCTTCAAAATTGCCGTTTGCCACGACTTTTGATTTGGCGACAGATTGCTTATTCGCCGCTGGTTTTGATGTTGCCAATGTTGCCTTTGCTGAATAAACAGCGGGCGATTTACCGTTTACTTTAAAGAAATTGAGTAAATGCGTCATTTTAGCGGATTGTTCACTCATTGCCATACTACCCGCGGCTGCTTGCTCAGCTAACGCTGCATTCTGCTGCGTAATATCGTCCATCTGAGAAACGGCTTGATTGACTTGGTTGATTCCTGCAGATTGTTCATTGCTCGCGGCGGTAATATGTCCAACAATGGTACCTACATGAATAATACTATCCACAATCTCCATCAACGCGGCACCCGTTTCATTAACAAATGCCGTACCTGAACGTACTTCTTGTACGCTATTTTGTATTAATTCATTACTTTGTTTTGCTGCAGTAGCACTGCGTTGCGCTAAATTACGTACTTCTGTTGCCACCACCGAGAATCCACGACCTTGTTCACCAGCACGGGCCGCCTCAACGGACGCATTGAGCGCAAGTAAATTTGTTTGGAACGCGATTTCGTCAATGACGCCAATAATTTCCGCAATTCGATTGCTACTTTCATTAATAGCCTGCATAGCGGAAATAGCAGATTTGACTACTTCACCCCCTTTTTCTGCAAGCTGCGCAGCTGATTTTACAACAACTGTCGCATTTTTGGTGTTTTCTGCGTTGCTAACCACGGTACTTGAAAGCTCTTGCATACTGGCTGCTGTTTCTTCAAGGCTTGCGGCTTGCTGTTCAACGCGATTGGATAAATTGTTATTTCCACTTGCCATTTCTTGTGACGACGTATTGACAAAATCGGCAGCTTCACGGATTTGTAGAATAAATTCGCTAATTTTTAAAATAGCATCATTCATATTATCTTTGCATTGTGCATAAACACCTTGATATTCAGAGTGAATGCTGTTCGTTAAATCACCTTCTGCTAATTTGCCAATAATATGATTGATATCATTGAACACATTTTCAATCACATCGGTTAGATCATTGATGTTGACGGAAAGTGATTTCATAAACCCATTTTTATCACTTAAATCAATGCGTTTAGATAAGTCTCCTTCTTTAATCGCACTAACTAAATGCTCAATTTCGCGTTCTACCTTAACTTCAATGGTGCGGTCTAGCCATTCTGCTACATAGCCAATACGTTCACCGTCTTTTTCAAAAACGGGTTTAACGGCTAATTGCATAGTATGTCCAGCCAAATCAAATTGACTTGTTTTCGAGTGTTGTAGATTTTCAAGCTCAGTTTTCTGCAGCGCAGGTATGTTATGAAAAATACTGATGGGTGAACCTAATAATTTTTGAACACTGAAATCAGGAATAATCGTTTGAATATTTTGCTGGGCTCTTAAAAATAATTGCTCCGCAGCCTGATTCACAAAAATAATTTCTGAATTTGCGTTGGTAATCAAAATGCTACACTCAGCGTATTTTAAACCTTGAATAATACGAAGTGAATTTGAATTCTCTTGTTTACCTTGCGCAATATCATCGCCGAGTTTGACACCAGCAACGTAAATTCCACGAAATAAATCACCAAATTGATCATTTCGCGTTAAATTAAGAGGCGGGCTAAATTCATTGACACTTAAACGATAGAGTTCATGAACGGCCGAGGAGAAGAAATTGCGTGTTGTGCGAATAGCGCTAGACATTATCCAAAAAGCAAGGAGTGTTGTCAGCGCAAATGTGCCAATCAATGGGTAATTTTCTGTTGTGACTAGCTCACGAAATAATAGGGCATTTGGAATGACAAGCAATGCAGCTGAAATAGCTATTTTCTTTCCGAGTGAGATTTCGGATAAACGTTTATGAACGGCAGCTAATCCAGTTGGATGGAGCGTAGCTTCTTTTGCATTGATTTTTCGATATAGCTGATTTGCAGCGTCAATTTCAGCGCGACTCGGTGTGAGTCGAACGGATAAATACCCTTTAACGGCATTATTTTCAAATAGGGGCATAGCATTCGCGTTGACCCAATAATAATCACCCGTTTTTGTACGGTTTTTTACCATGCCTTGCCAAGGGCGATTTTGTTTTAACGTACGCCACATGTCTTCAAAGGCAGCGGCAGGCATTTCAGGATGACGAACAATGTTGTGACTTGATCCCACTAATTCTTCACGTGAAAAACCACTAATTTCCACAAATGCATCATTAGCAAACGTGATAATGCCTTTTAAATCTGTGCGAGTCACAAGAATGGTATTGGGTTTCATCACGACTTCATTATTCGTGATTGGCATGTTGATTTTCATTGTGACATCGTCCAGTAAAAATGTGTATATTAAAAAATTAGTAGTCGTTTTGTTCTAATGTTTCCAATAGTAATAATTTATCTACATCAAGTAGCATTACCATGCGCTCATTTACCGATACTAAACCGTTAATGAATTCGTTGCTGACTTTTGTGCCAAAATCAGGGGCACTTTGAATATCGGTTCGTTCAATGCTAATCACATCAGAAACAGAATCAACCACAACGCCCATAATACGTGTATGACTTCCACTACCCGTCTGAAGCACTACCACTACCGTAAGAGGGGTATATTCGGGTTTACTTAAGCTAAATCGTTCGCGTAAATCAATAATGGGAACAATTGCTCCTCGCAAATTCACCACGCCTTTTTCATAAAAAGGAACATTTGGGACGCGTGAAACAGGTTCCCAGCTGCGGATTTCTTGTACACGTAAAATATCCACACCATATTCTTCTTTACCTAAAACAAAACTCAAATACTGAATGATAGTTGATGTATCTGAATTTTTTTTCGCGCTGTTATCTTCTTCAAGCGCGTCTATTTCGTTTTCGTTTTTTTCTGACATAACGATTGTTCTTATAAATTGAGTTTTAGGAAAATTAGCAAACCGATAACCGGACTAAACCTGGTACGTCAAGAATTAACGCCACGGACCCGTCTCCTAAAATAGTGGCGCCAGACACGCCTTCCACTCGTCGATAATTGGCTTCGAGTGATTTAATTACCACTTGTTGTTGCCCGAGTAATTCATCGACTAAGAAACCACACAATGCGCCTTGTCCTTCAACCACGACAATCACACCTTCATTAGGTTTGGTTGCAGCGCCAGTTTTGACGTTGAATATCTCACGCATTCGAATAATGGGTAAATATTCATTTCGTAATTTAAAGGTTTCGCCTTTACCCGCCACTTTATTGAGCATTTTTTCAGTAATATTGATCGATTCAATAATCGATACTAAAGGCACAATATACGTTTCATCACCCACTGCTACGGATTGCCCATCTAAAATCGCCAGTGTTAAAGGCAAATGAATGGCAATGGTTGAGCCTTTTCCTAATTCTGAAATAATATCGATATTGCCACCGAGTGATTGAATATTTCGACGAACTACGTCCATTCCAACACCGCGTCCTGAAATATCACTTAATTGCTCAGCAGTAGAAAAACCAGGCATGAAAATCAATTCGAGTATCTGTTTATCGGTCAATATCGCGGATTCTTCAACTAATCCTTTCTCAATAGCTTTAGCGAGTAGTTTAGATTTGTCCATACCGCGACCATCATCGATAATTTCAATGACAATATGTCCACCACGATGATAGGCCTTAAGCTCGATGGTGCCTGTTTCAGGTTTGCCCGCAGCAATCCGTTCAGCTGGCATTTCAATACCATGATCTAAACTGTTGCGAATCAAATGTACGAGTGGATCGTTAATTAATTCAACGACTGCTTTATCCACTTCGGTATTTTCACCGACCAGTTTGAGGGTGATTTTTTTATTTAATTTTGTGCTGATATCGTGCACTAGTCGCGGAAAACGACTAAATACAAAGCTAATGGGCAGCATTCGGATATTCATGACGCTTTGTTGCAAATCGCGTGTATGGCGCTCAAGTTGCGCTAAGCCGCGTTTGAGTTGCCCGACTTTATCCATAGTGAAATTTTCACCAATAAGCCCTAGCATGGATTGAGTAATAACTACTTCACCCACCATATTGATAAGTGTGTCGATTTTGTCCGTATCAACGCGAATAGAGCTGGATGCTTTAGGAGCATTTTTTGCTGAATCAGATTCTGATGATGCTTTTTTGACAACCGTTGTAGGTGGTGGCGCTATAACAGGCGCAATCACTTCTTTTGTTTCGACGACAGCTGTTGTCGGAGTAGATACTGGCGTTGCGGCTTTAGGTTTCTTTTTCTTTTTGGGTTTGGCTAAGGGAGAAAGTTCGAGTTCACAATCTTCTTCAACCCAGCTAAAAATTTCACGCACCGTACTTTCCGATGCATCGCTCACCAATACCAAATCCCATGAAATATTACATTCTTCGGGGTCGAGTTCATTGAAATTCGGCACATCTTGAATGTTTACATTGGTGGTCAATTGACCCAGTGCGCTGAGTTCGCGAAATAAGCGAACAGGATCATTTCCCGTTTTAAGTAAATTGAGATAAGGGCAGAAAGATATTTTCCAGCCTTGTTCTTCTTCAATTTCAGGTTCCTCGTCTTCTTCATCTTGTGATTGAACAGGTGAGGGTGCTTTGTTTGTTGCAGGAGTTGCAGCTACATTTGGCTTTTCATTAACGCTACTTTCGCCATTTAACTCTGTTTCTAAAGCAGATTGATGCTCAGCGACACTTTCTGCGTTAACATCTTCTTCATTTTGAATGGATGTTAGCATTTCACGCAAGCAATCAACTGAACCTAAAAGTACATCAACGGCTTGTTTTGTGACTTGACGTCGACCATCACGCATTTCATCAAGTAGCGTTTCCATGATGTGCGTGTATTCTGCCACGACTGTAAACCCAAACGTACCGCTTCCGCCCTTAATAGAATGGGCTGCTCTGAAAATGGTATTGATAGCCTCAGGGTCAATGTCACCAATATCTAGCGACAATAACCCCGATTCCATCGCTTCTAAGCCTTCGAAACATTCTTCAAAGAAGACCTGATGAAATTGTGACATATCGATAGACATAATTTTACCTGTTGTGTGTGCCTAAATTGTACTAGTTAAGGTTGAAAATCAACCATGGCTAAAGTTGACACTGTGCTTAAGACAGTGTTGAATTAAGAACTTGTACGCTTAAGATAGGTTTATCTTAAGCGTTTTAACCTGTTTTGTTACATTCTTTATTATTCGAATGTGCAAATAATTGAAGGGTTATACGATGATTTCTTGCAATCTTGCGCCATGTGCAGCGGCAGCAGCGTCATCAAGTGTTCCTTTATCTTGCAATGTCGTAATCATGGTACGAACATAGGCAACAGATTCAAGCATCGCTTCAATATTTGCAGTATTTGTTTCTTTGAGTTTATCAAGCATTTGACCTAATAAAACTTCCATTATTTTTGCGTAATCTGATACGGTCGTAAATTCAAACATAGCGCAATCCCCTTTAATGGTATGGGCGCCGCGTTTAATTGTTGCCATTTTCTCTTCATCAAAAGCATTTAAATCAATACTTTCTAAATCCGTTTTCATTGCGTCTAAATAGCCAAGACATTCTTCAAAAAGTTCAGCGTGAAACTGTGTCATATCAACGGACATGGTCTTTTCCTTATGGTTAAGTAAATTAAACTGCTTAGGGTATTTGAGTCTTCTAATCTAACACTTTTAACAGCGTTTTCAAAAGTTGATCGGGATTAAATGGTTTAACCATCCAACCTGTAGCCCCAGCAGCTCTACCTTCCTGCTTTTTTTCAACGCTAGATTCTGTCGTTAAAAGTAGCATTGGCACATATTTATACTGCGATAATTGCCGAAGATCACGTATTAACGTAATGCCATCTTTGTTTGGCATATTCACATCAGTTACGATGCAATCAAACGTATGTGCCATAGCTTTTTCGAGAGCCTCTACACCATCTTCAGCTTCTTGAACTTCGTAACCAGCTGTTTTTAATGTAAATGACACCATTTTTCTCATTGAAGCTGAATCATCAACCGCAAGAATGCTTACCATTATTTTCTCCTGAGTAATTAAAAATGCTGTGTAAATATTACAGTATCTTTGATTACCTTGTTAAGCATTACTGCTATTTTGTTGCGCAATGACGATAGAGATGTCTTTATGCAAATTAAACAGCAGACTATGTTTAACCAACTGATTGTTATAAATACTTAAATAAACTCATTCCTTGAACTTTAGCAAACGACTGTTGAGCCGCTTGAAGAGAAGTTTGTTGAGAATTGAGTTTAGTAATGGCATCGGCCATATCTAAATCAGCAACATTTGAAAGTGCTGTTTTAGTATTGATGATGAAATCATCATTTGTTGCTTTTTGACGATCAAGTGCATTTTGACGTGCACCAATGCTTGCGTGTACTGTTGTCACGCGCACCAACGCATCATCAATTTGTTTGAGTGTTTCTAATGTTGGCTTATCTGCTTTTAATTCAGCGGTGAATCTTTTAATAGCGTCAAAAACGGATGTACCGTCTTGCGTTGAACCAAAAACAGCAGGGCCTGCATCACCATCGGTAATGGTACGAGATACGCCAACTTGAATGGCACGTTGCATTGATGAGCCAGCGTAAGCAAAAGAAGGGTTAGGCGTGTCAGTTGCAGGTGCGTTAGGATCTGCAACTACTTTGCTATAGGGCATTGTTGTTGATTTTGTGCCTGCAAAGATATATTCACCGTTTGCGTTACGTGTGTTAGCTAAGCTTAAAAGATGTTCGCTTAGCTGATCAAACTCTGAAGCTATCGCATCACGTGATATCGTTGAATTGCCAGAATCACTTACCCCTTGCAAACCCAGTTCTTGCAAGCGTTGAATGGTGTCTGTTGCGTTTGTCAGTGCTGTTTCTTCAAGACCAAGGCGCTGATTTGCCGCTGCGATATTTTCTTGATACTGTGTGGTCAGTGCAATCGATTCTTTAAATCCAAGCGAATAAGCAGCCGCAGAAGGATTTTCAGATGGCGTTAAATATTTTTGACCCGATGAAATTTTTGCTTGCGTATTGGTTAATTGCGCTTGCTGGTTGGCCATCGAGTTAATATTAAATTGTTGCGGATAGGCGGTTGAAATACGCATGTTAGTCTCCTAAATTTATCTAATTGCGCCGAGTAAGCTGTCAAAAAGTGAACGCGAAATCGCGATAACTTGTGATGACGCTTGATACGCATTTTGAAATTTAATTAAATTCGCTGCTTCTTCGTCAAGGTTAACCCCTGCAAAACTCGCTCGCGCTTCGATGGCTTGATTATTGAGTGCTTTCTGCGCAGATAAACTCACATTTGCAGCATTCGCGGATGAGCCAACTTTTGCTACGAGTGTTTGATACGTCTGTGCCAGTGTATTACCACCAAACAATATCCCTTGATTTTCTAAACCAGCCAGCGCAAGTGCGTTAGTGTTATCACCTACATCGCCACTAGTTGTTGCTGCAGCAATGGCTCTAGGATCCGTAATGACCGCATTGATATTTCTTGCTGCTAAGTACGTTGGTCGAATAATGAAGCTTGATGTGCCAGCGGGTGGGGCAACTTGAGTAATATTTATCCCATCAACGGTAGTTGGCAGACCACCTGTAGGTAGCATTACTTTGGTATTATCATTTAATCTTGTGAGGGTATAAGAGCCAGCAGCATAATCTAAACGGTAATCACTGGCTTGCATTTGATTGAGTGTCGCAGGATCAAAAGTGGCTTTAATGTAACCACCTGCATTACCTATACTTGAAAATACAGGAATTTGTTCTGGCTCAAAGGTAAACATCGCTTTGCCTCTATCACCGTTTAAATCAATCCCTTGTGTATGAGTATCATTGAATGCTTGACCGATACCCGCTGCAATGAGACCGAGTTGCTGTTGCGCTGGATCTAGTACTTGATCACGGAACTTAATTGATCCGGCAAGTGCTCCACTTGAAAATTGACTGCTGACATCATAACCATTCATTAAAACAGTTTTTTGCATGATGTCGGTAGTTGAGTTCGTCAATTCTAATTTTGAGCGTGCATCACCTGAGATCAATGCTTGACCTTGGCCGATAAAAACATCAATTGATCCATCTGGACGAGCCAGAGTTGCAACATCGATATGTTCTGCTAATTGAGCAAGAAGCGAATCACGTTGATCAAGTAATTCGTTAGGTGCTTGTGTGCCGCCACCACTGGTTAAAGTAGCAATTTTAACGTTCAAATCAGCAATGTTTTGTGTGAAACTATTGATTTTATCGACAGATTCCTGCATTTTTGCGTTGTTTTGTGCACGAAATGTATCTAAACGTGATGAAACAATATTGAACTGTGTAGATAATGTTTTTGCCTCACTCACCATCACTTGACGTGCAGGAATTGAGGTGGGATCACTCGATACGCCATTGACAGAATTGAAAAATGATTTAATCGCATTAGACATGCCCGATTCTGGATTGGCTAACAGGTTATCTACTTGTGCTGTCATTGCTTGAAATGCATTTGCATCACCTAGCGAAGACGCAGACGAGCGAATATTGCTATTAATAAATTGGTCGTAATTACGTGTAATGCTTGTGACGTCAACGCCATTGCCAACAAAGTTTCCTGCACTATAGGAAGATGGATTCGTTGTTAAGTTGGTATCTTGGCGGCTGTAACCGTCTGTATTTACGTTAGCAACGTTGTTGCTTGTTGTTTGCATTGACCGTTGGAAGGCCATCAAACCTGTTAACGCTGTACCTAAAATTCCACTGGACATGGGAATAACCTATTTTAAAGTGTTTGATAATTAAGCGATGTTTACTTCACCGCTAGCGCTGGGTTTTCGGCAAATAAATTCAAAGCATTGCTTTGGTATATATGCATTACTTTGTCCGCGTAACTTGGATCGGTTGCATAACCGGCTCGTTGCAATTCACGCATATACTGGCCTGCATTATTCACTTTTGTTAATGCATTTTCGTAACGTGGATTATCTCGAATAAAGTTGACATAATCGTTAAAGCTTTCTTGGAATGAGTTGTAGGCTCTAAAGCCTGAACTCACTCTTCTTGCAATGCCTTGGTCAAATTCAAGTGTAGACACCTGAGATTGTTTTCCTCGCCATGAGCGATCGGCTTTAATGTTAAACAAGTTATAACTACTTGTTCCATCAGCATTTTTAATCACCGAATTACCCCAGCCGCTTTCTAATGCAGCTTGCGCTAGTAGGGCGTTAGGATCAATGCCTAATGATTTTGCCGCTTGCTGCGCAAAGGGTTGAAGTTGTTTAACAAAGTCAACTGCGGAACTTATCGGCACGCCGTGTCTATTCTTAAATGTCATTTCGTCATTGCCATCGAATTCACTGTTATTAAACAAGAATCCATTGGGCATTTTTACAGACGTCACAGGGTTGTTTAAATAGGCTTCTAGGCTTTGTGGATTTGGATTTGCTTGTTTTGGTGTTAGCTGTTTGACAATTAAATCTGCGAGTCCCACGCCCGGTTTACCTGCTAAATGCACGGATAATTGTTGATCGTACATTTGATTATAAGAATCGCTTTGATCGCTCTCAAAAGCGCCTTCAGCGAGTTTAGCTGAGCGCATGCTTTTTAAAATATTATTTAAAAATAACGCTTCAAATTGTTTAGCAACTTGCTTCAACGCTTCAGGTGAGTGATCTTTGGACTCTTTTTTGAGCTTGGTAAATTCGCTAAAATCGTAAGCATTTGATTGTGCACTTGCGTTTAGCGTTGACGTGTTATTTAACATAGCCTTATCTCATCACTTTAAAATAATGATTTAAATAATAATTAATTCTGCGTGTAGGGCGCCAGCGGTTTTCAAGGCTTCTAAAATAGCCACTAAATCGCTTGGAGCCGCGCCGACTTGATTGACTGCATTAACGAGGTCATCAAGTGATACACCGCCTTTAAAGGCAAACATACGGTTCTTTTCTTCTTTTGCACTGACGTTTGAATTAGGTGTTGCTGCAGTTTGTCCATTGGATAGCGCGTTAGGCTGACTCACATTGATATTTTCATCAATGGTAACAACGAGATTACCATGTGATACGGCCGCTGGAGATACACGCACTTTATTACTAATAACAACGGTCCCTGTTCGTGAATTAACAATGACACGGGCAGGTGCTTCATCCATATCGACATTGAGATTTTCAACTACCGAAGCAAAAGACACTTTTTGACCTAAGTCGCTTGGCGAATTTACCCGCACAGAGGTAGCATCAATGGCTCTTGCGGTGTTTGTGCCAAGTAATTTATTGATAGACTCCGCCATGCGAGTCGCTGTAGTGAAATCAGAGCGATTTAAATTAAAAACGAGTGAATCGCTATCAGAAAAAGGAGTTGGTACGGAACGTTCAACTAACGCGCCATTGGAAATACGTCCAGCACTTGGGTTATTGATCGTAATGTTTGATCCATCTTTACCAGTAGCCGCTAAACCGCCGACGACTAAATTACCTTGTGCAATCGCATAGACCTCACCATCGGCACCTTTAAGAGGTGTCATAAGAAGTGCGCCACCGCGTAAACTTTTCGCGTCACCAATAGAGGCAACGGTAACATCAATAGCCATACCGGGTTTTGCAAAAGCGGGTAATTCAGCTTGAACGGCCACTGTTGCAATGTTTTTCGCTTTTAATTGTTTATAATCAGCTTCAGATAACTGAATACCATATCGTCTGAGCATATTACTTAAGCTTTGTTTTGATGTTGGCGAACTCGTACTACTATCACCGGATTTATCAAGACCTACAACCAAACCATAACCCACCAGTTGATTAGGTCGAATACCTTCAATAGAGGCAATGTCTTTTATGCGCTCAGAAAGTGCATTGGTTGAAAAAACCATTAGCATTAGCATCAAAAGCAAAGAGTGTTGTCGCTGATTCATGTTGTTGCTCATGTATTAAAATGGAAACCAAGGACTATTGAGTGCACGTGACATCCAGCCATGTGTATTTGCATCGTCCATAGAGCCGTTACCCGTGTACATAAAGGTTGCGTCGGCAATTCTGCTTGAATCAATAATATTTGACGGTGGAATATCTGCTGGACGAACAATACCAGAAAGCCGGATGAACTCATCGCCTTGATTTAAGGTGACACGTTTTTCGCCTCGAATCTTCATATTGCCATTAGGGAGTAATTCAATCACTGTAACTGAAATTAGACCGCTCAACGCATTGCTTTGATCAATTTTCCCTGAGCCATTAAAGCTTTTACTTGATTTAAAAGCAGTCTGCATATCGCTTCCAAGCAATAACGCACCTAAACCAAAGAAACTAGGTAATGTTCCTTTTAGCCCTATGCTATCGTCCTCTTTTTTAGAGTCTTGATTATTGGCCGCTTTTTTAGATTTTGTGCTTTCGTTTAGTGTAACGGTTATTACATCGCCAACACGTCTTGCAGTATGATCATCAAATAAACGATTATCATAACCGGCAAGATAAATCCCCCCAGAGCTTTGAGCAGGGGGGCGTAAATCAGCTGGAGCAACTGGTGAGAATGACGGCTCACGTTTTGGTAAAGGTGTGTTACATGCCGCTAAAATTAGCGGAATAATCACAATAAAACTCAGTTTACGTGTCATCATTTTAGTCACTTTTTAAAGATTTTGTGTGGCGTAAGATAGCATTTGATCCGTCGTTGAGATCGCTTTTGAGTTCATTTCATAAGCGCGTTGGGTTTCAATCATACCCACCAATTCTTCAACCACGTTCACGTTTGATGTTTCAAGCGAATTTTGTACAATTGCACCAAACTCACCTTGACCAGGTGTGCCCACAATTGGTGGACCACTTGCGCCCGATTCACGGTACAAGTTTTCACCAATAGGCTCAAGACCAGCAAGATTGATAAAGTTAGCTGTTTGAATCTGTCCCACGTTTGATGGGGTAGGGTTGTTTGGTTGCAAAATAGAAACCGTACCATCCGTACCAATCGTAATACTCAGCGCATCTTGAGGAATAGTCATGGTTGGAGTGAGCGGTAAACCATTCGCATTCACAATCTGACCGTTTAAATCCAATTTTAATTGACCATCACGAGTGTAGGTTGTCGAGCCGTCAGGCATACTGACTTGCAAGAAACCACGACCATTGACAGCAATATCCATTTGGTTGCCGGTTTGCTCTACGTTACCTTGTGTGTGCAATTTTTCAGTTGCCATGGTTTTGACACCTGTACCTAATTGCATACCAGTTGGTAGCTGACTTGTTTGTGACGTTTGCGCACCGACTTGACGCATATTTTGATACATCAAATCTTGAAAAACAGCACGATCTTTCTTAAAGCCAGTCGTGTTAACGTTTGCCAAGTTGTTTGAAATAACTGCCATTCGGGTTTGCTGGGCATCTAAGCCTGTTTTTGCAACCCATAATGCACGTTCTGTCATGATTTTCCCCTAAAGTAATCGTTGTTGTGTGTTTAGATAAAAGCAGATTTTATGCCAATTACATTTGCAATAATTTGGCGCTAGCAGCTGCATTTTCTTTGGCGTTCTTCATGATGTTGGTTTGCATTTCAAAGTTACGTGCTAACTCAATCATATCCACCATCGCACCAACGGCGCTTACGTTACTTCCTTCGATCGAACCTTGTACAACTTGAACTGACGCATTATCTGCAGGCACACTTCCGTCTTTGATATAAATTAATCCGTCATTGCCTTTCTCGATATTTTTCAAATCGGGTTTGATTAATTTAATTTTATCAACGGTGACCATAGAGGCTGCATTTTCAGCGCCAAAGGGGACAATACTAATACTTCCGTTACTGCCAATCGTTAGTTGCTCAGCAGGTGGAATTTTAATTGCGCCATTTTGACCCATTACGACAAGTCCAGAACTTGTTTGTAGTTGACCATCAGGTGTCATTTTTAAGTCGCCAGCGCGGGTGTAAGCTTCTTTGCCTTTACTGTCTTTCACAGCAAAAAAGCCTTGGCCGTTAATGGCGATATCGAGATCATTCCCCGTTGCTTGAATAGGGCCTGTGGTGAAATCTGTGGCGGGTTTTTCAGTTTGCGCGAAAACGCGTGTCGGATAACCGTCACCGTAAACAGGCATACTGCGGAATTGTTGCAGATCCGATTTAAACCCTGTGGTTTGAGTGTTTGCCAAGTTATTGGCGTTTGCCGTTTGAGCCAGCAGCGTCTGCGTGGCTCCACTCATGGCAATATAAAGACTACGATCCATAAAATGCTCCTAATTAAACGCTGCTACTCTAAGGTGAAAAATACTAAATACGTAGAACGCTTTCAGTTAATGTTTTTTGAATGCTGATCGCTTGTGAGTTGGCTTGATATGCTTGCTGCGCAATAATCAGTTTTACCAATTCTTGTGATAAGTCGACATTCGATGTTTCAAGTGATGATGAGCGAACAGCACCAAAACCACTAATACCCGCTTTACCAAAATTAACTGCGCCAGTGTCTGGTGATTGTTCCCAAACGTTTCCACTCATTATTTCTAATGCCTGTTTGTTGCTGAAATTAGCTAAAGCAACTTGGCCGAGAGGTTTTGTGTAGCCATTCGTATATTTTGCAAATACAACACCGCTTGTATCAACGTCTACTGAAGATAGTGTGCCAGTTGGCAAGCCGTTTTGTTCTAAATGATTTACCGCAAACTGTGACGCATGTTGCGTGGTGCCAGCAAGACTGATGCTAATGGTCATTGGCTTAGCAACTAAATCAGGATTGATAGCTGTCATATCAATGTTTCCAAAATCAACTACCACTGGGTTGGTTGGCAGTGAATTTCCTGGTGTTACTGTAGCGGCATTCGCTTTTAGGTTTGCCAAATCTTGCGCAACGGCATCATTGTAATTTTGTGCCGC
>CAINHP010000150.1 GCA_903848905.1 uncultured Pseudomonadota bacterium
GTTCCATTACCATCCCAAATCGTCATAAATGGATCAGTATCAGTATCCCAGCTATAGGTATCATTACCATTGTGATAGGTTGTGTTCGCTCCATAAAGATTCTGAAGTGCACCTACATCTTAAAGCAATAATGTTTTTGGTGAAACGGCAGCACTATTACTGTAAAACTGAATGCTATTATCGGTATAGGGATGCTTGTTATAAGACATTAATGAGTATTGGTTTGAGTCTTTAGTCTCGAGTAAAAACGGCTCCGTTGAAGAGGCACCGCCTGCTCCATAACTGCGAGGATGTTTTATACCCAGTGCATGTGATATTTCATGCAATGCCGTGGTGTATCCATATTGACCAACATTTGTACCGTTTAGATTGGTTGCAGCGGCTAGACTGAATTCAATTGTTGCTTTACCAATTTCGCTCCCTGATTGAGAATTAGTGGTCACAGCTTGGGCTGCAGAACTGCCTAAATCTGGAACGTTACCAAACACCAAATTAGTTTTGCTTGCAGTTAAATGAGTTACTTCTACGAATTTGATTTTGGTAACATCGCTAATAGCTTGTAACGCCAGACGATTCATTGTCTTTTGGTTGGCGGTTAATTCAGTAACTGTTTCTCCGTTTGAAATACTTGGACTGACATCAAATGTATAGGTCATTACTAAATCGCCATCATTATTGTTGGTTAATGCTGGCTTTGCTGTTGTCAAATCAGCTTTGAGTGTTGATGTCGCATTATCTGAGAATGTTGTATTAAAGGTAGGTGTACCTAAAATAGGAATATTTAACACTGTGGATTGTGTAACAGGGTGGCCATCTTTTGCCGCAACCATCAAATAATAGCTGCCTGTAGGCAATGTATATATATGTTGATTTGGGGTGTTTCCATAAGAAGAATAACTTTGCCCTGTATAGCTATTTCCCGAAGGCTGTATTATGTTAATGTCATAATTAGTCGCAAAATTAGCTGTGTCAATTGTGAAGCTAGTCTGAGCATCTAAATTGAATTTATAAAAAATCTTGCCAGTTGTGGGTATAGTTGCATCCATTGTCGAATTCGTGGAATTGAAAATAAGTTCAGGGACAATAAAATCGTCGTTAGTATTGGTAGTGATTTTAACATCAAAATTGATGGCTTGAGAAAGTCGACTATCGCTTGCTTGTGCTTCACCTTTGTCAATTCTTACAAAGTAAGTTCCTGCTGGTAAAGTGCTATAACTACTTAATTGACTATGAGGTTCGTATAAACTATTGGTAAAACTTTTTCCTGTAAT
Source organism: uncultured Pseudomonadota bacterium (assembly GCA_903848905.1). GTDB lineage: Bacteria > Pseudomonadota > Gammaproteobacteria > Methylococcales > Methylomonadaceae > UBA10906. The sequence continues at coordinate 1,272 of CAINHP010000150.1, forward strand.
AGCACTATCAAATACTGCCACTTTAACGACATCATAATCTGCACTTGAATCGAGAATTTTTAAGGAGCTATCCGCAGTTAAATTAATTTTGTACCAAACTTGTGATTTCGTATTTTCATTCAGTGCCCCTTGTAAATTAACTTGAGTTGAAGCGGTACTGCCGAGTGTTAAGTCTGTTGCAAGGTCAGGAGAGCTTGAACGAGCTCGCCATTGAATAGACTCATAGTTTTGGTAATTAACATTATTTTGAACGGTGCCGTTATACTTAAGTAACGCAGTAACACTATCTAGTTGTGTTACGTCAGTGGTTAAATAAACTATTGGAGCAGGCGTTTCATTAGAATCAACGGTAATTCCTGCAGTCGTATTCTTTGTTGGTGTAGACCAGTTGCCATTCCCATCAGCTTGTTTTACCCAAATTGAATTGGTCGCATAAGTTCCAATAGGCATAATGAAACTGCTTCCTGAGCCTGTTCGCCAAGTAGTTCCACCATTAAGGCTGTATTGCCAATGTGAGCCAGCTTCGAGTCCTGAAACGTTGATTTTGCCATTTTTTGTTATGTTGTCACTGTTATTTGAATCAAGCGCTAGTGTGAAGGTTGGCGCAGCGGGTGGTGTTGTATCTGTTGTAACATCGACCACAGCATTTGATGTTATTGTCAAACTACCTGCTTTGACTCCTAACAGCTTAACAAGTTGATCATCTGACGTAGATGAGCAATTAGATCCATTATAAAATATATAGCTATTAGCACCATCTACAAAGGCAACAGCTGTGTTGACTGTTGACGAGTTTGTTATTTCATAATTTTGTAAACTAGCTAACTTTGCACTTAACGTATTATCTTTTAAAGCAAACGAAGCTATACCATTAGAGATGTTTGGAGTGCCTACAGCAGCAGTAACATTATTATCAGGGGTTGCTGTAAGTGTAGAACCAAATATGATTTTATCGGATCCAGACACATAATTAGTTATCACATCTAGGCTGCTATCAATAACTGACGCGGTTGTATTAAAAGTAAACGTATCTGCACCACTGCCACCTGTAATTGTGTCATTACCTAAGCCTGCAACAATGGTATGCGCTGAACTGTCAGTCGCAGTAATTATTAAATCTTCACTTTGTCTTGCGAGTGACACATTCGCTGAAGCAGTAATGTTAATTGTTTCAACATTAATCAAGTTATCATCAGATCCAAGCGTTGCATCACCGACTATCTTTAACGTGTCTTTACCGTCACTTCCGTCAATAGAGTCATTTGCAACAGAAAAGACAATCGTATCATTGCCTGCACCTGCATCAATGCTGTCATTACCACCCCCGCCCGCAATTGTATCATTAGAAGGGCTGCCAACAATCGTATCAGCATGACTGCTGCCATTTATGTTTACAGCTTTTTTACCGGCTGTAATGACACTAGCGTTATCTGAACTGTTAGCGGTAGTACCTGTTCGAATGCCAGACGTTTGACCCGAGTTAGTGATTGTTGTGTAGCCTTTGCTGCTAAACCAAGCTAGTGCGTTATCGCTCAAATATTGTATTTTGTTTGCTTGCAGACTTTCTAGCTGTGCAGTAGATAAAGCAGCGAGTTGAACTGTCGTAATAGCAGATAACGCGTCAACAGATAGCCCATTAATGGCAGCTGTTTCAGTGTTGCTTGACCCAACTAACCCTCCTTTTAGCCCTTTTAAACTTTCAGGTTTGATAGTAGCAAGCGTATCGGCACTTAGTCCAGCAAAGTCAGATGCATCTAATGCATTTATTTGTTTTGAAGTGATGGCTTCGCCTTGTTCCGCTGAAAGATATGCTACTTGAGTAGCTGTAAAATTCGTAAAGTCTAAACTTTGAAATATGCTTGGCATTAATGCAGCAAAAGCATCACTAGGAATTGCTGCAAGAATATTGGGTTGGATTTTGGCAAATTGCGCTGTCGTTAAGCCTGCTGCTTGATCGGCACTGAATTTGATAATTTGTCCATTAGTGAATTGATTACATTGTGCAGGTGTGAGCGCAGCAATTTGTTTTGATGTTAGCAAGCCAAACGCTTCTGCACTGAGTTGTGAAAAAGTGGACGGTTCAACAGCAGCGAGTGTTGCAGGTGAAAGTGCTGCAACGGTTTCAGAAGTGAGTGCCGCAATATCATTTGCATCCAGTTTTTTGATTTGCGCTGAAGTAATACCAACAGCTTGATCGGATCCCATTTGCGCTAATTGACCTGAATTAGCTGTATGATTGAGTTCACCAAATTGGGCAGGAGTTAATGCTGCTATTTGCATAGAAGTTAAAGATGAAAACGTCGCCGCTGAAATTGATCCAATAGCAGTAGAACTAATCGCAGCTAATGTAGCGGGTTTAAGTGCGAGTAGCGTATCGGGTGTTAATGCAGAAATGCTTGCTCCGTTTAAGCCTTTAATCTGAGTAGACGTAATTACAACGGCTTGATCGGCTGTTAAATGGGCGAGTTGTCCATTGGATCCAGCAGATAAATTCGTAAATTGCGCAGGAGTAAGCGCGGCAACTTGCGCAGTCGCTAAATTACTAAACACGTCAGGTGCAATGGAGCTGACGACATTACTTGGTATCGCTGCCAGTGCTGCAGGCGAGAGCACGCTAATTTCATCTGCTGTGAATTTGGCGAGTTGATTAGCGCTTAAGGCTTTAATCTGTGCGGAGGTTAAGTAAGGCGTTTGATCGGATGTTAATGCTGATACTTCACCTAACAGTGTTGATCCCGTGCCTAACACGCTAATTGCTTTGGGGCTTAAGGAACTAATGACTTTAGGCTGCAAAGCGGCAATCGCATCGTTACTTAGATGAACTACTTGTGTTGAGCTAATGGCGCTGAGTTGCGTTGAAGTAAGTGAACCGGCTTGATCTGCTGTAATAGTTTCAACTTGTCCATTTGATAACGCACCTAATTGTAATGAAGTGAGAGCCGTAAACTGTCCATCACCTGAAAGAAGTCTGAAATCAAATGCGTTGATATTATTTTTAGTCAGTCCAGCAATAGCAGAAGTGGAAAGGACAGCAACATTTGCACCTAAATGTCCTAAGTGAGCAATCTTGTCTGCAGTGAGCGATTGAATTTGGGATGAATTCAAAACAGCGGCTTGCGTATCGCTTAACGCTTCAAGTTGCGTGGTAGATAAAGTGCTAAACAATTTGGCTGGCAGTGCGGCAATGAACTTAGCGTCAATATTTTGCAGAGCTTCATCTGTGCTACTTGTATCTGTAATACTCATGCTTGCTAGCGACTTGAAGAAAGGGGCTTGCGTAGCTGTTAACGCTGCTGCTTGATCAGCTGTCAAACTGCCAATTTGAAGTGGACTTAAACCGGAAATCTGAGCAGAGCTGAGTTTAGCGATTTGCTCAACTGATAAATCATTCACCAAAACATCTAAATTAGCATCACTTACGCTCGCGATATTCAATGCGGCAACTGCATCGGCTTGTCCATCCAGTAAGCCTAATTGTGTTTTGGAAAGCGCGGCAACTTGCGTAGAAGTTAATGCACCTAATTGCTCAATAGATAGTGCTTTGAACTGATCATTCGTTAAACTTTTCAGTGGCAATCCGTTAATCGCTTTTAAACTAATACCACTTAATTCGGTAGCTGTAATGTATTTAAGTACACCGGTTATGGCAGGTAGCGTTGTAGCACTAAAACCCGATAATTGATCTGCTGTCAGCAAGGCGGCTTGAGTCTTGTTCAATTGACCTAAATCAGCTGTCGTAAGTTTCGCAATATCTGCGCTAGTGAGGGCAGTAATATCTGTTTTTGCGCTGAATGTTAAGGTTGCCATAGTCTTAGACAGATTTAAATTAAGGGACGGAATATTTTTTCAAAAATATATTTCGTCTTTTAGACACAAAACTTTAATTACTTCTGAGTATTTCGGTCATTTAATTTAAATTCTAGGGCTTCAACTTTACCGTTTAATTCTGGCAGGTAATGATTCATCTAATGACTGTTTAAGTGTGTTTTGCTTGTTTTGTTTGAAAAATTATGAATTCTATTTAGTTACAAAAGTTTACTAAGAATTTTGGTTCTGCAACTTTATAAAAATAGTGTTGCGTATTTTTTATAGGGAGTACTTATCTACTTTCGGTGGTGACGATTGATCTATAGTGATGAGAAATGGATGGTTGCTAAAGGCTGCTAATTTATCGACGAAAATTTACGATGCGTGAAAATGTGAGCAGAAATATCATTGGTGATAGAGATTTGTAAATACTTTGATTTTATACATGTTCGCCGTTTTGATGTCATCAATTCTTCATTTGCATCAAGCCAGAAACAGGTGTAGAACTAAAAGAAATAAATCCATTTGCAAATCAGGAGAAAAAGATGCTGTATAGCAATCCAAATCAAACAAATAGCAAAGTTCACTTTAAATCTCGTTATGGAAATTTTATTGGTGGCCATTGGGTTGAGCCAGTTTTAGGGAAATACTTTGATAATGTCAGTCCTATCAACGGCCAAGTATTTTGTTCTATTCCACGTTCGACTGCTGAAGATATTGAGCTCGCTCTCAATGCTGCCCATGCCGCAAAAGATGCGTGGGGGAAAACCTCCGTCACCACAAGATCCAATATTTTATTGAAAATTGCAGACCGCATTGAAGCTAATCTTGAAACCTTGGCAGTAGCTGAAACGTGGGATAACGGCAAAGCAATACGAGAAACACTAGCGGCAGATATCCCGTTAGCAGTCGATCATTTTAGATATTTTGCAGGTTGTATACGCGCTCAAGAAGGCACGATTGGTGAGATAGACGAAAATACCATAGCGTATCATTTTCATGAACCACTGGGCGTCGTTGGGCAAATTATTCCTTGGAATTTCCCCATCCTCATGGCTTGCTGGAAGCTCGCTCCCGCCTTGGCTGCAGGCAACTGCGTTGTGTTGAAACCAGCTGAACAAACGCCAGCTTCTATTTTGGTGCTAATAGAATTGATTTGTGATTTATTACCCGCTGGCGTTGTCAATATTGTTAACGGTTATGGTAAAGAAGCGGGTCAAGCCTTAGCGTCTAGCAAACGCATTGCGAAAATCGCTTTTACTGGATCCACGCCTGTAGGCTCACATATTTTAAAATGCGCAGCAGAAAATATCATTCCCTCGACAGTAGAGTTGGGTGGAAAATCTCCGAATATTTTTTTTGAAGATGTCCTTTCGCAAGAAGATGCTTTTGTGAGTAAATGCATTGAAGGTGCCGTGATGGCATTCTTTAATCAAGGTGAGGTTTGTACTTGTCCTTCAAGGTTGTTAGTGCAAGAGTCCATTTACGATGAATTTATGGCTAAAGTGATTGCACGTGTCAAGCAAATTAAACGCGGAAATCCCCTTGATACAGACACAATGGTGGGTGCACAAGCATCTAAGGAGCAGTTTGATAAGATTTTAAGCTACGTTGTCATTGGTGAAGATGAAGGAGCTGAAGTGTTAATTGGCGGTAAAATTAGCGCGATGGATAATGCATTTTCTGATGGGTTCTATATTGAACCGACGATTATGAAAGGTCACAACACCATGCGTATTTTTCAGGAAGAAATCTTTGGTCCTGTAATTTGCGTTACGACGTTTAAAGATGAAGCGGAGGCCTTAGCAATTGCCAATGATACCGAGTTTGGCTTAGGGGCAGGTGTTTGGACGCGTGATATGAATCGGGCTTATCGAATGGGGCGCGGTATTCAGGCAGGTCGTGTATGGACAAATTGTTATCATCATTATCCTGCTCACGCTGCTTTTGGTGGTTATAAAAAATCAGGTGTGGGTCGTGAGAACCATAAAATGATGCTCGATCACTACCAACAGACTAAAAATATTCTCGTCAGCTATGACATTAATCCATTAGGTTTTTTCTAACGGTAATAGTTTAATAAAATAGGATTTCTTGGAGAGCAAATCGCTAGGCTCTCACTGTAGCATTTATGTTTGAAGGGAAATAGCAGGGTAGCTTAAGAGCGATGTGATTAAAAATAAGATTTGTAGGAGTTTATTTCAATAAAACAAAAGAAGTCGGTGAGGTTACAGGACTTGGTCTTACGACGGTTGGTGGTATAGCTCATGATGTAGATGGACATATTGTTGTAGAATCAAAAACCTCTGAGCCTAATCGAGGTAGTGCGTTCAGATTATTATTTCCATTAAATTGAATATTTTGATTCGAAAAATGCGAGTTGAATTTCTATCAGAAATACCCCTTTCGCGTATATATAAGTTAGTTGACGTATTGAACCAATGAGTGAATTTATAGATACTGTAGTCGAGTAAGTGTTTTATAGTGTTTTTACAAAAAAAGCTCGCACTGTTTTTATTAGCAGTGAGGGTTTTTTTGTTTTAGAGCAAGCATGATGTAAAAATAGCCCTGTTCACATGAAAACAAGGCTATCTTTTCAAACATATCGCTAAATGCTAAACGTGCTTATCAATCGAACGGAGATTTGGGGTTTCCGTCTTCACGCTAACAGTAGTCGATACGGCTACTATTTTTTTGTGGCAACTACATTCATCACGTGTCCAATAATAAATGAAATCATCATCCCGTTTGTCTTTTGAACATTGACGTACGGTATTATCGGCTTGAGTTTTTTATTTTGTATTTTTAATGGATTAATCCGACATTCCGCACCCCCATCATTCAGAATTTGAATATATCAAAATATACATTTCGCCAAGCAACTTGAGCAAGCTAAAGTGTTGAACATTGCAATTTAAAACAACGGATTGGACTTCACCGATTATCAAAATGTGAATTCAAACAAAAAACTAAAACACCCAACGAGCCGTTGGCTTATCAGTGGAACCCCCAATTTGATTGGGATCATTGTGGCGTGTTAAATCAACTAAATCCCGCAAGTCCATCTTCCAATTGTTCTCTCTATTCGTTAGCGCCAAAAGTGACACATAGCTTCGATTTTTAAGTGGCATGAATCACCTTAATAGCAACTAATGAAATTTCACCATTTCACAGCTTATGTAATTTCTCATATTTTATACACAGCTAACGCATTATAGAGGTGCATTTTATTTCCTCTTGTAACAATAAAGCGTTTATTTCAAACGTTTTAGCGAATTCTGTCGTTGTATTGCGTTATTAGCTATAACAAGCGCGTCAATTAATCTAGCTGCTGATCAAATGATGCTTATAAATGACCGCTGTTTCATTCAAAAATCCATTTTAAGGATTCTTAATTATGTCTACACAATTTAAACCTTATCTTGGTGAGAAAGCCAAGTTAGTCAGAGCATACGACTATTTAATACTGGTTTTAGCTCTATTTTTATTTATAGGTTCCTTTCATTTACATTTCATTTACATTTTGCTTTAACCGTCGGAGATTGGGATTTTTGGGTCGATTGGAAAGATAGACAATGGTGGCCATTAGTTACACCCCTAATCGGTATTACTTTTCCGGCGGCAGTACAGGCGGTAATGTGGGGTAAATTTCGTTTACCATTTGGTGCCACATTATGCGTTTCTGCACTATTGATTGGTACTTGGGTTGCTCGGATATTTGCCTACCATTATTGGAATTTTTTTCCTATTAACATGGTGTTGCCATCAACAATGATACCTGGTGCATTAGTATTAGATTCGATTCTAATGCTCTCCAATAGCTTGACCATTACGTCTATTTTTGGAGGTGCTGCATTTGCGCTCTTGTTTTATCCAACCAACTGGCCAATCTTCGGGATGTTCCATCAACCAGTCGAATATCATAATAGTCAACTTACTTTGGCAGATTTATTTGGTTTTCAATACATTCGCACTGGCATGCCAGAATATTTACGCATTATCGAGCGTGGAACCTTAAAAACTTATGGTCAATACGCCGCGCCTTTAGCAGCATTTTGCTCAGCACTATTGTGTTCACTTATGTATCCGCTCTGGTGGTATATCGGTAATTTGTTTGCCGATACGCGCTATTTGAAAAAAATTTAAGAAGGAATCTGTTATGAAATCTTTATTTAAACCTTCGATATTGGTATTGCTTTACTTAAGTATTTTGTCAGTTTTTACAATACCTACCGCGCAAGCTCATGGTGAAAAAGCGCTTGAACCATTCATTAGGATGAGAGCTATTCAATGGTATGACGTGCAATGGTCAACACAGAAATTTAACGTTAATGATGAAGTCAGCGTCAGTGGAAAATTCCATGTTGCTGAAGATTGGCCAATTAGTGTGCCTAAACCAGATAGTGCTTTTCTTAACATTTCAACACCTGGGCCGGTCTTAATTCGGACAGAACGTTATCTTAATGGTAAGCCTTGGACTAATTCAGTTGCCTTAGAACCTGGTGGTGATTATGAGTTTAAAGTAGTGATGGAGGGACGTTTACCTGGTCGTTATCACATTCATCCATTTTTTAATTTAAAAGATGCTGGGTAAGTTATGGGGCCTGGTGTTTGGTTAGAAATTGGTGGAAATCCTGACAACTTCACCAATCCCATTAAAACCATTGATGGTGAATTAATTGATATGGAAAGCTTTGGGTTTGCCAATGGTGTTTTCTGGCATTTATTTTGGGGAGCATTTGCGGCCGCTTGGTTGTTGTGGTGGGTACGTCGTCCGTTATTTATCAGTCGTTATCGCATGCTAGATGCTGGTTTGGAACATGAGCTAATCACCGCTAGAGACAAACTCATTGCCAAGATGTTATTAATTGGAGTTCCTGTATTAGTGTTAACTTTTAATACGATAACTAACAACCTTTATCCGAACGCTATACCGTTACAAGCATCGTTAGATCGCGTGTTACCTTTGTCAGCTCAAGTCAATGCTGGAACCGTCAATGTAGACCTCATGAAAGTGGAATATAATGTTTCTAAACGATCTATGGTATTTCAGGCTAACGTTTCTAATCTAAGTCAAGATACTTTAAGAATTGGTGAATTTTCTACCTCTAACGTGCATTTCATGAACGCAGAATTAGCTAGTGTGGGTAATATTTTTAGCAAAGATGATGTTAGTAATAACGGGCTTACTGTAGATAACAATACACCTATTGAACCTGGTGAACAACGCACAGTCACTATTAAAGTAACCGATGCAGCATGGGAATCGGAAAAACTCGATGTACTGATCAAAGATGCAGATAGTCGATTGGGTGGTTTGCTATTTCTTTACAACGAGGTGACAGGAAAACGCTATATCTCGAGCATTTCTGCCGCTGTTATTCCCAAATTTAACTAATTCAGGAGAAAATCATGTCTGCCATTTCAGAATACATTAACTTAAGTGCCAAGAAAAATATCATCTTACCTTGGTACTTGATTGACCTACCAAAATATTTAAAGGCTTTTGGTTTATTAGCGGTTATTTATACCAGCTTACGAATATATCAGGGAGCTTTTGCTATAGAACATGGTTTAGATTCGACAGAACTGGCATTTGAACAATACTGGATGCGTCTGTTATATATCGAACTTGTCGTTATTGCATCGGTGGCTAGTGGCTTTTGGAGTTACTTATGGATTACACGTGACCGAAATTTGGATCAATTGGAACCCAAGGAAGAAATTCGCCGCTATTTCACTTTGACGATGTGGATTAGTATTTATACGTTTGCTGTCTATTGGGCAGGAAGTTATTTTGCAGAACAGGATAATTCTTGGCATCAAGTAGCAATCCGCGACACACCATTTACCGCCAATCATATTATCGAATTTTATTTTAATTTTCCGTTATATGTAATCTTAGGGGGGGTGTGCTTGGTTGTACGCTAGAACCCGCTTGCCTTTGTATGCTAAAGGTATCTCTTTACCTTTGACATTAGCGGTGTTTGGACCATTCATGATTTTGGTCAGCGTTGGCTTTAACGAATGGGGGCATACCTTCTGGTTTAGAGAAGAGTTCTTTGCTGCGCCTATTCACTGGGGGTTTGTCATTGGTGTTTGGTTTGCCCTTGGCGTTGGTGGGATTTTATTACAAGGTGTTACGCGCTTGATCGAATTGCTCGATCAGATTCCAGATAATGAATAAATCTTTTCTTAAATAAATACACGCGAAAATGTTTCAGTCCAATTCAAGTATGGCAATGCCAAAAGGCAATACGCATTCAGTTCACTGCGCGTGGATAGTACTCGGGGTTACTTTTCTGTGTTTATTTATTGCATTAGCACTACGCTCTGTTCCAGGGATCATCATGATGTCCTTGGAACAAGAGTTTGCATGGAATAGAGAAACCATTAGCGGTGCAATTTCGCTCAATTTACTCTTGTTTGGTCTTGCGGGACCATTTTTAGGTCGGTTAATAGATTTATATGGTGCAAAATCGATTAGCGTTATAACGCTAATATCATCAGTATTAGGTGCTGGTGGAAGTATTTTTATGCAGGAATCCTGGCAAATGTATTTGTTTTGGGGAGTTTTAGTGGGAGTAGGTTCTGGCGGAACCTCAATGATTATGGGATCGGTATTGATAAATCGCTGGTTTCACAAACACAGAGGTTTGGCCTTAGGAATACTCGGGGCAGCATTTTCATCTGGTCAGTTAGTTTTCGCACCTATAATAATGTATCTCAATGTGCATGAAGGGTGGCGCATTGCAATACTATTTATTGTCTTGGCATTGAGCATAATTGCTTTACCTTTAGTCCTTAAATTTCAAAAAGATTATCCAGAAGAAAAAAGATTGTTGCCTTATGGCAGTGATAACGAAACCTATCAAACCGCATTAAAACCAGATCTAAATCCAATGCGCCTTGCAATGTCTAATCCACAATTCTGGCTGTTGGCGTTAAGTTTTGGAATTTGCGGTTTAACCACATCTGGACTTTTTCAGACCCATTTGATTCCTCATGGAATCGAACACGGATTCACCGAAATGACAATGGCAATGTCTTTGGGAGTCATGGGCGCAGCCGATGTATTTGGTACAATTTTATCTGGCTGGTTATGCGATAAATATGGCAAAAGATGGCCGCTAGCATTCTATTATCTAGCCAGAGGAGACGCACTTATGTTGCTGCCAAGTATAGATACGACAGGGCAACTAATGATTTTCTCTATTATTTATGGCATGAACTGGTTATCAACTATTCCAGCGACTTCAGCATTAGCTGCCGACTTATTTGGAAAACAAAACATTGGAGTAGTATTTGGTTGGATTTGCTTTGCACATCAAATAGGTGCTGCTATTGCTGCGTATGGTGCTAGTTATGTTCATAACATGATTGGTGATTATAGTTTGGCTTTTATTGCATCAGGTATATTTGCTTTTATAGCAACTGGAATCGTTTTTTTCATAAAAGAGCCCAAAACTGTCGGGTAGTTTGCGATCGAATTTTAAAGATTTTTTAGCCTAATCTGAGAATATCGTTCGCCCACGTCCTAAAAAAGGCTATCGAAATGCTTCTAGCAAAAATTGTCATTGAATCTAATAGGATGAATTAGATAAAACGTATTGAATGATGTTTGCTTTCAGCTAATTGATGATAATTCCTCTATATTTTTAAGTAATCTATTTATGGTTAATTTACGCACTTTCGATTTGAACTCATTACTCGCTTTCGATATCTTGATGCGAGAGCGAAATGTTACCAGAGCGGCTGAGTTTATGTTTATAACACAATCCGCTATGAGTCATACATTACATCGTTTACGGCAACAATTAAATGATCCCGTATTAGTCAAATCACCTACTGGAATGCAACCTACCGCATTAGCACTAGCATTGATAGATCCAGTACGGCGCCTTTTACATGAAATGGAACGAGTGCTTGAGAATCCCCAAATTTTTGATCCTGCAACAAGTCAACGGCGATTTACTATCGCCGCAACGGATTATATGGAATTTTTGATACTACCTGAACTATCAAAATTAATTGAACAACTTGCGCCAGGATTAGATATTCATATCAAACGAACAGAGAATACGTTTCCTTTTACACAATTAGAAAGTGGTAACTTAGATGTCATTTTAGGTTTTTCCTCTGCGCTTAATCCACCTGCCTATTTGAATTGTGAACATTTATTTTTTGACCACATGGCTTGTGTAGTTAAGCAAGAACACCCTCGGATTACTGCCGCACCATCACTAGAAACGTATTTGGCAGAAACACACATGCTCATTTCTAGAACAGGCGAAAAATTAGGGGTAATAGATGAAAAATTAAGGGAGTTAGGATTTGGTAGACGAATTAGTATGATTGTTCCCCATTTTTTATCAGCACCATTGATTGTGTCACAGACTAATATGATTTTGTCTTTACCACATCGATTAGCGATAGCATTTCAGAGACTAGCACCTCTTGCTATTTTACCTGTTCCCGTTAGTTTACCTAAATACGATTTAGTTATGATTTGGCATCCACTATGGGAAAATGATCCTGCTCATAATTGGTTGCGTGAACAAATTATATCTATAGGCAAAAAAATTGGTGCTAGTGAAATGCGATTTTAACGTCCTGGCATGCCTGCAGATAATGCGTTGATCTTCAATAAAAAATAAGGCGGTTTAGATTGATTATTACCACCGTTCAAAATTGCTGATTGATGTAATCGATTAACAACGGCATATAATTGTCCTTCATCACCAAAGCTAAATGAATCAACCCATGAAAGTCGCGGACATTTTGCTAATTGCTTAAATTGACGGTTAGTGTCAATCACACCAATCGCATTATTTGCTAAATCACCTAGATAAATATTGTTATTCTCATCAATAGTTATACCATCTGAAATGGGTTTATCACTATAACGTTCAACACGTGAAGCCAATTCTTGGGACGTTAATGATTCGTTAATAAGGTCTTCAGCTTTAATTCGGTAAAGACTCAGACCGTGCATAGGACCGAAATAAACCCATTTATTGACTAAATCTTCGGTAATAGGATTAACACCAATGTGTGGCTTGACTAATTCCCCAGACTGTTTTTTTATTTGAATAGGTACATTGTCGATAATCAAATCAATATCTTCTGGAAGTACACTATGGTGTCCTTCTAATACACGCCGAGCAGTGCCTGTGGATAAATTAACGACAATTAAGGCGGCATTTTCACCACCGGCTGGGTCACTAATAAAGGCATAATTGTGATTAGTATCTAACGCAAAATCATTAACAAACGCATCTTTAGGCGTAATAGGAGCAGGTAAATAAATCAATCGTTGCAACTTATTGGTGTTGATGTTCCAACCAACTAACTTGGGTGTTACTCCACTTCGCATACCATTGTCTAGCATCCAGACAATGCCATTATTATCGGCGCGAATACCCAAGACAGAATCCAGCTTAATTGCCGCCGTTGAATCGACGGAAACCATTTCTTTATTTGGAAATGGCACTATGGCTTGATTCTTATATTCAATTACGGTGTACTGAGGCTGGTAAAATTGATGTTGACTCATAATAACCCGACCATTTGAGGTTACTGTAACATTACCTGGCCCTGTATCAAGATTAGCTAATACGTCAAAATTTTTACTACCATCAGCCAAGGCCTCAAAGGTCATAAGTGCCATAGCCGCATGAAGTAAACTAGTACGATTCATATTTATCCCCATCATATTTATTAAGTTTAGACTATTGTTTAATCGTCAAAAAAAGTAACTAACAATTAGTAAACAACACAATAAAGAAATATGAAAACAATGTTAAATGATTATTTTTAATAATTAATCATTTAACAAACTCATATATGTATGATCCCGCTACACTAAACAGGACACAAATTTTGTAAAATAGTCTAAACAAAATGGGGTGCGGAATGTCGAATTAATGATTATAAAATAGCCCATCCGTATGGTATGTGCTTGGTGCTCTTGTTTGATAAAATTTTAAAAAACTAAAGGGACAAAAACCGTGGCGCAATTCACATGTTAAAAATAAAATTACATTAATTTCAGTGCTTTAAATGGCAATTGTTAATTTCGTAAACTACTTAAGTTTTGATGATCGTGCAATATGCTGAGGTAACTGGCATAATTTGATAAACTGAATTACCTTTTTACTTACTAGAGTGAAATCAATTGAATCGAAAACTTTTTGATTATATACGTCATCAGTTTCGTTTAGATTTGTATGGCGTACATGGTATTCCACATTGGTCGCGCGTCCAGTATTTTGGTTTGAAAATAGCAAAGAAAGAAAATGCTCGCCTCGATGTGGTGAGGTTGTTTTCAATATTGCATGATTCCCAACGCGCACCACTGCATCACCCGCTCCGCGGATCGGATAAAAGCGACTCAGCACATGGCGAACGTGCGGTTGCGTTTGCATACGATTTGCGTGGAGAATTTTTTTTTTTAGATGATGACGGATTTGAGTTACTTTGTGAGGCACTTGCTCTGCACAGTAATGGACTGACCGAAGCGGACGTGACTGTGCAAACTTGTTGGGATGCCGATAGGCTTGATTTAGGGCGTATTGGTATGTATCCCGATGCGAAATTTCTCTGCACGAATACAGCAAAAGATCCGGCGTTTATTCACCGGGCATGGTCAATGACGAATCGCCCTTCATAATAAAACACCTTATTATTTATTATCCGCATTAAAAAATCATCAAGCTGTGTTTAGATTCTGATTGTTGCTGTAAAAACAGCATACAGGCAACAAGTGTTTCTTTTCGAGCAATTTAGCAACAGTAATAAGTAAAATGAACCTAAAAAAGAGAGGCATAGCACTCGAATAATAGTTTTTCTATTCTCAACAATTTTGCTGCTTAACTTGAATGAATAAAGATCATCATCTTGCCTTATCAACACCTCGCGTTAAATGTCATCATTTTGCTTTGTTTAGCACACTTGTCTTGTTGAGCTTAATTGGAAAAAGACTTTATTTCGAGTCGTTGCAATCTGCAGCGCTAATGCTTGATAATCAACTTACGTCAAATGATAAAGCGCACAAAAAAACACTAAATGACCTCTTCACATTCCCCGACATCGGCATTCAATCCGTCAAAGCTCTTTATTCTGCGTCCTGTTGCCACATCGTTGTTAATGGTTGCGATACTGATTATTGGCGTACTGGCTTATCGATTACTTCCCGTTTCAGCCTTGCCCCAAGTGGATTACCCGACCATTCAAGTGATTACGCTCTATCCCGGAGCGAGTCCTGATGTGATGACGTCTGTTATTACAGCGCCCCTTGAGCGGCAATTTGGGCAAATGCCTGGTTTAACGCAAATGTCTTCGAGTAGTTCGGGTGGCGCGTCGATGATTACGTTGCAATTCAATTTAAATTTGAATTTGGATATTGCAGAGCAGAACGTGCAAGGGGCAATTAATGCTGCGACGAATTTTTTACCTAAAGATTTGCCACAAGCGCCTGTTTACAGCAAAGTCAATCCCGCTGATACGCCTATTATGACGCTGGCGATTAGTTCAGAGTCATTGCCGTTATTTAAAGTGGAGGATCTCGTTGATACGCGCCTTGCTCAGAAAATTGCGCAGCTCTCAGGTGTTGGAATGGTCAGTATCAGTGGTGGTCAACGTCCCGCGGTTCGCATTCAAGCCAATCATCAAGCGCTGTCTGCGTATGGTCTTAGCTTAGAAGATGTGCGTAGCACGATTTCAGCAGCAAATGTGAATCAGCCAAAAGGGATGTTCAATGGTGCGTTGCGCTCGGCTATTATTGATAGTAACGATCAACTTCGCTCAGCGGACGATTATCGAAAATTAGTGGTGACCTATCGCAATGGCGCCCCCGTGCAACTTTCTGACGTGGCAACGATTATCGATGACGTGGAAAACAAACGCCTTGCGGCATGGGCAAATGAAAAATCAGCGATTATTTTAAATATCCAGCGTCAACCCGGCGCGAATGTGATTGAGGTTGTTGATAATATTAAAAATTTACTGCCAAAACTTCAAGCCGCTTTGCCAATCAATATTGAAGTGCTGCCGCTAACCGATCGCACTGTGACCATTCGTGCTTCGGTGCATGATGTGCAATTCGAATTATTACTGTCGGTGGCGCTGGTCATCATGGTAATTTTTCTATTTTTGCGCAATTTGCCAGCAACAATTATTCCTGGCGTGGCTGTGCCGCTTTCCTTAATTGGGACGTTTGCGGTGATGTATTTAGCCGAATTTAGTATTAATAATTTAACCCTGATGGCGCTCACTATTGCAACGGGTTTTGTCGTTGATGACGCGATTGTCGTGATTGAAAATATTTCACGTTATATTGAGAAAGGCGAATCCCCCCTCAACGCGGCGCTAAAAGGCTCTGAGCAAATTGGCTTTACCATTATTTCGCTGACATTCTCGCTTGTTGCCGTGCTGATTCCACTCCTATTTATGAGCGATGTCGTGGGGCGTTTATTTCGTGAATTTGCCATTACGCTCGCGGTGGCGATTTTGATTTCAGCGTTGGTGTCACTCACCCTCACACCGATGATGTGCGCAAAAATGTTGCGTTCTCATTCGCCTCATCAACAGCAGACTGATTGGTTTGAGGGCATTATTGCGGTATACGGCCGCAGTTTAACGTGGGTACTGCGTTTTCAAACACTCACGATGACCGTGTTTTTCATCACGGTTGCATTGACGGTGTCGCTGTATATTTTTATTCCTAAAGGGTTTTTTCCCACGCAAGATACCGGCATTATTCAAGGATTTTCCATTGCACCACAGAATGTGTCATTTGATGCAATGCGTGATTATCAACAAAAACTCGCTAAGACGATTCTCGAAGATGAAGCGGTCGAAAGTTTATCGTCCTTTATTGGCGTGGATGGGGTAAATATTACGCCCAATGCGGGGCGTTTTTTAATCAATTTGAAACCCAAAGATGAGCGAAAAATCAGCGCGAGTGACGTTATCGCGCGATTAAAATCCCATTTGGCGCAACTCAATGGTGTAAAACTGTATTTGGTGCCTAATCAAGATTTGACGATGGAAAATCGCGTTAGTGGCACGCAGTATCAATTCACGCTAGAAAGTCCTGATATTGCGCATTTGAATACTTGGACGCATCGTTTAGTGGAGGAATTGGCACAGCAACCTGAATTCGCTGACGTGACCAGTGACGTCCAAGATCAAGGCCGGCAAGTGTATGTCAATATTGACCGCAGTACCGCAAGTCGCCTAGGCGTCAGCACACAAGCTATTGATAATACGCTTTATAGTGCGTATGGGCAGCGTCTTGTTTCAACGATATTCACGCAATCCAATCAATATCGCGTTGTCCTTGAAGCCAGTCCTGAGGCGCAAATGCAGCCGCAGTCGCTCAATGAATTACGGATTCCATCAAATAATGGCTCACAAATTCCCCTTTCAGCCATTGCTGAGATGTCGGAGCGATCCACGCCACTCTCCATTAATCATTTAGATCAATTTCCCGTGGCGAGTATCTCGTTTAATGTCGCGCCTAACGTGTCTTTGGGCGATGCGGTGAACGCCATTGAGCAAACCAAAAAAACCATTGAGTTGCCACTGAGCATTCGCACGACTTATCAAGGCGCGGCTTTAGCGTTTAAAGCGTCGCTGGAGAATACCGTATGGCTGATTGTTGCTGCAATTATTACTGTCTATATCGTGCTGGGCGTGCTTTATGAAAGCTATATTCATCCCGTCACCATTTTATCGACATTGCCTTCAGCTGGCGTTGGGGCATTACTCGCGTTGATTATGTCCGGTAATGATCTCGATATTATCGGCATTATTGGCATTATTTTGCTCATTGGCATTGTGAAGAAAAACGCCATTATGATGATTGACTTTGCTCTCGATGCAGAGCGCAAACAGCGATTGTCGCCAAGGGAGGCGATTTTTCAGGCGTGTTTACTGCGTTTTCGCCCCATTTTAATGACTACATTAGCGGCTTTACTTGGTGCACTGCCATTGATGATAGGTACGGGCGTGGGAAGTGAGCTTCGCCATCCTTTAGGGATTACGATGGTGGGTGGTTTGCTACTGAGTCAATTACTGACACTTTACACAACGCCCGTGATTTATCTTTGGATGGATAGTTTATCGAAAACCGTGACGCAAAAATGGGCTAAGTGATGAATTTATCCGCATTGTTTATTCATCGCCCCGTCGCAACCAGTTTGCTCACGCTCGCTATTACGTTAGCGGGGATGTTAGCGTTTTTGAATTTGCCTGTGTCGTCGTTGCCGCAAGTGGATTTTCCCACCGTGAATGTGCAAGCACAGCTACCTGGAGCAAGTGCTGAAACGATGTCAACGTCGGTGGCTATGCCACTTGAGCGCGCACTGGGTCGCATTGCTGGTGTGAATGAGATGACATCCAGTAGTTCAATGGGCAGCACGCAAATTACCCTGCAATTTGATTTAACGCGCGATATCAACGGCGCGTGCCGTGATGTTCAAGCAGCGATTAACGCCGCGGCGAGTTTGCTGCCGAGTAATATGCCAAGTCGCCCGTCTTATCGGCGTGATAATCCAGCGGATTCCCCCATTTTGATTTTAGCGCTCACCTCAGAAAGCCTAAGTCGCGGGCAAATGTACGACGTCGCTTCAACGGTGCTTGCGCAGAAAATTTCGCAAATTTCAGGGATAGGGCAGGTGCAAATTGCAGGCGCAGCTTTGCCTGCCGTGCGCGTGGAACTCAACCCTAACTCAATGAGTCATTATGGTGTTGGACTCGAAGACGTACGCAAAACCATTACCGATACCAATGTCACCGCGCCTAAAGGGGTGATAGAAGATGCTAATCAACGCTGGCAAATTCAAGCGAATGATCAAGCACGTAAAGCGATTGATTATGAACCGCTTATTGTGCGTTATCAAAACGGTGCGGCCATTAAAATCAGTGATATAGGAAATGTGGTCGATTCTGTTGAAGATTTACGTAACACCGGACTTAAAAATGGTAAACCGTCAGTTTTGTTAATTATTAAAAAGCAGCCACTCGCAAACGTCATTCAAACAGTTGATGAGGTACTTGCTCAACTTCCAAAGTTACGAGCCTCTATTCCCAATACGATTGATTTATCGGTTGTCGTTGATCGCTCTATGACGATTCGCGCCTCTATTAAAGAAGTTGAGCACAGTTTAGTCATTGCTATTGGACTTGTTATGCTGGTGGTGCTGGTCTTTTTGCGTAATTTTCGCTCGGCGTTGATTCCCATTATTGCCGTACCCGTATCGCTGATTGGCGCGTGTGGCGTGATGTATTTTTTTCACTATAGCCTCAACAATTTAACGCTGATGGCGCTCACTATTTCAACCGGCTTTGTTGTCGACGATGCCATTGTGGTGCTTGAGAATACCAATCGACATATAGAAAAGGGCATGCAACCCTTCAAGGCGGCATTGCTTGGTGCTAAGGAAGTTGGCTTTACGGTGCTTGCGATGAGTGTGTCGCTGGTGGCGGTGTTTTTACCGATATTGTTGATGGGTGGGATTGTAGGACGTTTATTTCGAGAATTTGCAATCACGCTGTCTGCGGCGGTATTGGTCTCGCTACTGATCTCGTTGACATTGACACCCATGCTTTGTGCGCGTTGGCTGGGTGATGAATCACCAAAACATGGCTGTATTTATCGAGGTATTGGCTATGCGTTCGACTTTTTACAGAGGACTTATGAAAAATCACTACGCTGGGCGATGCGTCACAGTCGCATTATGCTGCTGATTTTAGTTGGAACCATAGGCCTAAATATTTATTTATACGGCGCTATTGATAAAGGTTTTTTCCCGCAGCAAGATGGTGGGCGATTAATTGGTGAAATTCAAGGCGATCAAGGGACATCATTTTTTTCTATGCAAAAAAAACTCGCTGAATTTTCGGAGATTATTTTAAAAGATAAGGCGGTGGAAAATGTGGCAGGATTTAGTGGAGGTGGTTCAAGTGGTAATAGTGCCAGAATTTTTATTGTATTAAAACCGCATAGTGAACGTGATCCGATTGAAAAAGTGATGATGCGCCTAGGTGAGGATGTCAAACGCATTCCCGGTGCCAATTTACACATGTTTCCCGCGCAAGAATTGCGTATAGGTGGTCGTCCTTCGAGCGGGTCGTACGATTATGCACTGCAATCAGATGAGTTGAATTTACTGCGTGAGTGGATGCCTAAATTGGTCACCGCTTTATCCAAATTACCTCAATTGAGCGATGTGAGCAGTAATCAGCAAGATAAAGGTCAGCAAATTGGTGTGGTGGTCAATCGTGAATTGGCGGCGCGTTACGGAGTGACGCAGCAAATGATTGATGCCACGCTCAATGATGCGTTTGGACAGCGGCAGGTATCGGTCATTTACAATCCACTCAATCAATATCGCGTGGTGATGGAGCTTGCTCCTGAATATTGGCAAAGCCCTGAAGCGCTTAAATATCTATATATCCACGTGCCAGCCACAACGCGCGTATCAACGGGTGAGCGTATTGAGTCACTTCAAGTGCCCCTTTCGGCCTTTGCGAGTTTTGCACCTACCAGCACACCACTGAGCGTGAATCATCAAGGGCAATTTGCTGCGTCGACGCTATCGTTTAATTTAAAACAAGGTGTTGCGTTATCAACCGCAACTCAACTAATTGAGCAAACAATGCAAGACATCGGTGTACCCAATAGTGTACAGGGCAGTTTTCAAGGATCTGCGAAAGCGTTTCAAGAATCACTCAAAAATCAGCCATATCTTATTTTAGGGGCGCTTGTTACGATTTATATTGTGCTAGGTGTACTTTATGAAAGTTATATTCACCCGCTGACTATTTTATCCACGCTCCCTTCTGCAGGTGTTGGGGCGTTGCTCGCGCTGATGGTGTGTGATAGTGAATTTAGTATCATTGCGTTAATTGGTGTCATTTTACTTATTGGGATTGTGAAGAAAAATGCCATTATGATGATTGATTTTGCGCTGGATGCTGAGCGAAAACGTGGCCTGTCATCGGCTGATGCTATTTTTGAGGCCTGCTCTCTGCGTTTTCGCCCGATTTTAATGACCACGCTTGCTGCTTTATTTGGTGCGCTGCCGCTTGCACTGGGAACCGGTTATGGTGCTGAACTGCGTCAACCGCTGGGGATATCCATTGTAGGGGGATTGATTTTTAGTCAATTACTCACACTTTATACGACACCTGTGGTGTATTTGTATTTAGATCGTTTTCGTTTATGGTTTGCGGGGCGCTTTTTGATGCCCCGTATTGTTTAAGTGTTGCTGAAGGGATTTCATGACCAATCATTTTAAAAAACTAGTCATATTGGGGCTTAGCGTTCCATTGGCTGCTTGTGTGCTGGGGCCTGATTATGTGCGCCCTGAGGCCGTTTTGAGTAGTGAGTTCAAAGAAGTGGCTGGCTGGAAAGCGGCGCAGCCGCAAGACCATGTTCTGCCAACAAATTGGTGGGAAGTGTTCCACGATGCACATTTAAATGCACTTGAAGAACAAATTGCCAGTGCCAATCAGTCCATCTTGCAAGCGCAGGCGCAGTATCATCAAGCACAGCATTTAGTGCAATCGGCGCAATCGGCTTTTTTTCCGCTGATCAATCTTACAGGGAGTGCAAACCGTTTTCACGCAGCCAGTGGACAAAGTGCGGCTATTCCTGGTGTGCGTAATTTATTTGGCAGTGCAACCGCGGTGGCGTGGGAGCCCGATATTTGGGGAAGTGTGAGTCGAACAGTGGAAAGCAATACCGCCAGTGCGCAAGCGAGTACGGCAACGTTGCAGGCTTTGTTGTTATCGTTGCAAGCGACGTTAGCGCAAAATTATTTTCAAATTAAAGTGCTTGATTCGCAAAAAGCCTTGCTTGAGGAAACAGCTAAAGCGTATGAAAAAACACTGACGATTAATCAGAATCGCTACGCGGTAGGCATGGTAGCCAAAAGCGATGTGATGCAAGCGCAAACCCAACTTGAAACTGTTCGTGCTCAAACCATCAATTTAGGTGTTCAACGTGCAAAACTTGAACATGCTATTGCGGTGTTAATTGGGAAGACGCCTGCTGAATTAACCATATCGGCGTCATCACTGGACGTTGCTGTACCGGAGATTCCGGTCAGTTTGCCTTCGCAGTTACTTGAGCGCCGCCCTGATATTGCCGCGGCTGAGCGTAAAATGGCCGCGGCCAATGCACAAATTGGTGTTGCAAAAGCCGCGTATTATCCCAGTTTAAATTTAGCAGCCACCAATGGTTTTCAAAATACAGATATCAGTTCACTTTTTACATTAGCACGTCGTTATTGGGCGTTTGGACCTGCGGGCGCTGCGTTGACGATTTTTGATGGTGGGGCAAAAAATGCGCAGTACAAACAAACCATTGATTTATTTGATGCAAGTGTCGCCGGATATCGTCAAACGGTGTTAACCAGTTTTCAAGAAGTGGAAGACAATGTTGCTGCACTTCGTATTCTCGGCCAAGAGCAAGAAACGCAAAACAAAGCAGTTGACTACGCCAATCAAGCGTTAGCGTTAACGGTTAATCAGTATCAAGCAGGCACCGTGAGTTATTTAAACGTGATGGCCGCGCAAACGGCTATGCTATCCAATCGACAAACGGCGTTGCAATTGCAAGGTGAGCAATTATTGTCGTCGGTCTTATTGATTAAGGCGTTAGGGGGAGGGTGGAATGAGAGTTTACTCCCTTCACCCGAAAAAGCGGCAGGTGACACTAAGTGGACGGATTATTTGATTTTGCCTTTGGAGTAAGTATTTAATATCCAATGAGGCACTTGCAAAACTATTGAGTCGTAACAAAGTGTGATGAATTGAATTCATGTTGAGCCATGAATTTTTAAAATGTTGTTTACAGGCTTACCCATACTGCGAAGAATAGAGATGAAAGTAAATTCTCCTGCATCTATATATGAGAAGTTTTCCCGAAATTTCGGGGCATCTATAAAGGTGCGGATAATACCTAAAGACCTTGTTATCTTTTATCAACGCGCCACAAACCTTAAAATTAAGGAAAAATAACTAATGAAAAAATTTTATCACTCTGGAATAAACCATCCTAGTCCATGCTGACATTAGTTTCTTATTTGCAGGCAAATGACCCAGAGCAAAACAAACATCGCTTTTATCGTATTGCCTATGGCCAAGACCTGTTCGAACAATGGATTGTTGAAATCACCTACGGTCAGGTTGGATGCAAAGGACGCAGTCTCATTACGCTCTATGACTCACAAAAAGAGGCTATTAGCTACGTTAAACAAGCCCTCAAGCGACGTCAATCCTCAACTGGGCGCACTGGGGTGAATTATGATTCGGTATATAGCAATATGTCACAGTTGGCATAATAACGCTTAGTTTTTATGGCTTAAGCGTAACAAGGATAGAATTTTTATAACGCATCCTAAAAGCCTATTGGCTGTTACTTCTAACACAATAGTTTAAATACGTAAATTACGTATTTTGCGCATAGTAGTCAAAATTTTAGGTTCAACATCGTCTAATATTGATTCATGCAATAGCAGAAAGCCCATTTTTTCAACTAATGCCAAAAGTTTAAGGGATGCATCTGATGGACGTTTTTCGCCACATTCCCACTTGCTACATTTAGGTAATTTGCAAATACACTTTGACTCACGTCATGCTAGTTGGTTAAATCAACTAAATTTTTTCAATTACCAAGCTGTATTCACAAGATATTGCATAATTAAGCCATCACAGGTTAAAACTGTTAAATCATGCTCAATTGCTTGGCAATTAACATCCGGTCAAAAGCTAACGGTAGTTTTCCAATGCCATTTTTGACAATAATTTCTCATACCGAAACGGAACTTAAAAATATTTCATTATTTGGATTTTTAAAAATCTGCCGTACCGTTTCGCTTAATTACTCATCGTCAGTGGTTATCCATAAAAATGCGCAAGTATCTAGCAATATTTTCACGACTCAAAACCTTCAAATACTTGAATTAATTCGTCTGGTAAAGGTTTAAAAAATGTCTTAGGCACTTCAAACTCGCCTTTTGCTAAACCAATCGGACGTGGTTTCTTGAATTCAACGATTGTCGCTTTTCTAATTAACCGTTTTTCAATTCGTTGCACAAACTTTTCAACGGTTGCCAATGGCAAATTGTCTGGAACATTGAATGTTACATGCATGCTGTTCTCCTATTTCCCTTTAATTATTTTATTTTCAATTAAAATAGAATGACTGTTTAATCTCTTAGGAGGGGATAAAACTAATCATATTTTGGTTGTTATTGTGATCGTGTTTTTGATAGTTTATGTTTATATTAAATTAATCACCATCTAGGACGATAATAGTTTATGTTTATATTAAATTAATCACCTCCTATTACGATATATGATGAATAGCGATAAAATCCCTCCTGAACTTGTTTCGGCTTTGCCTCAAAAAGCGAATACTGCTGTTGCAGTGAATCAAGATATTGTTTTAACTTTAAGTGAATGTATTAGAGTTGGCACAGGGAACATCACTGTCAGTAATGGTGGAAGTGACATACGTATCATTCCAGTAAACTCTTTGGAAATTACCGTTGAAGAGAATAAACTAAAATTAAATTTAGCAAACGATTTACTACCCAACAATCATTACAGTATCAAAATCGACAGCACAGCTATTGAGGATTTGAATGGCAATAAATATGCTGGCATCAACAATACGACAACGTTATATTTTGATACGGTAGATACACTTGCACCGACGCTTATTAAAAGCAGTCCACTAGCGAATACATCATCCGTTGCGGTAAATTCAAACATTATGTTGACGTTGAATGAAAAAATTCAAGCCGGTACAGGTAACATTACGCTTGTTAGTGGCAGTGATTCACGCACGATTTCTATTGCTGATCCGCAAGTCAAAATTTCCGGCACCACGCTGACGATAAATCCAACGGTTGATTTCAATATCGGTAGTACCTACAAAGTGCATTTGGATAAAGGGGTAATCAAAGATTTAGCGCCAGTTAATAATTTATCAGCAGCCATTGATTTAAGTTTTGCCACCAAAGCATCCGGCGATAAACAAGCGCCTATTTTACAAAGTTATGCGGGCAAAGGTTTGGTTAGCGACAACTTGCAACTGACTTTTCAAGAAAATATCAAAATCGGTAAAGGTAGCTTCACTTTAGTCAATAGCAATGATAGCACGGATAAAATGTTGATTGACGTGACCAGTCCCCAAGTGTCGATTGTAAACAATGTTCTCACTATCAATCCAATCAATCATCTCAAGCCTGAATCTACCTATCTACTCACTGCTCCAAAAGGCATTGTAACGGACGTCGCCAAAAATCCATTTGCGGGAATAACGGCTAAAGTACCGTTTACTTTTGATATATACGATAAAGTCGCTCCCACATTAGCGATTACGGACGATAAAACGTCTGTGACCAATTCAGCTATTCTCTATACATTTACACTCAGTGAACCAAGTACAAATTTCGGCATTGATGATATTGCCGTCATTGGGGGTAAGCCAGTGGCGAACTTAGCGGCTGTGAGTCCAGCAGTTTACACATTATTATCGGTTGTTAGTCCAACAGTTTACACATTAAGCGTTAAGCCTGATGCAGATTCGACAACACCTGTCACCATCAATATAGCCGCAGGTAAATTCACCGATACAGCTGGTAATGCTAATTTAGCGGCTGTGCAAAGTGTGCAAGCTGTTGATACTGTTGCGCCTACGATCAAAATTGAAGATAACCAACCAAGTCTTGCGACAGGTGGCGCGGTTATTTATACCTTTACACTTAGCGAACCGAGCAGTAATTTCAGTATTGATGATATTACAGTTGCCGGCGGCACGAAGGCGGCTACTTTGAAGGACGAGAGTAGTACTACTGTCTACACATTAAGCGTCACACCTAATAATAATTCGATAACACCAATCACCGTAGACGTCGCGGCGGGTAAATTTACCGATGCAGCAGGTAATCTCAATATTGCAGCGGTGCAAAGTATTCAACAAGTCAAAACGACGCCCACTTTAGGTAAGGCCATTGATGGCTATTTAGCGGGGGCAACGGTAACAGTTGGCACGTATCCGACGACGACGGATGCGAGTGGTAATTTTACGTTGCCAGCAGGCCTCAAAGGTGAAGTAGTTGTTTCAGGTGGAACAGATTTAACCACCGGTAAAGCGTTCAAAGGCGTTCTAAAAGCACCTGAAGGTTCTACAACTGTTACACCACTCACCACCGTTCAACAAGGCTTTATTGCTTCAGGGCAAACACCAGCAGAGGCGCAAGCGTCTGTCGCAAAGGCGTTCGGATTTGCGAATAATGTCGATTTAACTCAATATGATCCGATTGATGCTTTAAAAAATGCCAGTCCAGCTGACAAAGTCCAAGCAACAGCATTAATGGCCAATGCCGCCAAAATCGCCAATTTCTTAGTCACCGCTAGTGAAACGCTCAAAGGGGCAGGCGGTGATAAAGTAACTTCGGCAAGTGCGGGTGATGCCATTTTGAAATCACTTGTGAATTCAGTAAGTTCAGCAGGTTCAACGGGTGTTATTGATTTAGGTAATGCCGCATTACTTATCACCGTCCTTACAAACAGTGCCAAAGAAGTCGGCAAAACGGTCACAGGAACCACCGATAATTTTGCCGCCAAAATCACAGCGATGGCGGTTACAGTTGCGAGCGTCATCAAAGAGGCGACAGATAACATTACTGCTGTTGTCGCTGCAGGCGGTTCGGGTGATACGATACTGACGAGTATAGGTAATGTGTCAAAATTTACCCAAGAGGGTGCGAGCGACCAGTTGCAAACCATTGCCAAAACACTTGATCCAGCAAATGCGACCGCCATATTAGCTTCTGCTATCTCTACGCTTACTGGTGATGCGGCAGATAAAAGTATTAGTAAAGGTTCGTCAACACCTGATCCCGTTACGCCATCAATAACTAATCCCGTTACGCCATCAACACCTAACGTGCCATCATCGCCTTCCATCCAAAATACGCTAAGTGCCTTAAATAAAGATACTGGTGGTTTTGTTGTCGCGAATAATGCA
>CAINHP010000151.1 GCA_903848905.1 uncultured Pseudomonadota bacterium
AATTTATCTACACGTTTAGCAACAAATCGCTCTTTTTTCAAGGCGGCATCATCATACACGCTCGCGTGCTGACGTCCCGCACCAATACGCAAACGCGAATCTACAATCGCGCCATTGTGGCAGCTATAGCACATTAAAAACGCACCATCAGGCAAAACGCCTTGTGCATCGACTTTCGCTGTTTTTTCAACCCAAGACAAATGACACATCAAACAATTTTTCTGCGATGAATTCACACTGTCGTTTTCTTTACTTTTTACGACAGGTTTTAATGTATCCGTATTGACCGTTAACTCTACAAGTTGATTAGCGAGTGTTTCAGCAACAATTAACTTCCCTTCGCGCCATGCAAGCGAAGTAGGTGATTTGAAAACAAGCGTTTTACCTTCACTGTCGGATAATTCACCTAACGACTCCCCTGCGCGAAACACTTTAATCGTTCCAAAATAGCTATCGCTCACAAAAAGCAAATCATTTTGAGTATCACTGGCAATGCCGTTAGGGCGAAATAACGTTGAGCTATTGACGCCAAACGTGCCAATCGAAGCAAAAAAACGTCCATTTTTATCAAATTGCTGAATGCGTGAATTCATAATATCCACCACATATAAATAGCCATCACGATCAAACGTCATTTGAAAAGGATATTGAAATTCCCCATCCATTTCACCACGCTGACCAAAACACGCTAACGGACTCTTTTTCACTAAGTCGTAGCGACAAATACGATGATTCGCGCGATCTGCCCAATACACCACCTCATTAGAAACGGCTACGGCAACGGGTTCGGGCGTATTTTTACTTTCTGGCGTTTGTGACACATCCATTTTTTGAATTAGGTGACCTGCGATATCCATATTGATAATTTCACGTTTGAGCGGATTGGCTAGCCACCATGTATTTTTAAATGCGAATATATCTAACGCACCACCATCGTTATTCACCGTATTTTTCACGTCATCAATATGCAATCCTTGTGTATCCAAAAACGCGAAATTTTTATCTGATAGCGCAACACCACTAGGTTGCGCGGCATTTGTAATGAAAACGCGTTGCGCGGTCACCTCCACTGCCAAACTCGTATTGATGGCAATGATAAAAAGCACAAACGCTAAATACACACGATTAATGCAACATTTCACGAATCGTCATCCGTTGCTGATCGTTTTTATAATGCGCTAAATAGCGCGGAATAATATGCGTAGAAATCGCTTGAACTTGCTTTGATGTCGCACCTAATTCGCTTAAATCGAGTATTGATTTTTTATCATTATGGCAATCTTGACAAGGCGTTCCTTGATGCGTTTTGTCTATTTTTTGCCAATTAAGCGGTGCATGAATTTTTGCATGCAACGCCACTTTTTCCGTTTCGTTAGAAACTTTCCATTGCGCAGCAATCTTTTTTGCAAAAATATCGTCTTTTACCGAAAATAGACGTTCATGATTTAATAATGGTGCAATTTTCGGATTTACTTGGCGCTGTATTTCATTGTCTATTTCTCTGCCAATGCGCAAAAAATCAGGACTTGGCGTCATTGCTTGTTGTTTTTCCATATCAAACCAGCGATAGGTCAAATTCGCATTCGCGTTATCAATATGACACGTTTCACAAGCGATAAAACGAACGTGCATATTATTAAACGTTCGTGTTCTCAACGCTTTTTGATGTGGTAATGGCGTGTGGCAAGTTCGACAAAAACTTTGCGGTGATGTTTCTAATTCGCCCGCCTGTTTATGAAAGACAGGAATTGCAAATTTTTCTTGAATGTCACTATCTTTATACTCACGCACTAATTTTGCCGAGACAGCTAACATTTCTTGTGACACTACTGCATTTTCAACTTGCTGCTGATACCAAGGAATCTCTGCGGCGTTCGCGCAATGAATAAATAATAAAAATAAAATTAAAAACGCTTTCATGACGCATCCTCATCATTCTTATTTTCATCGTCACGATGAAATTTTTGCCGTAGTGTGCTTAAAATCCGTTTTATTTTTTGAATCACACTTTCTTTCTTTTTAGGTTTTGATCCAATAATAATGCGTTGAAAATTTTCTGCGCCAAAAAGAGAATTATTATTATTTTTATTCAATTTACTTGAATCACCAAGCACACTCCACGCAATATTACCTATCAAGAACACAAAAGATAACGCCCCTAAAATAGCTGCGAGTTTGTACCAAATTGATAATTCTTTAAACTCCACCCAATTCAGTTTTAACACATCTTCAATTTTAGTTTCCACGCCCAGTCCCAATGTTGCCGGACTGTGCATGTCAGAGGTTAAAAAACCCGTGTTGACTACGCTAGTCGAATAATCTTTATGGCATTCCGATTGGCCACAGGTTTGCGCTAAATGCGCAGGATTTACGGAAGAGTTGACATCTTCGTCTCGCTTAATTCCATGATGCAGTCCTGTCGGAGCATGACACTGCACACACGATGCGCCATGCAAATTTCCATCAGCAAGTAAACGACCATGTAGCGTTTTTCCATAACTTTGCGTTGAATGAACAAATTCAACGCTCGTCGCTTTTTTCTCATGTGTTTGGGGATCTTCTTGTTCAACTTTCGCCATTTTTTCGATGTTGCCATGACATTCAATACACAAGCCATTCGACACATTTTTATTCAAATGATTGCCAATATAGCGTCGCAAAATATGCCCACTGTATTGATTTCGCCACGCATCACCTTCATGACACGTCCCACACTGCGCATCATTGTGAGCAAATTCTTTTTTAAAATCGTCCATTTGTGATGGCGCAATGTACGGTGCGTTATTGTGACAACGACGACAAGAAGGCAAACTCGAATCGTTTTCTTCTTTGTTTCGATTACCTGCGGCAAAATCTTTACTTAATCCTTTGCCGTGCGCCGATTCTTCAAATTCTTTGACAATCGGTTTATGCGTAAATGCTTTCCCATTTGAGGGTTCTTTTACGTGGCAAGTTTCACCACAATCCACTAAACCCTCTTTTTGTTCATGCGGATAATCCGTAATTTTTCGATGACAATCTTTACACGGCACGCTGCCATGTAATGAGCCGTAATAATCTGATTTCAAAATTGACGCGCTGCGAATTTGCCCCTCTTTATCGATATATTTCAAATCAGGCAAGCCATGACATGAAAAGCAGCCATCGGGATCGGGTTGGCGTTTATCTGCAATTGCAACAGTGCAACACACCAAAAACAACACCATATAAAGGCAATAAAAAGGCTTCATTAATGCACAACCACCGCAACCGTCAACATCGTCGTAAACCCTAAAATCAAAGTCAAATTCACAACGCGCATCCAATTGATGCCTTTTGACTCAATAACCGGCTCAAAGCGGGGTTTAAAGGTAATCACTTGCCAATCTGGATCTGGGAAAATCTCGGTTCCTTTTTTTATACGTTTAGGTTCTTTATGACGTGACGCGGTTGTCCACTCAATGGCGTTCCAATCACAAACATCCACGCATTCATGGCAATCCATGCAAGATGATTGCTCAACCGTAGCCACTTTATCAATCATTTTAATCGCGCCACACATACAGTTACGCGCACACACATTACAGCCCGTGCAACGCTCTTTTGCGACGCGAATACGGTGAGTACTTCGAAAACGCGCACCAAAACTGTTGACAATCCCATCAATTGCGCCAATGGGACACATAAATTGACAATAGGCTCGGCCTTTACTTGAGAAAAAACCTAGTAATAGCAACAGTGATAAGTTGACTAACCCTACCGCAGAAAAAATAAATGCAAGCCCCCCCGCGCCACCTGACATGGCTTCAACGAGGCGCGGCACCGTCACAAAATTGCACAAAGTACAAGCACTAACGCCAATAGCGGGTAGCACAATTAAATACGTTCCTAAGTAACTGTAGCGAATTTGAAACTGAGGTAACCAACGGAATTCAATTTTCCAGCGATCATTGAGAAGTCGACTTACCAGTTCACTAAATCCACCCACAGGGCATAAAAATCCACACCAAATTCGCCCAAAAAATAACGTCGTCAGCAAAATCAAACCAAAGGCAATCACACCAATCATTGCTGCAGAAACATGCGTCGCAAAATCATCAAGTGACATATTGGGAAAATATAAATAAAAGCGACGCATACACAGTCGTCCGCACAAATCACTATTCCCCGCCAGGTTAGGTAGAATAGTCAGCGGCCCCAAAAAAAGAATACACGACACTAAAATAGTAGCGTAGCGAAAACGTTGAACTTTAGGGACATCATTCCAGCGTTGCAAAGCAATCTTAAATGGATTTTTCATGGCTCAATTCTCAAATTCATGACAACTCAAACACAACGTCCCATCTTTTG
>CAINHP010000152.1 GCA_903848905.1 uncultured Pseudomonadota bacterium
GATGGGGCGCCAGCGAAGAAAAAACGCAGAAAACGCAACAAAGGCCCTAAAAAACCTGCAATAACACCTGAATTATGAAAAAAATAGGTTTTATTTGTCTATCCGCTGTCTTAGTGAGCATACTTGTTGCATGCGGTCAAACAGGTTCGCTTGTTTTGCCAAGTAAAAAACCGACGCCAACCGTAAATCCTTAATTCACTTTAAAAATAATCGTTACTATTCATGGATCATTTTACCTACCGCGATAATCAACTTTTTGTCGAAAATGTGGCCATTGACGCTATCGTCAAGCAACACGGCAGTCCTTGTTATATTTATTCTCGAGCTACGCTTGAGCGACACTGGAATGCGTTCAACAATGCGTTTGGCTCTCATGCGCATTTAATTTGTTACGCTGTCAAAGCGAATTCAAATTTAGGCGTATTAAATGTATTAGCGCGACTAGGTTCTGGCTTTGATATTGTGTCTATTGGTGAGCTTGAGCGAGTCTTACAGGCGGGTGGTGATGCGAAGAAAGTGGTTTTTTCGGGCGTTGGAAAACGTGAAGATGAAATTCGCGCAGCATTAAAAATCGGCATTCGCTGTTTTAATATTGAAGTGCTTGGTGAGCTTGAGCGCATCAATCAGGTAGCTGGTGAGCTAGGCGTGAAAGCGCCCGTTTCGTTTCGCGTGAATCCTGATGTCGATGCGCAAACACATCCCTATATTTCAACAGGCTTAAAAGAAAATAAATTTGGTATCGCTATCGAAGAGGCACTGGAAGCGTATCAAGCGGCGGCGGCACTTCCCAATATTGACGTGGTCGGTGTGGATTGTCATATTGGCTCACAATTAACGCAGACACGCCCTTTCTTAGATGCACTTGATAAAGTGTTATTGCTCATTGATAAACTCCGTGAACATGACATTACGCTTAAACATTTGGATCTAGGTGGAGGACTTGGGATTTGTTACCGTGATGAGCAGCCACCCGAACCCGCAGATTACATTACGGCTATTTTGGCGCGTTTGGGTGATACACCTTTAGAAATTATGCTTGAACCTGGTCGAGCAATTGTGGGCAATGCCGGTATTTTGGTCACGCGCGTGGAATATTTAAAACCGACGCAGCATAAAAACTTTGCGATTGTTGATGCGGCAATGAACGATTTAGTGCGTCCTGCACTCTATGGTGCATGGCAAGAAATTATTCCTGTGAAAAATGACAGTACCGCGCCCGAGTTAGTGTGGGACATTGTCGGACCTGTGTGCGAAACAGGGGATTTTTTAGGGAAAGAACGTACACTTAAATTAAGTCAAAATGATTTACTCGCAGTACGCTCGTCAGGGGCTTATGGATTTACGATGAGCTCTAACTATAATTCGCGTCCGCGCGTTGTGGAAGTCATGGTTGATCACGATCAAATTCATGTAGTACGCGAACGTGAAACGCTGGCGCAATTATGGCTAGGCGAAAGCATCCTCCCATAGTAAGTTGTATATTCTTATTTTTTGTTTTGAAGGTTTTTTATGTCCGCTCCACAATTGAGTTTTGAATTTTATCCACCCAAAACGCCTGAAGGCGCCACGAATTTGCTTGCTGTTCAACAGCAACTTGCCCAATGCTCTCCTGAATTTTTTTCTGTGACATTTGGTGCCGGTGGCTCAACGCGTGATAAAACCTTTGAAACGGTACTTCAAATCAAAAACCAAGGTGTTGCCGCTGCGCCGCATTTATCTTGCGTGGCATCGACAAAAGAAAGTATCAGAGCAATTTTGAATGATTACCGTCAACATGACATTCGAAAAATTGTTGCGCTCCGCGGCGATCTGCCGTCAGGCACCATGTCAGCAGGTGAATTTCGTTATGCTAACGAATTGGTGAGTTTTATTCGTCAAGAAACAGGCGATTATTTTGATATTCATGTTGCGGCCTACCCTGAAGTGCATCCGCAAGCTGCAAATGGGGTTGTTGATTTTAAAAACTTTCAGCGCAAAGTCGATTCAGGTGCTAACGCGGCTATTACGCAATATTTTTACAATGTTGAGGCGTATTTTGAATTTGTGAATCAATGCGAAAAAGCAGGAATTACCATTCCGATTGCAGCGGGTATTATGCCTATTTCACAGTATTCGCAATTATTTCGTTTTTCTGAAATGTGTGGAGCGGATATTCCACGTTGGATGCGCAAACGTCTTGAAAGTTTTGGTGATGATCGTCAATCCGTTCAGGCGTTTGGTGTGGAAGTCGTAACGCGATTATGTGAGCAGTTAATTGACGGTGGCACGACAAATTTACATTTTTATACGATGAATCAATCGACGCTCACGCTAGCTATTTTAAATAATTTAAATTTAAAATCGTAATGGTCATTCAATAAAAAAACGCCCGCTTTGTTTATCTCAAGCGGGCGTTTTTGTTTATGAATTTTTAAGCAGTATAGGTCGTTGCTGACACGTCACCACCTTCACCTGTCCAATCAGTGTGGAAAAATTCACCACGTGGTTTATCAATTCGCTCATAAGTGTGTGCGCCAAAATAATCGCGTTGTGCTTGCAGTAAATTGGCAGGCAGTTTTTCTGAGCGATAGCCATCATAATACGCCAATGCAGACGAGAATGTGGGTGTTGGAATTGATAATTCAATACCTAAAATAACCGCTTTGCGCCATCCCGCTTCGGCTTTTTGCATTGCATTGACAAAGAAATCATCAAGTAGCAAATTTTCTAAATCTGGATTTTTATTATAAGCCTGCTTAATATTATTTAAAAACTGACTACGAATAATACAACCGCCACGCCACATTAAGGCAATATCGCCATAATTGAGCGCGAAATGATATTCTTTTGACGCTTCACGCATTAAACGAAAGCCTTGCGCATAAGAAATTAATTTTGCGGCGTATAGCGCATCACCAATCGCATCTATCATGGCCGCTTTATCGCCAGTAAAGGCAACTTTCGTTTTTGGTAAACGTGCTGCTGCATGCATACGCTCATCTTTTTGAGCCGATAAACAGCGTGCAAATACCGCTTCGCCAATCAATGTCAATGGCATGCCTAATTCTAATGCATTAATGCCTGTCCATTTTCCTGTACCCTTTTGCCCAGCGGTATCTAAGATTTTTTCAACAAGCGGCTGCCCATCGTCATCTTTATAAGCAAAAATATCGGTGGTAATTTCAATTAAATAAGAACTCAGCTCACCTTGATTCCATTTTTTGAAAACATCATATAATTCGTCGTGACTTAACCCTAAGCCTTCAGATAAAAGTTGATACGCTTCACAAATAAGCTGCATATCCCCATATTCAATGCCATTGTGAACCATTTTAACATAGTGACCTGCGCCATTATCACCAACCCAATGACAGCAAGGCTCACCGTCGACTTTTGCACTGATGGCTTGGAAAATGGGTTTAACGGTTTTCCATGCCGCAAAATTACCACCTGGCATCATAGAGGCGCCATAATGCGCACCATGCTCACCACCCGAAACACCCATACCAATAAAGTTCAATCCTTTTTCATTTAACCGTGCAACGCGACGATTAGTATCAGTAAACAGCGAATTACCACCGTCAACAATAATATCACCTTCAGAGAGCAGCGGAATGAGTTGATCAATATAGAAATCAACGACATCACCCGC
>CAINHP010000153.1 GCA_903848905.1 uncultured Pseudomonadota bacterium
CCTGTACCTCCTGTGATTGATACACCATCAGTATCTGTTATGGTTAATGTATTGGCAAAATTTCCTAATACAATTAAATCACTTCCTGTTCCACCGGTTACCGTTACTGCAGTTACTTGTTCAAGAAAATTAATAGTATCAGCACCAAGTCCACCATCTATGCTATCGCCCGTTGAGGCATAAATGATGTCATTGCCATCATTTGCAATGATTGTATCGGCGCCTAAACCACTTGTAATTGTATCTGCACCTGCGCCACCAGTAATAATGTCATTGCCGCTTCCACCTAAAATTACGGTTGCATTAGATGCTGCAGTCAAAGTGGTTGTACCTGATGTGCTTGATGCATCAATAGTTAATAATCCAGCCCCAGTTAAGTTTGCTAGATTGATAGTCGTACTGCTTGCTGAACTCGACGTATAAAAAGTGGCTTGTGCGTTAGTGGTGACAATCGACGCAGAGCTAGCAATCCATAAGGGAATTGAACCTGAAAGTGTAATATTTGCAATCGTATTTGCATAAGCAATCAATACATCTGAACCCACGCCAAATCCAGTTATCGTCGCTTTTGTTCCATTAGTCAGTGTTATGTTATCTGAGTTAGAGCTGCTTAACTGCAGATTAATACCATCTGTATCAGTGATAGTGATCATATTGACAATATCACCGGTTGTGAAACTAATAGAATCATTTATGCCACTACCCCCAATGATGGTGGCGTTGCATAATGCACCTAAGGTGCTGTCAGTATCAAAAGTAATAGTGTCATTACCGCTCCCCGCATCAATGGAATCTCCAGTGCCGGCAGTTATAGAATCATCACCAGCACCACTGCTAATAATATCATTACCCAGATTACCAATAATCGTGTCGTTACCGTTACCTACAGTAATAGTATCCGCGCCTGAACCGCCAGTAATACTAGCAACGCCACTAGGTCCTAAAACAGTGGATAAATTCAGCGCAAAAGTGCAGTTATTATCTATGGTAATCAACAGTTTTCCCGCGCCTGAATATAAACCACTGAAAATATCATTGCCCAAACCCCAATCGGTGATAATGTCAGTGCCAGCATTGCTTAAGCTATTGTTTAATATAAATGCGTCATTACCAGCACCGCCAGTTAGTGTATCGTTTCCAGCACCACCTTGAAGTGTGTCAGCAGACGCAGAACCAGATAAATTCGTTCCAATCGCATTAGTGGTTTGAAGATCCCAGCCATTACCTTGTGTATTGGCTACGCTGATGGTGCCTGTACCGGAGGTAATAATTTTGGCGCTAATGCCTTGGTTGAAACTTGCATCTGTGTTGTGTGATGGCGCACTCCAAGATTCAGCTGTGTAAATAATAGCAATCGCTCCACTTGATACTTCAACGGTATCAGTTGAACCTAAATCTGTAATCGTATCTTTACCTGAATTGACAATAAAAAAGTCTCCGCCACTTCCTCCAGTGAAATTATCGTCTCCAAGTCCACCTGCAATAATGTCATCTAGCGTGCTACCCGTAATGGTTTGATTGCCCGCACCACCATTAATAATTGATGCGGTATTAGTTGGAGCAATAACGGTGAGTGATGTTTCAATCCCATTGGTTCCTGTACCAATGGTGCTGTATTTTTTACTTGCGACCCAAGTCAATTGTTCATCCGTCATTTTGTCAACTTGCGCGGGGGTGAAGCCTTCTATTTGATCCGTGCTGAATTTTGCCAGTTCTGTGGTGGTAATCGCAGGAACAAGCGTGTCGCTCAAACGTACCATATTAGCGGCGGTTAGACCTTTTAATGCGGATGCAGTTAATGCTCCGAATTGATCAATGGTGAGTGCATGAAGCTGGTCGCTACTTAATCCAGCGAGTTGTGTTGCAGTGATTTTGGCAAATTGCTCAGGAGACAAAGCACTAATTTGCGCTGGCGAGAGCATTTGTAAACTAAAATTTTGCATGACCAGCGGATTGAGTGCAGAAAACGCGCTATCCGTTAATGCCCCAATCTGAGCGGTAGTAAGTACGCTTAATTGCAACATTTGAAGTGCAGACGCGTTTTCTGACAGTAATGCATGTATTTGATCAGTGCCTAAGTTGATTATTTGAGCGGTAGTTAACGCGCCGATGCTATCGGAAGAGAGTTCGTTCAGATTAATCTGCTTAATGGTTTTAATTAACCCTTTGACGGCTGCTGGTGATAAAAAAGTCTGAAGATCAGCGGTATCTAATTCTGTGACTTGATCTGATGTTAACGCAGATGCTTGAGCACTGGTAATTTTAAAAACTTGATCAGGCGTCAAGGCACCAATTTGTTGCGTGGTTAAGGTACTAATGATTTTTGTCGTAAGACCTGCAATGGCGCCTGTTGGAAGTGCATTGAGCGCACTTGTACTTAAAAAAGGTAATTGAACACTGCTTAACGCGCTTATTTTTGCAGAGGAAAATGCTTGCGTTTGATCAGACGTGAAACTGCTAATTTGTGAAGTGGTGAGCAATGCAATTTGTGCGCTAGTTAGCGCGTTGGCTTGGTTTGCTAAAAGTAGGTGTATATCTAAAGCGCTAATGTTATTTTTATTCAATCCAGTTATTGCAGAAGCAGATAGTGCTTGTAGCGAATTATCATTTAACGCTTCTATTTGTGTAGCTTTAAGCACGCCAACTTGTAAACTACTCAAATACGCTGCTTGATCACTGGTAAGTGCGCTCATTTGAACTGGCGTTAACACACTAATGGATTTTGATGTAAGACCTGCAATGGCATCGGTGGGTAATTGAGCGAGAGCTTGAGTGGTTAAAAAAGGTAATTGCACACTGGTGAGTGCTCCCACTTTTGCTGACGTAAAAGTTTGTGTTTGGCTTGAAGTTAACACACCGATTTGTGTTGAACTGAGCAAGGAAAATTGTAATGGCGTCAGAGCATTGACTTGCTCGTCGGTGAGTAAATCAATACGCAGTGCAGCAATATTATTTTTGTTGAGTGCGGCGATGGCATTTGCTGATAAACCTGCAATGGCATCATCACTGAATGCAGTAAGTTGGGCTGGTTTGAGTATACTCACTTGTGGAGCTGTCAATTTAGCGATTTGGTCAATACTCAAAGCATGGAGTTGTTCTGTAATTAAACCTGCCATACTTAAAGACGTTAATCCACTTATGGCATTCGGATTGATTGCAATAACATCGGCAATAGGTAATGATTTGAGAAAAGCAGGTTTGAGCGCTGACAGCTGTGATGCGGTAAATTGCCCTATTTGGTCGGGCGTCAATAAGGCAATTTGCGGTGATGCGAGTGCATTGACTTGTGCTGTGTTAAATTTGGCAATTTGATCGGTTGTCAGTGCGCTAATTTGAGCTGCGCTAAGGCCTGCAATAACTTGAGTAATTAACCCGCTGATGTTGTTGACATCAATAGCGGCGATATCGTCTGTAGGCAAAAATTTTAGTGACGCAGGCTTGAGTGAATTAATTTGTGTTGAGGTTAATTGACTGGCTTGATCGTTAGTTAATGCATTGATTTGTGCCGAGCTAAGCGCATTAAGTTGATTGGCACCGAGTTTGGTTATTTGCTGATTACTCAGTGCTTGAATTTGACTGGTGCTTAGTGCACTAAAGCTTGTAGAGGTCAGTCCGCTGAGTGCGTTGAGATTGATGGCTGTTATATCACTGTCAGGTAATAATTTTAAATAAGCCGATTTTAATGCACCAATTTGAGTAGGGCTAAATTTGTTTATTTGTGCATCGGTTAACGAGGGGTATTGCGTTGATTTGAGTGCGGCAATTTGCGTTGTGGTGAGTATGGAAATATTTTCAGGCGATAATTCACTAAGTATTTCCGGTAGCAATGCGCTTAAATTCAGCGCAGCTAGGGAGTGTGCATCGATAGCGTTGAGTATGTCAGGAGTCATGACGCTCAGTTGTTTGGTCGTGATTTTACTGATTTGCAAATAACTTAAATGTGCCGCTTGAGTTGCTGTAATTGCGCTGAATTGATCAGTACTTAGCTTTTCAATGGGTAATCCAGAAAGTGCTGCCAAGCTAATACTAGAAATAGATTCGCTAGGTAAGCTAGAATAGGGCAGTGTAGCAACTTGAGAGGCATTTAAAGCTACAATTTGTTGTGGATCAGTAAAATCAATCGTCATTCGTTTGAATCTCTATTGGTTAAAAGTAAGATTCAAAATAAATCATTTGAATCAGTTTACATCTACTCTTTTACTTTTTGTTTGCGTTGAATTTCTTCTGCGCGTTGTTTTTGAGCTGCTTTATCTAAAATACCATTGACATAGCGATGACTGCCATCGGCGCCAAAGTATTTTGCCAAATCAATCGATTCATTAATAATTACCTTATAGGGCGTATCGCTGCAATGGATTAATTCGAAAGCCCCTAAACGCAAAATAGCGCGTTCAACGGGATCAATCGCATCCACTTCACGATCGACAAATTCACTTAGCAGTGCATCGATAGCGATTAAATCTTTCGGTACACCATGAAAAAGCGTCGTAAAAAAGTTTTTGTGTACGTTAGGCTCATCAACAAAAAATTGCTGATCGAGAAAGTACTGTTCAATTAAAATGAGGCTTTGCCCTGTCATTTGCCATTGGTAGAGCGCTTGCACGGCGGCTTTACGGGCATTGCTTTTAGGATTGCTCATTTATAAATCCAAATTCTTAAATAAACTCACCATTTCAATTGCAGATAAAGCGGCTTCAGCGCCTTTATTTCCTGCTTTCGTGCCTGCGCGCTCGATAGCTTGTTCAATACTGTCAACAGTTAAAACGCCAAAACTGACCGGCACATCATATTGAAGCGAAATTTGTGCCAACCCTTTTACGCATTCGCCTGCCACATATTCAAAATGCGGTGTGCCGCCTCTAATCACGGCGCCAAGAGCAATAATGGCATCATATTTTTTGCTAGCGGCAATGCGTTGCACAACCATAGGAAGTTCAAATGCACCGGGCGCTTTGACTAAATGGATATCACTTTTAGTGACGCCATGACGAACAAGTGCATCAATTGCCCCATTTTCAAGTTGCTCAACAATGAAGCTGTTAAAGCGTGATGAGACTAGGCAGAATTTGCCGCCTTGTGCTGAAAAATGACCTTCAAATAATTTGATTGCAGACATAATTGAGATTCTCTTTTAAGTTTAAAATGTTAAGTAGATGTTAAAACGCTAATAAAAATTAACGTGTAATGATAAATCGAACTGCATCGAGGCGCAGTTGTGCGATTTGAATATTTTCATGAATCAGTAGCGTCATATCTTTGAGCGTTTCAATTTCATGTTGCGTAATACTTGGATTGACTTTCTTTAAACGAACAAGACGTTTAATTTCGTTAGTCAAGGAGTCTAGCATTAATTGGGTAGCTCTTTCGCAGAGTATATCGCGTTTTTCTTGTGCTTGTGCTTGCGCGAAGCCTAGTAATTTTAAAAGTAACGCACGTTGTTTACCCAAAAACAGTGTTATGGCGTGTTTATCAAATGGGATGCCGCTATCAATTAGACTGTGATGCGGAAATTCTTCGGTGACGTCCTTTTGTACTTGATTGATTAAGACACGAATAGGGGTGTTGGGTAAAAAACGTCCTAGTTGCAGCTCAGCTGGAGCGCTGTGTTCAATCACAAATAAACATTCTAATAGAAATTGTCCCGCTTTTAAATCAGGATGTTTAATCGTGCTAATACTTGCATTGCCAGTGTCGCTTGAGAGTACCATGTCCATCGACGCAGTAACTAGCGGGTGTTCCCATGTTAAAAATTGCAAGTCTTCGCGGGCAAGTGCTTGTGCGCGTGACACCGTAACGGTTAAACCGTCCTCTTGATTTAAATAAGGGAACGTTTCACAGCGAAGATGTTCACTAGGTGTGAGGGTATGCGTATCGCTTGATACTTCTTCTGTATCCACGCCATAGCAATCAAACACGGCTTCCATGTAATCCCAAAGTGTATTTCCATTTTCATAAGCGCGAAGTTGCTCAATAAAGTCATCCGCAATATCTTTTCGGCAAGAATTCAATTCTAAAAGTTGATCGCGTCCCTGGTGGAGTTGAATTTCAATGTCCTTACTTAATTTTTTTGTTTTTTCGATAAACGTATCGAGTTGTGCTGGATCATTTTCGGTTAAAAGTGTATTCAATTCTAAATGCAACATATCTGCTACTTGCTGCGCTGCAGAATTATTAGCACTAAACGCATTCAAACCTTCATCGTACCAGCGATACAAAATCGCTTGAGGCGTATTTTCTAAATACGGAACATGAATTTGAATAATATGTTTTTGACCAATACGATCTAAGCGACCTATACGCTGTTGCAATAAATCAGGATTTTGCGGCAGATCCCATAAAATCAAATGATGCAAAAATTGAAAATTTCGTCCTTCACTCCCAATTTCAGAGCAAATGAGCAAGCGTGCATTACTTTCCGTGTCTGCAAAATAAGCGGCAGCGCGATCGCGTTCAATAATGCTCATTTCTTCGTGAAAGACAGCCGAAGGAATGCCAGCGCGATGTTTGAGTGTTAGCTCTAAATCGATAGCTGTCTGCGCGTGTTTGCAAATCAATAACGCTTTTTGTCCACTAAGTTGCTTAATTTTATCGACCAGCCATAAATAACGCTCGTCATCTTGCAATGTGCCTTCAGTCGTATCACTGCTTAGTGAATAACCAAAATATTCACGTTGTGGAAAGCCTTGCACGGTTTGGCGCGAATTTCGAAATAAAATGCGTCCAGTACCATGATGGTCAAGTAAGATATTAATTAACGTTTGACGCGATTGAGGCGCGGTTTGTTCATCGTCTAATTGATGCAGGATTTTATCAACGTTATCGTCTTTGAGTAGCTGCGTTAAGGCCTCGAGTTCTTTATGAGTTAAAGGTTTATTTGCGAGCAGTGATTTTGCAGCATTAGCAACGGGTTCAAAGGATTCCTCTTCTTCTAAATAAGCGCTGAAACTATAAAAACGGTTTGGATCAAGTAAACGCAAACGTGCAAAATGGCTTTCCTTACCTAGTTGCTCGGGTGTTGCTGTGAGTAAAATTAAACTGGGTGAAATTTGGCTTAATTGTTCTACAAACAGATAATCGTCACTGGGCGCGTTTTCGCTCCATTCTAAATGATGGGCTTCATCCACAATAACCATATCCCAGCCAGCGTCTAACGCTTGTTCTTGGCGATTGGGGTAATCTGAAAAGAATGATTGACTGCATAACACAAATTGTTCAGATAAAAACGGGTTGGCTTGATTGTAAACATCTTCCTCTTCATCAAAACCATCGTCGCCAAGTTCACTTAAACAACGCAGTTCATCAAAAATACTAAAATGTAAATTAAAGCGGCGTAGCATTTCCACCAACCATTGATGCAATAAACTTTCTGGCACGATAATTAAGATGCGTTTACTCAGTCCATTGATTAAGCGGTGATGCAAAATCAAGCCCGCTTCAATGGTTTTACCAAGGCCAACTTCGTCAGCGAGCATAATGCGTGGCGCGGCACGATTTGAGGCTTCATGAGCAATAAAAATTTGATGTGGA
Source organism: uncultured Pseudomonadota bacterium (assembly GCA_903848905.1). Taxonomy (GTDB): domain Bacteria; phylum Pseudomonadota; class Gammaproteobacteria; order Methylococcales; family Methylomonadaceae; genus UBA10906. The sequence goes on from CAINHP010000153.1 coordinate 7,528, forward strand.
ATCAATGCGGCGCGTCCGCCAAGTAATCCTTTTACAGGCGATTGCGCATGTTGTTCAAGGCGTTGCCATGTTTCATAGCGCAAAGAAAACCACGCATTTGGGTCGGTTTGGCCAGTAAATAAACGATCTTGTGGTTTATTAAATTGACTGTGATGATTGAGTTCCATTTCGTCGAGTTCAATGGTGTCATCATCTTCATTTTGACAGATATACGTTAGGATACCTTCTTGATCGATGATCTTCAGTACAATCAATTTTTCTTCATCAACGGATTCAATTGTATCACCCACTGAAAAACGCACGCGCGTGAGAGGTGCGTTATCTATGGCATAAATACGTTTTTCATCACACGCCAAAAATAAAACGGTGACACGATTAAATTCGACGTCAAGAATCAGTCCTAAGCCGAGTTCAGATTCAGTATTGCTAATCCAGCGTTGGCCTGAGATGAAATTGTCCATTGATGATTTCGCCATGTTATAGATAAATTAAAAAAGAAAGACTGCATATTATAATCGTTAAAAGCAATTTGTTTTGACAAATAACGATTGTTTTCAAGTTACTTGTTTTTTTTATGATGCTTCTTCTATATAACAATCTTGTGCCACAAGTTAGAGTTGAATTAACATAACCCTTCTTTAAAAATATTTTGAAAATTCAATTTTTATTACAATAAGGAAAAACAATGATTATCAGAGATAATGAAGTGGCCGATTTACAGACACCAACAGGAACAATGCGTGCGCATATTTTTCGTCCAGCAGCACCGGGGAAATATCCAGGCATTTTAATGTTTTCAGAAATATTTCAAGTAACTGCGCCGATTAGACGAACCGCTGCGATGCTTGCAGGTCATGGTTTTGTTGTGGCATGCCCTGAAATTTATCATGAACTTGAGCCATTAGGCAGTGTGCTTGCGTATGATGAAGAAGGAACGACCCGCGGTAATACACATAAAATCACAAAAGAGCTTTCTTCTTATGATAGTGATGCACGTGCGGTGCTTGATTATTTAAAAACATTGGATTATTGCACAGGGCGTCTGGGTGTCATGGGGATTTGCATTGGTGGGCACTTAGCGTTCCGCGCGGCAATGAATCCTGATGTGCTTGCAACAACATGTTTTTATGCTACCGATATTCATAAGAGAGGATTGGGGCTGGGTACAAATGATAATTCACTTGATCGTGCAGATGAGATTAAAGGTGAATTACTCCATATATGGGGCCGCCAAGATCCACATGTTCCACTCGAAGGTCGCAACTTGCTTAAAGCTAGGCTAGAAGAAGTGGGTGCTCGATTTACGTGGCATGAAGTGAATGGCCAGCATGCCTTTATGCGTGATGAAGGTCCGCGCTATGATCCGGCTCTTGCACTACAAAGTTGGACATTGTTGCTTGAATTATTTCATCGCCGTTTAGGCTATGGTGATTTGGACATTGAGTCAGATAATACGCCAGCTGAAAGCCGTCACTAATCGCAAAATGGGTAGATAACCCATCTGGTTTTATGATGAATAGAGATGGGTTATCGGATGAAAGTCATGAAAATGAAATAAAAGTTTGACATACTCAAAAAGATCGGTATAATACTTGGAATCAGCTGCAGAGACGCAGCGAGAAAGCTCTTTAAAAACTCAATCAAAATAATTTGTGTGGGTGCTTATGCTGATTAGCAAGATTAATAAATCATCGACATCAGTTTTTACACGGCAATTTTTAAATTACGTAAGTGAATTCTAGTCGAGCCAAGATTGGTTACTTATCTCATTAAGTAACAAAGCTGATTTAAACTGAAGAGTTTGATCATGGCTC
>CAINHP010000154.1 GCA_903848905.1 uncultured Pseudomonadota bacterium
AGAAAAAACAAATCAAAGATGCGGTGAGTTGGCGCAATCCGTTAGCCGAAAAAGTCATTAAAAAAATGCACAAAACACCCGCCAAGCCCCTTTATGGTTTATTTGAGGTGGATGGCGCGGTGATTGAGTATCAGGCAGACTCTGAATTGCGCGATAATGAAAATGTCGCGCTTGATCCCACGCAAACCGTCAATGACATTAACGAAGCGTATTTTATAAAAGAAGTCTTGCCGCACGTTGCTGATGCGTGGATTGATGAAAGCAAACGTGATGACAAAGACGGCGAAATCGGTATTGTCGGTTATGAAATTCCCTTTAATCGCCATTTTTATCAATATCAACCGCCGCGTGATTTGGTGGAAATTGATGCCGATTTAGATGCCGTGAGCGCGGAAATTATGGCATTATTGCAAGAAGTTCATTCATAGAGAGGATAAGACCATGCAACATCAAATTCAATTTGAAGCGACTGCTTTTCAACACACCGTTCGTATTCCTGATTACATTCCCGACGGCGTTTCATTTCAGATTACGTTGTCATTTGATGACACAAAAAATACGCGCCAAAACATTCAAAAATTTGCCGAATTGAAATTAAGCAGCGATGAAATAAACGATAGAAAGCCTGAATATCAAACCATGACGGTAGATGACATTGAAATACAACGCCGCGCCGCTTTAGCTCACATTGCGGCAATACAAGCGGATTGGCAAGGCAAACCTATTGAAAATCGTGACGCGCTTTACGATAACGCACGAGATTAAAATGGACATTTTTTTAGACACGAATATCGTTCTGTATGCCTTTGGTAAAGATGAATTTAAACGCCAAATTGCTCTGGGTTTGTTAGCGCAATATCCAACTATTTCAACGCAAGTTATTAACGAATGTAGTCATGTTATGCGGCGCAAATTATTTTGGAGTCCTGAAAAAGTTTCTGAAGAATTGGAAATTTTGTTGATTTTGGTGCAATTAAAAACGGTTGATGTTCAACACATTCGTTCAGGCTGGAAAATCGCTGCACGTTACGGTTTTAGTCATTTCGATAGTTTGATGGTGGTTTCTGCGTTAGACGCAGGTTGCCTACGGCTTTATTCTGAAGATATGCAACACGGGCAAATGATTGAAGACCGTTTGCAAATTTTTAACCCATTTCTTGAGGCAGCCACTTCATGAAATACCAAACCTATCCAAACTATAAACCCTCTGGCGTTGAGTGGCTTGGCGATGTGCCTGAGCATTGGGAAGTGAAACGATTGGGACAATTTTTTGAAGAACGTAGAGAAAAAGTTAGTGATAAAGAATATGCTCCTCTATCTGTAACGATGAAAGGTATTGTTCCACAACTTGAAAATGCTGCTAAATCAGATGATAGCGATAACAGAAAATTAGTTTTAAAGAATGATTTTGTAATTAATAGTCGTTCTGATAGAAAAGGCTCATCAGGAGTTTCGATTTATGATGGTTCTGTTTCGTTGATTAGTATTGTTTTAAAGCCTAAAAGAATAGAACCGGCATTTGTTCATCATTTATTCCGCAGCTATCCTTTTCAAGAGGAATTTTATCGTTATGGAAA
>CAINHP010000155.1 GCA_903848905.1 uncultured Pseudomonadota bacterium
ATCTTTGGGCGTCGCAGTCAGTTGATAATCCATTTTTGTATCCTCGAAATAGTATATTAGCGTGAATTGAATTACATCAACTTGCGACTATAGCTAACGCCTATTTGAGAAGCAAAGGAGGAATATCAGAAGTGTGACGTAGTTCACACTTTTTGGTGAAATTATTTTTTTAGCGAGGAAATAAAACATAAACGGTGAATGTTGGACAAAAAAAACGCCGTTTAAAAACGGCGTTTTTTGGTTTTACTCGCTTTCTTTCTTGAAGGCTTCGTCTTCATTCCAAATGGGATTTTTCAAATCATCTTCATGAAGTTTTACGGCATCACTCGGGTAAATGTGCCAGAATGATTTATCGATATTCGCGTTGCAGTAGTTTTCTTTTGTACCGTGTGTGAACGGGCACCAGAAATTTTCAACTAATTTCACTAAATACGAATGCCATTCAAATAAACCCACACTCACAGGGCAATACCATGTGCAATTGAGCATCCAAAAGGTTTTAGATTGCGATGTACTGGCTTTAAATGACCCATCCATCGTAATTTGAGTTTTCATGTCATAGCGATGTGTTTCACGCGCTGGTAAATAATCTTTTAATGTTTTTACATCTTTCGCGCCCATCATCAATAAATGGTAATACGAGAGATACGCGCTTAAAAATATAAAAGGCAATGTCAGAATGGGTAAATAAATAAACACCATACCAATCGCACGTACCCAAACGGGCATCGTTTTATAGTTTTTTCCAATCTCAACACGATTAGAAACGCATGAATCACAAGCTTTCATCTGTTTTCCTTAAAATAATAGGTTGGCGAACCTTATTCTTCGCCATGAAATAATTGATAAATACTCAAACACCCAGCGCAACAGAAACATTTGTCACCTTGTGGGGTTTTCAGTAAAAAATCATGAATCTTTACAGGCAAACCACAAAGCGGGCATGCGGTTTGTTGCTGATCTTTTTTTACAGACATTTAGCGTTTATTACCGCTTAAACGAATCCAATCTTCCTGTTGCACACGCGGTGCAAACTCAATTTTTTCAGCGTAAGCGCAAATAACACTATCCGCTTGCTCAGCCAAAATTCCAGACAATACTAATGCCCCATTTTCCTTTACCAACTCACAAATAGAACGGGATAAATCAATTAAGGGTTTTGCTAAAATATTGGCTAGCACGACATCAGCTTTAAATGGCGTGAAATCGTCAGGCAAAAAAGCATGAATTTTATCCGCCACATTATTTTTAATAGCATTATCGTGCGTAGCGGTTAAGGCTTGAGGATCAATATCAACGCAGTAAGCCACTTTTGCACCGAGCAAAACAGCCGCAACCGCTAAAATCCCCGAACCACAACCGTAATCAATGACTGTTTTGCCCTCTAAATCAGCACCCGCCAGCCACTCCAAACATAACGAGGTAGTTGGATGCGTTCCCGTCCCAAATGCTAATCCAGGATCAAGTGTTAAGCACACTGTCCCTTCTTCACGTTGTTCTTGGCCGGTTGGACACACCCAAAGACGCTGCGCAAATTTCATAGGATGATAAAACTCCATCCATGCACGCTCCCATACTTGATCGTCAATATATTCATACTGCCAATCGTCGAGTGCGTGATGCTGAAACTTTTTATTGATTGCGCTTTGAACCGCGTCCATTTCAACCTCTAATTCATACAGCGCCACCACTTGCGTGTTGGTCCAAATTTTGGTTTCGCCTATGCGCGGTTCATAAACAGGCTCATCCTGCGCATCTAAATAAGTCACTGACACCGCGCCTAAATGTGTAAAGTAATTAGCCACTTTAGGCGCAGATTTTTCAGTTGTTGTCACCGTTAACTGATGCCAAGGCATTTAGTAAATACCCAACTTTTTCTCTAAATAATGGATATTTTGACCACCCACTGCAAACGCATTATCCGTCATAATGTCGTGTTGGAGCGGAATATTGGTTTTTATGCCATCAATAATGATTTCATTGAGTGCGGTATTCATTCGCGCGATAGCACTTTCGCGCGTTTCACCATGCGCAATTAACTTACCAATCATTGAATCATAATAGGGTGGCACTTTGTAGCCGTTGTAAATATGTGTTTCACAACGAATACCTGGACCTCCTGGCATGTGGAACTGTTCAATCACACCCGGACACGGCATAAATGTGCGTGGATCTTCCGCATTTAGGCGGCATTCAATGGCATGACCTTGAATTTTCACTTGATCTTGCGTTATGGATAATCTTTCACCAGCCGCAATGCGTAACTGTTCTTTGACGATATCAAAACCCGTCACCATTTCGGTCACAGGATGCTCAACTTGAACGCGTGTATTCATTTCGATGAAATAAAACTCACCTCTTTCATACAAAAATTCAAATGTCCCTGCGCCACGATAGCCAATATCAATACACGCTTTGGCGCAACGCTCACCGATAAATTTACGTTGTGCTTCAGTAATAAATGGCGCGGGTGCTTCTTCAACCACTTTCTGATGACGACGTTGCATTGAACAATCGCGCTCACCTAAATGAATGGCATTGCCGTATGAATCCGCCATGACTTGAAATTCAATATGACGGGGATCTTCAAGGAACTTTTCCATGTAAACGGTTGGATTCCCAAATGCACTACCTGCTTCCGCTTTCGTCATTTCAATTGCGTTAATCAAAGCGGCTTCTGTGTGAACAGTTCGCATACCGCGACCACCACCGCCACCTGCAGCTTTAATAATGACTGGATAACCCACTTCTTGAGCGAGTTTTAAATTCTTTTTAGGATCATCTGAAAGCGGATCATTATTGCCAGGTACACAAGGAATACCGGCGAGAATCATGGCATTTTTAGCCGAAATTTTATCGCCCATCATGCGAATGGTTTCCGCTTTAGGGCCGATAAAAACAAAGCCACTTTGCTCTACTTTTTCAGCAAAATCGGCATTTTCAGACAAAAATCCATAACCAGGATGAATGGCCTGCGCATCGGTGACTTCGGCTGCGCTGATAATTGCTGGAATATTTAAATAACTCTCAGACGACGCCGCAGGGCCAATACAAACAGATTCATCTGCTAGGCGAACGTGTTTTAAATCACGATCCGCTTCCGAATGAACCGCAACCACTTTGACACCTAATTCGCGACACGCTCGCAACACACGCAAAGCAATTTCACCGCGATTAGCGATAACAATTTTATCAAACATAACGCCTCGCTAATTATTCAATAATGAATAAAGGCTGACCATATTCAACAGGTTCAGCATTTTCCACCAAAATTTGGGTAATAACACCGCTTTTATCGGCTTCAATTTGATTCAAAATTTTCATCGCTTCAATTAAGCACAGCGTATCACCTACTTGTACCGTTTTACCAATGGTCACAAATTCTTTACTACCCGGTGACGCGCTGCGATAGAACGTACCGACCATAGGTGATTTCATCACATGGCCTTTTATTTCTGCAGGTGCAGGCGCTGCATCACTACTAGTGACCGCAGGTGCTGCCAGAGGCGCCGCTTGAGCATAGGCAACTGGTGCGGCAGGTGCAACAGCCGTGCTATAACGATTAATACGGATAAATTCTTCACCTTCTTTAATTTCAATTTCTGCGATATCGGATTCTTCGATAATCTCGATAAGTTTTTTTATTTTTCTAATATCCATGGTGATTTATGATCTCTTCTCTGGGGTTTTAAATTAGGGTTTGAATATAATGAACTTTTTTTATTACAATTTTTTTATTAATAATCGATGAGCCGCTTGCAACGCTAATTCATAACCTGTTGCGCCTAGTCCACAAATAACGCCTTGTGCAATATCTGAAAAATACGAATGCGCTCTAAATGGTTCACGCGCATGAACATTGGATAGATGTACTTCGATAAATGGAATTTTAGTCGCAAGCAAAGCATCGCGGAGCGCAACGCTGGTATGGGTAAACGCTGCGGGATTGATAATAATAAAATCAACACTCTTCGCATACGCTTCGTGAATATGGGTAATCAGCTCGTGTTCTGCATTACTTTGATAGAAATGTAAAGCGTGTCCTAAATGCTGCGCTTGAGATTCTAATGTGTTCTCAATATCAGCTAGCGTTTGGTTGCCATAAAGACTTGGTTCGCGTACACCCAATAAATTCAAATTCGGGCCATTTAAAACAGTAATTATCGCCATGACGTTCTATTAAAGTGTGCAGTTAAAAGTGCAGTAATTTTACCGTGTTGCAGCATTTTGTCCAGTTTAACCATAAAATACGCAAAAATAAGCTCATTTTATACGCATTTGCACGCAACATTCGATGTTAAAAATGGATTGTCGCTGCCAGATAATTAAAATCCGCTTCACTGACATAAGGCAAAACGCCAAGTAATGGAATAGGCAGTCGTTCTACCAATGCCTCAATAGTGGATTCGACGCAATTAAATTCAGCGTCATTGCACACCGCAATCCAGCCAGCACAGGTGAGCTGTGCTTTTTCAATCGCCTCAAACGTTAATTGTGTATGATTAATACAACCTAGTTTAATCGACACGACTAAAATAATCGGCAACTGTAATACCTGTGCTAAATCTGCAATGGTTTGCGTGGCATTGAGTGGCGCGTAAAAGCCGCCCGCCCCTTCCACAATGATGACATCCGCCATCGTTTGTAATGTTTGAAAATGGGAGTAAACAACGTCCAAAATCGCAGGATTTAATTTACCAGCCAAATGCGGTGAAATGGGCAGTTCATAGGCATAAGGATTAATCAAATCATAATCAATCAATTGAGAATTGCATTGCTGAATTGAAAGCGCATCTGAATTACGCCAATGAGCGTCTATTTTCTCACAACCTGATGCAACGGGTTTCATACCCACCACACTCAAATTTTGTTGTTTAAAATAGGTCATCAACGCAAGCGTCACCCATGTTTTGCCCACATTAGTGTCCGTGCCGGTAATAAAATAGCCTTGTTTCATAAATTTAAAAACGCGCTTGCGCTCAAGATTGTGACGTTATAAGGTGCATTTTTCACAAAATGCGGAAATTGGGCATCAACAATGCCTTTTTGAGCTAATTCATCTAAGGTGGTATTTGCCTCTACTTCACAGGCTTTGACAACAAATAATTGTGTCGCTTGAACTTTATTGGCAAGCCATGCGGCCAAACTGTCTGAGGTAATATCCCATGACGCGGGAACGCTATCTGAATTAAGCTCTTCAATTGAGGGTGACCAAATGGCCAATGGCGGAAATGGCATAGAGTAAACAGAATTAAGCAACGCAAAAACAGGAAAAAGATTTTGATTCATCATTGCCGTTTGCTGCATAGAAAGAATAGCCATTTCATGGGCGCAAACACCACTAAAATGCCATTGACGTTGTGCATGACGGACACAATCAGCAAATTCACCTCCGCCGCAAACAACAATCGTAGGCGTGGTTTGCTTTGCAATATGCGCTAAACACGCAAAAAAGTTTTCTTGCGTACTCTCAAATAAACTCCCGCCCAGCTTCACAACACGCACAAACGCAGTCTACGATTGAAAACGCTTTAAAACTTGAAATAAGGCAGCCGCCTTGTCAAAGCTTTCTTGATATTCTTCTTCTACCACCGAATCATTCACAATACCGCCACCCGCCCAAAAACGAATTGTATCGGCAGAATGAACGAGTGTGCGGATAGCAATATTCGTATCCATATTGCCATTAAAACCTACATACCCTATCGCGCCACAATAGATACCACGTCTGTTAGGCTCAATTTCTTCAATCACTTCCATGGAGCGAATTTTAGGTGCACCCGTAATGGATCCACCGGGAAAGCAATGCTTGAGCAAATCCAGCGCATGTTGATCTTGCGCTAATGTCCCTGTCACCGTGCTCACCAAATGATGCACTGTGCTGTAGCTTTCAATATCAAATAATTTAGGCACACGTACCGAACCCGTTTCGCAGACTTTACTAATATCGTTTCGAAGTAAATCGACAATCATGACGTTTTCAGCACGATCTTTTGCGCTGTTCTGCAAATCTGCAATTTGCGCTACATTTTCATGGTCTTCTAATTTGCGTGGACGCGTGCCTTTAATGGGCTTCGTTTCCACCTGCCGCCCCGTTAATTTCAAAAAACGCTCGGGCGAAGAACTCAATACATTTACATGCGGAAAATGAATATACGCGCTAAAAGGCGCAGCATTGACTTCACGCAATACTTGGTAAACTTGCCAAGGTTCACCTTGACAGTCTGCGCTAAAACGTTGAGTTAAATTGACTTGATAACAATCCCCTTCTTTAAGGTAATCTTTGATTTTTTGGAAGGCTTTTTTATAGGTTTCTAATGAAAAATTAGCTTGAATATCGCTTTTAAGTAAAAACGGTTCAACATCTGTCAATCGCCTGATTTCACTAAATTGTTGAATTAAATTATCCGTTTTATCCACATCGTAGCAGATTAAATAACTTTGTGCGGTTTCATGATCCACAATCACTGCCCAATCATAAATACCCACCGCCATTTCTGCAACGCCTTCTGAATCACAGGCAATTCGTGGTAAATTCTCTAAATGACGCGCTAAATCATAGGAAAAATAGCCCATCGCGCCGCCATTAAACGGCAATTCTATTTCAGTTTGTTGCAAAGAAAACAACTCACCATAACGGATTAATTCACCTTTGAGTACATCAAAGGGATTTTCGGTTGAAATAAGTGTTTCGTTTGCATTCGAAATAGTCGTTATCCCTGCATCAGCCACAAAAGTGCAAATAGGATTTGCACTCAATATATCATAACGCCCTTGCCGACTACGCGGATAACCGCTGTCTAAAAACACCGCCCACGCTTGTTGCGCGTAAGGTGCAAAAAGTGCAGCGCTGTCGACGAAATAAGGAAGTTTGTGAATGACGGAGCATGAAGACATAAAATTAGCGACTAAAAAACTGACCGAACGCACGACTTCCTGAACCGGTTTTAATTGTTTCGCTCACCTCCAGAGTCTGCGCATCAATGACGGACACCGTATTATCAAACCAATTCGCCACGTAAACATGCGTATCATCCGTATGCGTTGCAATGCCTTCGGGCTTGTCGCCGACAGTAATTTCTTTAATGACCTGCAACGTTTTGGTATCAACAACTGACACATTACCGTCTTCTTGGTTTGTCACAAAAAATAACGTATCGTCTTTCGCTAAACTCACCGCATAAGGTAATTTATTGACTTTAACGGTGCCAATAAGATGCATGGTTTTCGTTTCAAGAATACTGACATCATCGCTTTGCACGTTCGCAACATAAAGACGTTCATTTTTACTATCCAGCGTTATCCCAAAAGGATGCCGCCCTACCGGAGTGACATTGCGTGTTTTCAGTGTTTTTAAATCAATTTGCGACACGGAATTACTTAATCGATTGGCAACATAAAGCCAGTGATTATCGTCACTAACCGCAAGTCCAGATGGTGATTTTTCAACCGCAATCGTGCCTACAATTTGCAGCGTATGCGTATCAATAACACTGACACTATGCGCGTACCAATCAGCGACATATAAACGCGTATTATCTGGCGATACAGCAATACCTAATGCGCCCTCACTAAGCGGAATGGTGGCGATTACTGCTTTTTTTTGCGTATCAATCACCGCAACGCCTTTAGCCTCAGGTGTTGATACATAGACACGCGTACCATCGCGCGACACCGCCACGCCAGCAGGTTTACCTTTGACTGGAATGGTGTCTTGCACCGTATTGGTTTTTGCATCAATGACCGACACACTATCACCGAGTTGATTAGTGATGAAGGCAAACGGCTGAGCAGATATTGGGTGAGAAATAAAAACGGCAGCGACACCCATCGCTGCCATCCATTGTGCTTGTTTTCGCACGTTTATTTTTCAGCCAACGATTTCAAATGAGCCAAACCTTCTTTCAATACCGCGGTAACCGCTTTGTTTGCTGTTTCTTCGTTCATTTCTGCAGGTGGATTGTTATTCATGTAAGCGCGGTAGTAACCGGTTTTCCAAGAAACCACTGTCGCGCCACTTTTGCTTTCCACTTCAATGCTCGCTGCATAGTTATCTACTGGGAAAACAGGCACTTTTTCTTCTACGCCAGAATGCGTAATCGTGTGTGAGGTACTAATGTCTGTAATTTTGTACGCATAAGTCATTTTAGCCGCATCATATTTTTTTAATTCTTCAGTAAGCGTGCCGCCATTTTTCAACGTCAATACACGTGATGCGCCTTTTTCATTGCCACCGGTTGCAACAACGCCTTTGACAGCTGGCAACCAAGATAAATCGTTATATTCTTTGATGATGCCCCACACTTTTTCAGCAGGTGCATTGATAGTGATTTCTTCTTCGACTTTTTGACGAACAGGACCGTGTGCGCTCGCTACTGAAGTAAACATAAAGGCGCCAAGTGACATCAAAAGGGTGAGTTTTTTCATTATGATTTTTCCTAAAAGTGAAAATGTAAAAATTACTGCTTAATTATAAGCTAACTCATGCGCATGAGCATTAGGGAATTTTATCAAATGACGTTACGCGCCATCACATAAATCACATCAAACGTTGCATCAATGCCCCCGACTTTATTTTTAGGATACGTTGATATCAAGGTTTTCAACGCTTTTTTACTTGTCAGTGTTTTGCTGCGTGTTTGATTCACATTGTGTGCCCCAATATGCTTTAATTCGTGCATTAACTCGAGCGCATTGGCGTATTGTCGCAAATAACGTATACGTTTAAGAGTGATCCCGACAAAACCTGCATTATCTAAAGCAGATTGTAAATCTCCCAACGTGTAAAAATCATTCACATGCACAAAATCATCTACCTTTGCCCAAGCCGCCTTTAATTCACAAAGCGTATCACTGCCAAATGTACTAAAAAGCAATGTGCCCTCACTTGCTAACACGCGATGCAATTCGCTGAGTGCCTCGTCGATGGGATAACACCACTGCAACGCGACATTGGAGAAAATAGCGTTGACACATTGCGCTTTTAGCGGCAATTTCTCCGCATCTGCGCAAATATAATGCGACTTCAATCCGACTTTTTCACGGCAACGCTCAAGCATCATTTGCGATAAATCAAGCGCGATTAACGTTGCATGATGACAATGTTGTACGAGTTCTTGTGTTAAAAAACCCGTTCCGCAACCCAAATCAAGCACAACACCCTGCAAATTATCTAATGCCTGACTATTGAGTAAGTCGAGTCCAATTTGACGCTGCAAACTCGCTACACTGTCATACGTTTTCGCGGCATCCGAAAACGAGTGCTTAATTTTAGTTTTTTCTAATACCATCAATAAACGCACAAATAATATTAACG
>CAINHP010000156.1 GCA_903848905.1 uncultured Pseudomonadota bacterium
AAAAAAGAGAAATACCGCGACGACTAAATAACGCATAATGATCTCAATAGTGAAAAAATTTTTCATCATTCTAACTGAAAAAAACGCAATGATCCGAAGAGTTGCGTATATTTTTTTTGTTAAATTAAAAGATAGAGTTAAACATAATGAATCCAAATTTAAAACATCTGCATCCGTATCCTTTTGAAAAATTAGCGCAATTAAAAAAAGGAATTGAACCCCCAAAAGATAAATTGCCCATTATGCTTTCAATTGGAGAGCCGGGGCATGCAACGCCTGAGTTTATCAAAAAAACGCTTGTTGATAATTTAAATACAGTGTCCAACTATCCGAGTACAAAGGGAATTCTGCCACTTCGCGAAACGATTTCAACTTGGCTCGAGAAACGTTTTGCCTGTAAAGTGAATCCGGAAACTCAAGTTTTACCGGTTAATGGCACACGTGAAGCCTTGTTTTCATTTGCGCAATGCGTAATAGATAGTTCAGTTAATCCGATAGTAGTGATGCCTAATCCGTTTTATCAGATTTACGAAGGAGCGGCATTGCTTGCAGGTGCAGCCCCTTATTTTTTAAATACCACCGAGCAAACACATTATTTACCGGATTTTAACGCTGTATCACCGGATATTTGGTGTCGATGTCAGTTACTTTATATTTGTTCACCAGCCAATCCTAGCGGCGCTGTTATGGGCGAAGAAGAATTTAAAACGGTATTGGCATTAGCCGAGAAGTACGATTTTATTATTGCTTCAGATGAGTGTTACAGTGAATTGTATGATGACGAAAGTCATCCTCCTTTAGGGTTGCTCGAGGTGGCGCATAAAAAGGGTAATACTGATTTTAAACGTTGCGTGGTATTTCATAGCCTATCAAAGCGTTCAAATTGTGCAGGTTTGCGCTCAGGGTTTGTCGCAGGCGATGCTGAAATATTAGCGAATTATTTTAATTATCGAACCTATCATGGATGTGCCATGTCATTGCCTGTGCAATATGCCAGTATTGCTGCTTGGCGTGATGAATCTCATGTTATTGAAAATCGTCGTTTATATCGTGAAAAATTCGCTGCATTTGTCACAATTTTGCAGGATGTTTGCGATATAGAGAAACCACCGGCGAGTTTTTATATTTGGCTGAAGACACCCATTACAGATACACAATTCGCGCAAATAGTGTTTGAAAAACAGAATGTGACAGTGTTGCCAGGGAGTTTTTTATCGCGTGAGTTCCAAGGCGTAGACCCTGCGAAAGACCATGTTCGTATCGCACTTGTTGCCTCACTTGATGAATGTATTGAGGCGGCCAAACGTATTCGAGAAGTATTTGTCTTTTTGAAAAGTCAACCGAGTGAAAAATAATAGCAAAAAGGATTTGCTTATTTTGCAATTCACTGAAAAACCTATATAATTGAAAATCTTTTACCGAGCATTTCGCTCTCTCCTTGCTTTACCATTTTTATAAATAGTGATGGAAGGCATTAACCAAAAGGAAACATAATGCGACACTACGAAATTGTCTTTTTAGTTCATCCTGACCAAAGTAGTCAGGTTCCTGCGATGATTGATCGCTACAAAGCGACCATTGAAGCCACTTCAGGCAAAGTTCATCGTTTGGAAGATTGGGGGCGCAGAGCGCTTGCCTATCCAATTAAAAAGATTCACAAAGCTCACTACATTTTAATGAATGTTGAATGTGATCAAGTTGCTTTAGAAGAACTTGAAACGGGCTTCCGTTTTAATGACGCAATTTTGCGTAGCATGATTTTGTTGCAAGCTGAAGCCATTACAGAGCCTTCTATTATTGCAACATCGACAGCTGAAGAAAATAAAGCGGCTGAATTACGTGCAAAAGATAACGCAGCTCGTGAAGCTGCTGAAGCGTTAGCTGCTGCGGATCTAGATTTAGATGACGACGCAGATCATGACGATTTTGACGCAGATTTAGCAGAATAATCTCTTAACTAAAACATTAATAACGGAAGTTACCATGGCACGCAACATTAGACGTAAAAAATTCTGCCGTTTTAGCGCAGAAAACGGTAGTCAAATTGATTATAAAGATTTGGGCTTACTGGGTGATTATATAACTGAAACAGGTAAAATTGTTCCTAGTCGTATTACCGGTACAGCAGCGAAATATCAAAGACAATTATGCACAGCAATTAAGCGCGCACGTTTTATTGCCTTGTTGCCTTATTGCGACGCACATAAATAATTGAAAATGGGATTCTTAGCAACCTATATTATGCGCGGACGTTGGCAGGCTGCTACAGCCGTGAGCGTACTTGCGTTTTTATCGTTGTTTATGCCTCCCATTAGTATTGTAAGTTCTGCCGCTTTGGCATTAGTCACCCTGCGACGTGGAGCTTACGAAGGATTAACGGTTTTTGGTATTGCCTTAACGGGAATGACTGCATTGGGTGCAATGCTCGGTAGTGTGTCGTTTACAGCACTTTACGGGTTAGTGTTATGGTTGCCTATCTGGATTGTTGCTATCTTGCTTCGGGCAGGGCGCAAACTATCTCTTGCTATTGAAAGTGCCGTGTTACTAGGCGGAATTAGTATTGTTGTTTTTTATCTTTACAATCCGCAAGCAGCAAAAATGTGGCAGGAAGTATTAACGCAAATGGCACCTGCAAATGCGTCGATTGAAATGATGCAACCTAGTTTAGATGCGGTTTCACATTATATGACAGGCATTGTTGTTGCAGGCACTGTGTTTGGCTGGATATTCGCCTTGTTTTTAGCTCGTTGGTGGCAAGCTACGCTTTATAATCCAGGTGGTTTTCGCGCTGAGTATTTAGATCTCGCAACATCACCACGTTTGGCACTAGGTAGTATTGCACTCATAGGTATTGCTAGTTTAAGTTCTGGCATAATGGCTGAGGTAACGTGGAATTTAAGTATTCTGACGTTTGTACTTTATACCTTTGTTGGAACGGCTGTGGCACACAATATAATGAGTGCGTTTAAACTATCCCGTTATGTGATTTTTGGCTTTTATATCACCTTATTTTTGATTCCGCATTTACTTATTCCCGTTGCTTTGGTTGGTGTAAGTGATGCTTGGTGGAAATTGCGTGAGAAAGTGGCTGCTAAAAAATAGAAAAAACCGTTAATTACCTAACTTGTGCGCTAATATTTGGCGCGAAATTTTATAGAATAGATCACATGAGGATGTAAAGATGGAAGTAATTCTTCTTGAAAAAATTGCGAATTTGGGCAGTTTAGGCGATAAAGTTAGCATTAAAAATGGCTACGCAAGAAACTACTTAATTCCACAAGGTAAAGCGGTTGTTGCAACAGCGAAAAAAATCGCAGAATTTGAAGTTCGTCGTGCTGAATTAGAAAAAGCCGCAGCAGAAAAATTAGCAACAGCTCAAAAACGAGCAGAAGCTTTAAGTAAATTAAGCATTACTATCGCACATAAAGCAGGCGACGAAGGTCGTTTATTTGGATCAGTTGGTACGCATGCAATTGCTGATGCAATTGTAAAAGCGGGTGTTGCTGTTGAAAAACAAGAAATACGCTTGCCGCATGGAACGATTCGTCATTTAGGCGATTTTGATGTAGATATTCATTTACACACTGATGTTAACGCAAAAATTGCGATTAAAATCACCGCTGAGGCGTAATTTACTTAGCCCGAAGGGCGTAAAGTCGAACTTTGCGCCTAACGCTTACATTATGCGAAGATTATATTCTTTACTCTTTTATAGTATTACCCCTCTTATTGTGTTGCGTTTATGGTGGAGGAGTCTTAAAAATCCAGCATACAGAGCGCGTTGGTCAGAGCGATTTGGTTTTTATAATCAACCGTATAAACAAAATGTCATTTGGTTTCACGCTGTGTCAGTAGGCGAGAGTGAGGCTCTATTTCCTTTGATTGCATTAATACAATCACAACACCCCACCATTCCACTCCTTATTACCACGACCACGCCCACCGGTTCATCTCGAGTTAAATCAGTCCTTGGTGACAGTGTTGCTCATGTTTACTTGCCATACGATTTGCCTGATGTAGTTGAGCGGTTTTTAAGTGTATTTAAACCTAAAGTAGCGGTTATTCTTGAGACGGAAATTTGGCCTAATCTTTACCATGCGTGCTTTGATAAAAAAATTCCTTTGTATCTAGTGAATGCCTGTTTATCGGAAAAATCAGTACGCGGTTATCAAAAAATTTCATCACTTGCGATTCCAACGCTAAATGCTGTGACAAAAATTGCCACGCAGACAGATCACGATACATTAAATTTTATTAAAATTGGTGCGAACGCCAATAGTATTAAAAATATGGGTAATATAAAATTTGATGTAAGGGTTGAAGAGTCTGTTTTATTTCAAGGCAAGGCATTAAAACATACATTTTTTGAAAATCGTTTTGTATTTTTAGCGGCCAGTACACATGAAGGCGAAGAAGAGTTATTGCTGAATTGCTATAAAACGATAAAAGAAAAAATTCCAAACTTAATTTTAGTTATTGCCCCTCGACATCCTGAACGCTTTAATCATGTAGCAATAGTAGCTAAAAAAGCCCAATTAAATTGTGTGACGCGCACTTCTCAAAAAATCTGTGATAATGAAGTGGACGTTTTTTTAATTGATACCTTAGGTGAATTAAAATTATTCTACGCTAGCGCTGATGTTGCGTTTGTGGGTGGAAGTTTTGTGCCTGTAGGTGGGCATAATTTACTCGAGCCCGCTGCCGTTGGAGTACCTATTTTAGTTGGGACTGAAGTTAAAAATATTGCATTGGTTGTCGAGAAATTATTATCTGCGCAAGCCGTTATTCAATGTGAAAACGTTGCAGAACTCCAAATAAAAATTGTTGAACTTTATAATCAGCCGCAATTGCGAGATACGTTAATTTCCAATGCAAAACACGTTGTCGCGCAAAATCAAGGCGCAACACAGCGAATTTATCATTTATTAAACCTTGAATCTGCCAC
>CAINHP010000157.1 GCA_903848905.1 uncultured Pseudomonadota bacterium
ATGGGGAACCGCTTGGCGAATACCAATGATTTATTGATTGAGAAAATGAATGAATACAACGCAAGAATTGCAGAGTTGACACCCTATTCGGGTGACTCGGATGCCGTAAACTCTACGACAGTTTGATTAATGCTAAAAATTGGATTAACAGGTGGAATTGGTTGTGGAAAATCAACGGTTTCAAGTTTATTTCAACAATTAAATGTCCCCGTTATTGATGCCGATGTTATTTCACATCATATAGTTAAACCAGGCCAAAAAGGCTTGGACTTAGTTGTTTCTCTCTTTGGAGAAAATATTCTTCTTGGAAACGGCGAATTAAATCGTGCTGCATTAAGAGATTGTGTTTTTTTTGATTTAGAAGCTAAAAAAAAATTAGAGGATGCTTTGCATCCAATGATTTTCGAGGAAATTAGATTTCAGCTTAATCTCATACATGATGAGCCTTATTGTATCGTCAGTATCCCCCTGTTATTTGAAACGCAATCACAGCGGTTAGTTGATCGTGTTCTTGTGGTTGACTGTGATAAAAAAACGCAGTATGAACGTGTTCAAAAACGCGATAATCTCACAATTTCTAGTATTGACAATATAATATCCACTCAAGTTTCTGCGGAATTTAGACGGAATAACGCAAATGATGTTTTAGATAATTCTGAAGATAGCTCACTACTTGCGCAACAAGTAAAAAAACTGCACAATTTCTATATTTCATTAAGTCTTTCTCAGGATACAGCACTGTCGTGAACGACAATTTCATTACTTACGAATTTCCCCTTAATGAGCGTATACGCGTTTTTATAAGGCTTGAACAGTTGTTTATTCAATTTGAACATCATACTCAAGGTAAAACAACAGCAGATAAAAGAGCGGCGTTAATTATTTTCTTTGATATTATCGCAATTTTTAAACGTAATGATTTAAAGTCTGAAACGATTAAAGAGATTGAACGTCATGTTAATATATTGAATAAAATTGCAGTCACTTCTAATGAAAATGTAGATACGATAAAACTGCAGGGAATATTAACCAAGTTGGGTGAAATGAGTCAGCAGTTGTATGCAATGAATGGGAAAGTTGGCACTCATCTTAGTGAGAATGATTTATTTCAAAGTATCATGCAGCGCAGTGCAATTCCAGGTGGGACTTGCTCATTTGATTTGCCTGAATTTCATTATTGGCTAAGTCAAGATGAACCTACTCGTATAAAAGATTTAAATCTTTGGAGTCAGCCATTTATGGCTGTTTTTTCTGCTATTCGTATTATTTTGGACTTTATTAGAAGTAGTTGTCATGTCACGCAGGAAGTAGCTCAGGCAGGTTTTTTCCAATTGACATTAGATACTTCTTTGCCAAATCAATTAATTATCGTAACCCTTGATAGAATGCAGCCCTATTTTGTTGAAATTAGTGGTGGAAAGCATCGCTGTGCTATTCGCTTTATGAATCCCCCTCAAAATACACAGCGTCCAGCTCAATCGTCAGAGAATGTCTCTTTTTCACTTGGTTGTTGTATCTTCTAAATTATGACGTTAATTGTTAAATGCCCAACATGTCGAGTTGCTGTTGAGTGGACAGCACAGGAATGCTTTAAACCTTTTTGTAGCGAGCGATGTAAGTTAATTGATTTGGGTGAATGGGCAATGGAAGAAAAAAGAATTCCTGGTGAATCTGTTCCCGTTGAAAATGAATTTGAAGATAGTTCATATTGAGTAATGTTTTATTTTAATAGTTGTGTTAAAATCTTCAGGATAAGTCGGGGCGTAGCGCAGCTTGGTAGCGCACTTGTCTGGGGGACAAGGGGTCGTAGGTTCAAATCCTATCGTCCCGACCAATAAAATCAATAAGTTATAGGTTTTAAAATTTTAAAAATCGTCAAAAATACCAAAAATCACATCTCGTGATAACACTCGTGATAACAAATTTAAGCACTGTAAATGTTTATAGTTAATCCAAACTCAGCCGCAAACCTTACCTAAAGTCTTTTTGCCTGATTGAGACAGCATTTAGTTTAAACGATCTCTTGAGCTCTAAGCTTACCTTTGCTGACTTCCAATCCTGCATTTCAATTTTGTTCACTGGCAATATTTTTGATCTTCAATGATTGCCGTTCATGATTTTTAATATTATTACATTTAGGAAATATAGACCGATGCCCAGTAATCGACCGATCTTGCCACACAAAGAAATTGATCAGAAAGGAATCATGGATTTATTAGATAGAGTTCCGAGCATAGAACTTATTGAAGAAAACGGTAATACAATCACCAATAATACCAATGGTACCTATTATGATATTTTTAATGAGCTAACTGCATCTAAAGGCAAGCTTTAATAAAAGATACATCGATAGACACGTTTAAGATCTAACGCTGTTAATAGCCTGCAAATAATAATAGAAAGGAGAATTCTGTGAATTTGAACGATAATCCTAGCTTGGATGAATTGAAAGAGATGTTTGCGTCATGTAATGATGATGCAGGGCATCATGTGTTATGGGTTGATAAAGAGGGAGAAGTTAATTTGAGTGTGATACCTAAAGATTTATCCCAAGCGGCTTTCCAAGATGAAACAACTCAAATGCAGATTCGTTATGAAGCATTTATTCAAGGAAGTAAATATGTTGGTATAAGCGCTTCTAAAGATCAAGGTTTCATGGAAAAAATCTATGATAATATACGTAAAAATTGGGCTTCCGTGGAAAAAAAAGTCGTTGTTGTCAATATA
>CAINHP010000158.1 GCA_903848905.1 uncultured Pseudomonadota bacterium
ACGGCCTTGCTGATGTAAACCAGTTGATATAAGGGAAGTATTTCATTTTTCATCATTATTATTTAATCGATTGTTATAGAAATAATGTTAATAACAGGCCTTAACAATTAGGATGGGGTTATAACGTTTCTATCGTATTCAGCACTTCAATACTAAAGACGCTTAATTTTTATTATAAATATTAAAAGCCGTAGTGATGTAAGTGAAAGATTATAAATCCAATAAAAAAAAAGTAATTAAACAAACAAACAAACAATAATTATAATTGTTTTTTGATTTTATGCCACAAGGTCAAATGGGTTATATCCTTCTAATGATGGATATAAAGGTTTTTACTCATGTGGCGGGGATTATTTGCAATTTTATGTGGAAAATTGCATAAAACATGAAGAAAAATAATTTAAAAATCTTTATTTTTTCTTATTAGCGGCAATGTTTGCGTTTTTTGATCGTTAAAGCGATGTTGAGGATAACGAGATGAGTTTATCTTGAGTGTGCATGAATTTGACTTGCACACTCAAGAACTGTGGATATTAAGCAGAATGCTTTTCCATTGCATTAAAAAATTATCTGTTGGAACGGGCTTGCTGGTAATGAAGCCTTGATAGTGAGTGGATCTGAAAACGCGAGGTTTCGGTTTTCTTCTTCAATAATTTTAGGCTCAGTTATGTCTTCTTTAATGGCTAGATAATGACTGATTTCACCATTTGGTTGGCGAACTGGAGAGATTAGCGTTAAATCAATATATTCAGTACCCTCTTTATGGCGGTTAATAAGCACACCTTTCCATGTTTCACCCTTTAAAATGGTGTCCCACAGATTTTTAATGCTGTTGGGTTCATTTTTGCCGGATTTTAACTATAGGAAATGGATGCGTTATGACGATGAGTTATTAATTGCAGTTGCTCATAATTTTTTTTAAATGGTTCGATATTATGGTATTCATTTCCTATGATATGCATTTTTAGTGATGAGCAAAAGTTCGATGTTTGATTAGAAATGAATTGTTTAAATTCATCATCAGGCGCGTTAAGCATGAACTTCACGAGTCTGGTATTGAATATAACCCCTTCATTTTTAATAATATAATCCATATCCGATAGGTTTTTCATAAAAGCATAATTAAGTTCATTTTCAATAGCTGGATTATTTTCACCTCCATACTCGGCATAATATAAAAATAGAACCCATCCTTCAAATCCAACTGTTTCCAGCAAAGATTGTATTCTTCTTTCATGAGCCCCTGTGATAATGATATCATCGATAAAAAATAGCACTTTTCCTTTGATAAATGCTTTGTCTATTGAAAAATCATCAGACGTAATAACCTGTTCCCTTTGCTCTTTGGACATAGCGCCATAATCTTCATTATAGCTATGCGCTCTATGCACTTTTAAATCCTCTACTGCCTGATTATCTAAGCTCCATACGGGATTAAACTCACTAATAAAAAAATCTTTAAGCGCAGTAGATGCAACGGGAATATTTTTCCACGGTGCTGAGCAGATAACAATTTGATTAGTCGATATATTTTGATAAAAATCATTAAATTCTACCGATTCTAAAAAACCGCAAGCCAATTCTCTTCCCAATTTTTGAGCAAACTTTTGACTTCCATGCTTGAATTTGCTGTATTCAATTGCAGAAAAAGTTAAGTTATCCGTATCCGTGAATTGATGTATTGAAAAACGAGAAATGCTAATCATGCGTAATGCTGCTGATTAGTTGCGGTAAAGAAAGTTTTGTAACATCTAAAAACGTGATGCCATATCGCTCACTAGCACCATCTGTCTTAGGATTATCACCAATATGGAATCTGGGTTTTATCTCAAAGTCAAACATTGAGGCATCGATTTTTGCTTTTCCGATTTCATCTGAAAATTTACAGTGACTTTTTGGAATAGCGAATTTATCGAAAATGACTCGACTTAAAGCAGCACCACTTGTAAAAACTGTATTTGAAGAAACATAAATGGTATATCCCGCATGTCTTGCAGTCTCAATAAATGAGGGGGGTAAATGATTAAACGGAGGGTATTTAACGAAGATATCATCTGAAAGTAACATAAATGCTTCTATGTCTTTTGTATGCCAGTTAGGAAAAATGAGTTTATTTAACGCTAATCTATCTATATGACCTCCCTTGGTTTGAGCTTCTTCATCAGCCAATTTTTTATAATACGTTTTTTGAGTAAGCCAATAATCTAAAGTGATTGAATCATCAAATTCACCTAATAATTTAAATTGATTCTCCCTAAACTGAGGATTACTCAAACACAACGTTCCCCAGAAGTCGAAACTTATCGCTTTCATAGATTTAAACCTAACTATTTTTCTTGATCAATTGAAGCCAAACAAACCGATTTTCAATCCCTTGTTCTACTTACGATGCGTTGATTGCAATCACTTGCTCGCTATATACAAGAAAATACTTGTGTAAAGAATAATTGTATATACAACTAAAAAGTGTTGCCGCTTTCTAAACTGTTGGGTTGTAAAAAGGTGCGTTTAATTAACTTATTTTAAACTAAAGCAACATTTTAAGTGATATTATGAATGTAATTTAGAATACTTTGTTTGAACTGTAAAAAAATATAGAATTTAAACAAGTTACTTTTAGTAAAAAAACAACCTAATACTCAAGTTCCTGTCACAAAATAGATTTAATCACCATTAAATCAAGTAAATACCTGGAAATAATAAATTCGAACATGAACCACTACTAATGTTTTTTTGTTGCTGAGTATGCCTCCACCATAAAAAAATTATCCCAATATAAGCTTTTATTGAATTCCCGTCTTTCATTAAAATTATTTACCATTTAAACCCGTTACCATGACTCCAATCATTCAACTCAAAGATGTCAGTAAATACTATACGCAACTTGGCAATCAACAAATTGTTTTAGATAATATCAATTTAGAAGTTTTCACTGGCGAATTCATGGCTATTATAGGTGAATCAGGCAATGGAAAATCAACTTTGCTAAACCTATTAACCGGTATCGACTCCCCTACTCGAGGTGAAATAGTTGTTGGCGGCGCCTTGCTTCATCAAATGAAACCCGAACAGTTATCGCTTTGGCGATGTTCAAACATAGGGATTGTATTTCAATTTTTTCAATTGCTGCCAGCACTGAGTTTATTGCAAAACGTTATCTTGCCCATGGATTTTGCCAACAAACTCACACCTCGTGATCGCAAAGAAAAGGCGATGCAACTGCTAAGCCGGTTCAAATTAGCTGAACTTGCACATCGCCTGCCTAGCCAAGTATCAGGAGGACAGCAACAACGTACAGCGATTGCAAGAGCATTGGCTAATAACCCTCCTATTATTTTTGCCGATGAACCTACTGGTAATTTAGATGAAGCAACAACGAAATCGGTATTTGATTTATTTCATCAGTTAAATAGTGACGGAAAAACGATCGTCATGGTGACGCATAATCAAGCGTTGGCACAAGCCACTTCACGTCAAATTGAAATCCGTAATGGTCGTATTTTTAGTGATAGTAGGTCATTAAATTGAACGTACTTTGGTCTAAAATATGGGCAGATTTATGGCTCAACAAATCACGAACATGGCTCGCCATTATTAATATGGCAGTGGGAATTTTCAGTGTAGGCACCTTGGTTGGTATGATGGATCTGCAGTTAAGTCAGATGGATGCGGCTCATACACGCTCAAATCCCTCCCATATTAATTTTCTTTTGCGCTCAAGCGCTCAGACTGAAATACTCCAAAACATTCACAGTTTACCGAATGTACTTGGCCTTGATGCAATCACCCAGTTCACAGTCCGATTTCGTTTATCAAGTGATTCAGATTGGGAAACAGGCACCCTGTTCATTCGCCCTAATTATTTAACACAGAATTACGATATCACGTCACTCAATAGTCAAAACTGGCCTAAACAAGGACAGATTGCAATGGAAAATTTGTCCGCACAAGTGATGCCGTTAGCCATGGAAACACCTATTGAATTTCAAACACCTAGTGGCAATGCCGTTTTAAAATACAGTGGCGTTGTACGCCACCCCTTCGTCAAACCACCAAAATTTGGAGGCCAACTTCATTTTTTTGCAGATACCAGCGCACTGGCTCTTTTTGGCTTGCCCACAACAAGTTTTAGGCAACTTCTTGTTCAAATCCAACCGCCATTCCAATCTGAAAAAGTTCAAAATGTGGCTCTCACTATTCGTAGTGAATTAGCTAAACATGGCGTGTATGTGAATGCAACGTTTCTACAGGATCCTCATAAACACTGGGGACGACCATTTCTTTCAGGTATTCATTATGTATTAACATGGATGGCCATTTCGGCATTAATTCTAGCTAGTGCTCTGACATATAAAACAGTATCTGCGCATATTATCGAGCAAACATCTCAAATTGGGGTGATGAAAGCAATCGGGGCAAAAACTCGCACGCTAGTTTATTTATATTTAACACAAATTTTCATAATGGCATTGATTGCTATTTTAATCGCACTGCCCTTGGGCGTTCTCATATCACAGGAAAGTTCCTGCCAATTACTCAAGTTATTTAACATTGCGTGCGAACCATGGCAAATTTCATGGAAATCAGTGCAATTAATGATTGTTTCAGGCTTAGTCACACCCATTATCGCCACGATTATTCCCATACTTCAAGGCGCAAGAATGCCAGTTCATCATGCACTTGCCACTTATGGTTTGATGGGTAAATTTGGTTTGAGTCGCTTTGATGTATGGATTCAAAAAATAGGAACACACGGACTTTCTATTTTACAATCAGCCGCACTAGGCAATTTATTTCGCAATAAATTACGTTTTATACTCACACAAAGTGTCCTTATATCCGCTTGCGTGATATTTTTACTACTAATGAGCTTAATTAATTCTTTGAATTTGACATTAGATAACGAAATGGAACGGCACCGTTATGCCGTTCGTTTAGGGTTTAGTATCGATCAACCTGCCACTAAAATCGAAAAATTGCTTAGTGATTTTGATCAAAATGCTCACATTGAAATATGGCGGCGCTTACCTGTTGAGCTTATCAAAAATAACTCACCGATTATTCCAAAAGGTAGTTTGGGCTTGCAACTATTAGCGCTACCTGCAGATTCTCAACTCTACAGTCCACGCATTGAGAAAGGACGAAACATGCAAATAAGTGATGCCGGTAAACGCGTTTTGCTTATCAGTAACGATACCGCTCAAAAAAATGCGATTGAAGTCGGTGACACTATCAATGTACAAATTGGGACTCATATTGATTTATGGGAAGTGGTAGGGACCTATAACTGGCTTGCAGGCAATAATTTTACTATTGAATCTGTTTATGTCCCACTTGAGACAATACAAGCACAAACTCACCAATCAACTATTGCAACCTATGCGTTCCTTGATACGCCTATTTTGAATTTGATTGAAGAAAAAGCGTATTTAAAAAAATTAAAAGCTTTTTTTAATCAAGAACGAATAAGTTTAGACGTTTACACGACGCAAGGTAAACGAGAGCAACGCCAGTTTGCACAAAATCAATTCCAATCTGTGATTGGGACATTCAGTGGACTCGCAAGCTTAATTGCTGCGGTTGGCGGTATCAGTTTATCGGGTACCGTAGCACTTAATGTATTGCAGAGAAAGAGAGAAATTGGCGTGCTTCGCGCCATTGGCGCAAGTGAGCAAAACATACTGTACCTGTTTTGGTCTGAAGGTTTTTTTCATGCTATTTCTGCTTGGCTATGGTCTGTGCCGCTTGCCTATTTTTTATCAAAATCGTTAAGCATTCAACTTGGACAGATTATATTTGGTGTGAAATTGGATTTTTGTTTCGATTGGTTGTCTATTATTTATTGCTTAGTGGGTCTTTTGGTTATTGTAAGTATCGCAGCTTATTTTCCAGCACGTAACGCCTCAAAATTAACCGTTAAAGAGGCGCTCTCTAGCTAAAATAGGGGCTAATTTTCTCTTTTCTTTAAATCCTGTAAAATTTTATCGCAGACTAATTGACCTGATAGTGTCACCATTGGCATACCTCCCCCAGGATTCACACTACCACCAACAAAATAGAGATTACTCAATTTATCGCTCCGCTGAGGTGCTTTAAAACCTAAGTTTAAAAGCCTGTTTGCCTCAACACCATAAATACTGCCTTGATTTGAATAATATTTGGCCTGAATATCATTAGGCGTCCAGTATTCCTCAGTGACGATATGTTCACGCAAATCTGTCAGCCCCATTCGTTCGAGTTTAATCAATACACGCTCACGCATAGCATAATACTCCTCATCACTAATGGGTTTATCCGGATTTAAACATGGAATATGGGGTAAAATTTTAATCACTTCACACCCACTAGGCGCTTGATTAACATCCGTTTTACAGGGCGCGACCAAGTAAATAGTGGGATCTTCAGATAAATCACCCTTTTTAAAAACAGACGTAAAATGGGCGCGTGAATTTTTAGAGTAGAAAAAATTATGATGAGCAAGTTGTGGATACACACAATCCACACCCAAATGCATCACTATGCCTGAGCAACTTGGTTTAAAACGACGCATTTTTTTAATTTCAGATTCAGTGCTTTGTAATAAACTTTTCATTGCAGGAATCACTTCCATATTCGACACGACAATATCTGCACTGATTGTTTCACCATTTTTTAATTTCACGCTCTTTGCAATGTGATGATCGTGCTCAATGCGCTCAACTTCTGTGTTCACATGAATCGTCACGCCCAGTTCAATCGCTAATTTTTCCAGAGCCTGAGCAAGTGCATACATCCCACCACGCACATACCACAAACCATATTGATATTGTATAGCCGGCAGCAAATTCATCAAAGCTGGCGCATCATAAGGTGATGATCCAACATATTTAATGAAATAATTTAAAATATCAATCAGTTTTGGATCTTGCACAAATCGTCTTACACCTTGATCCATGGTTGAGAAAATATCAAAATGTAAACTCCGTTTTAGGCCATAAAATTTGAGTAATTCCCAAACGCCATCAATCCCTTTCTCAAAATACCCCGCCTGTGTTTCATCGCTGAGTTTTTGTGCATACGCCATGAATTCAATAAATTCCCCGTAAACATTCTGACCTAATTTATCAAATTCTTGCTTTTGAATCTGAGCATCAGGCGATAAATCAACGACTGTTCCATCCTCAAAAAAATTACGCCAATGGGGCTGCACCGCTTCAAAAGTCACATAATCGCTTCTTTTTCGGCCTGCACGGGTAAACAGCGCATCAAAAATCTCAGGCATAGTCAAAATTGATGGACCTAAATCAAATGTAAAACCTTCTTTTGAAAGTACATTAAGCTTACCTCCCACTTTATCGTTCTTTTCAATAAGCTCAACACGAAATCCTTCACTTGCCAGTGAGATGGCCGCTGATAATCCACCTAATCCAGCGCCAATGATGACAACGCGTTTTTGACCTGCTACGTTTTGCATTTTATTACCCAGATTTAAAAGTTAGGAAACATTTCAAATTATGCCAAAATTGCTTTAGGCTAAATTGCGAATGCGATCGAAAAATTTGTAAAACAGCATGATTGCGTTTACCACGCAACCACCATGAATCTTTTCCATAGATAAAATCAAGATAGCCTTTAAATCCTGCGTAGCGCATCTCACTATACGGAAACCAATTAGGCTCTTTGGGTAAACGTGAAAAATTGATTAAACCTGAAACACTGTAGCTAAAACTGAGTAAACCTTCTGCACCATGATAACGACCAAAACCGCTTTTTTTAACGCCACCGAACGGCAACGCTGGATGACCGACGTTTTTCAAAACATCATTGATTGCCCAAGCGCCTACCTGCAATTGTCGAGCTACTCGCTCCGCTTTCAAAAGATCGCAGCTCCACACACTTGCGTTAAGACCATAAGGAGAGTCATTGGCTAATTTAACGACCTCAGTTTCATTATCAAAAGACATTATCGCAAGTATTGGAGCGAAGGATTCTTCACGCATTATGCGCATATTATGATTGACGTTCCATAACACAATCGGATTGACGAAGTTTCCATCATTGATAACCAATGGCCCAGAAGCTTTCGCACCCTGTAAAACAGCATCATCATAGTGCGCCTGCATCGTTTTAATTTGAGCCGATGTGGTCATCGCTCCAATATCATTTTCAACGCCTCGCCCAACGCGTATTTGAGTCAAGTTATCCAGTAATTTTTCTAAAAACTGATCATGACATTGTTGTTGAACGTATAATCGCTCAACGGATACGCATACCTGACCACTATTACAAAACGCACCATACAATGCAGCATTTGAAGCCCTCTCAAGATTGGCATCCTCAAAAACAATCATCGCATCTTTACCTCCAAGCTCAAGTAAAACGGGAATCGGATGAGCGGCTGCACGTTTCATCACATGTCGACCCGCAGTTAATCCACCAGTGAAAAATACCATATCAGGTCCCGCATCAATTAACTGCTGAGCAATCTCTTTATCACCAATCACC
>CAINHP010000159.1 GCA_903848905.1 uncultured Pseudomonadota bacterium
ACGCCAATAATTGGCTCGTAAACGGGCCATTCACATTGTTTTTGACGCAAATGCACCCAATGTGAAATCACTTTGGGCTGATCTGGACTGAGCAACAAACTTTGCTTGAGCATTTGCTCGGATTCTTTGAATTGACGCTCTGTTTCAAGCACGCGACCTAAACTGTTTAGCGCTAAAATATAAATCTTTTTGTCTTCATCAGAAATCGCCGTATATTCATAATTTGCAATAATACGGCGCCATTGATTCAGCGCGTCTTCAATACGACTTTGACGCTCAAACAACGCCCCTAAATTAAATTGACCTTGCAAAAAATCGGGATGAACCACGATAGAGTCACGGTAGGCCTGCTCTGCTTTTTCATGTAATTTTTGCTGATCTAAAACTACCGCCAAATTAAAATAAGCCGCATAGTTGATTGGCGTATCATTATGCGCAAGCCATACTTCATATAAGTCAATTTGCTCTGCCGGTGTCAATGACTCACCCGTTGAAAGCAATGCCATAATATCCATTTCTTGATTTCTAGCTTGTTTCAAAAAAGTGTCAAAATTTGATTTACTCATGAACTATCTCTATTAAAAAATACGATGCAAAATGTCTGTAAAATGAAAAATGCGCTAAACAAAGCGCAAATATTATGAAATTGATAGCAATTAACGTGCCGTCGTTATAATTTTCGCAATCGCGCGTAATAAAAACCATCACAGTTCTGTGTGCCAGTTAAAATTTGCCAGCCATGTTTGGCGAGATTGTCATCTAGATGAAATGGAATTTCTTTTGCGTCCGCGTTTTCACTTAAAAAACGGGCGATTTGATGTTCATTTTCTGCTTTTAAAATAGAACACGTGGCATAAACGAGTAGACCGCCTTTTTCAAGCATTGACCATGCCGCATTCAAAATGGCATATTGCAAAGCTGGCAGCGCAGATAAATCCGTTTCACGACGCAAGAGTTTAATATCAGGGTGACGTCGAATCACGCCTATAGCCGAGCAAGGCGCATCGACTAAAATACGATCAAACAAACGACCATCCCACCATGTTTTAGGCTCTGTCGCATCACCCACAATCAGCGTTGCAGATAAATTCAGCCGCGCTAAATTCGTTTCCACGCGCAACATTCGCAGTGCATCAATATCCACAGCCACGCACTGCACATCGGGTTGTGACTCTAAAATATGCGCTGTTTTACCAGCAGGCGCGGCACATAAATCAAGGACGCGATGTCCTGCTTCAATTGAAAGCAATCCAGCAGCAAATTGCGCCGCCGTATCTTGAACAGACACCGCGCCTTGTGCAAAATGGGGCAGCGCACCCACGCCAATGGGTTTAAGTAAATGTATAGCGCAAGGATGCGCATCAACGGCTTGTGCTTCAATATCTAATGCGGCTAATTGTGCTAAATAATCCTCGCGCGTGTTTTTCAAGTTATTCACCCGCAACATCATCGGCGGTGCTTCATTATTCGCGTGAAAAATCTGCGCAGCAACGTCTTGCCCCCAATCAGCTTCAATTCGAGAAATTAACCATTTTGGATGACTATGCAGCGCAACAAAATTATCGTTAATACTGAGTTCAATCGCGTCTTTTTCGCGCAAATAACGGCGCAAAATGGCATTAATTAAGGATTTTGCCCATGATTTCTTATGCGTGGCAAACACGGTTTCAGACACCGCAGCGTGTTCTTTGACCCGCATAAAAGCCAGTTGATATAAACCCACCAACGCGAGGGCATAAATTTCACTGTCTTTCATAGGCTTATCGAGCAACTGTATCAACATAAATTGCAAACGATGATAATAACGACAAACCCCAAAACAGACGGCTTGCACAAAGGCTTTATCTTGCGGATTTTCAACACTAGCAAGCGTGTGTTCAAGCGCGGTGGTGAGTGATTGCCCGTTTTCTAAAACGCGCACAAGGGTTCGAGCGGCAACGAGTCGAGTATTTATTTTCATTAGGGTTACAAATAAAGGGGGGTGCAAGTTTACTTTGCGAAAAATAGAGATTGATTATAATTGAACGCCCTAATCAATGCGCTAAGTAGACATCAAATACAATTTACAGCACCAATCCATTCACTTCATGCGCGGCAAGAAAGGCACTCGCACTCATACGCTTACCATTAGGCAGTTGCAATTCATGAATACGCACAAAACCCTGCCCTGTGGCGACATCGAAAGTTTTATGTGTGGCGCGAATTTGACCTGTATGCATTGCATGTACTTCGTTCAAGACTTCCGCTTGCCAAATTTTCATCGGATTACCATTGTAGAGCGTATGCGCCACCGGCCACGGATTGAGCCCATGAATTTTGCGTACAAGTACATCCGCATTTTGCGTCCAATCTAAGCGCGATTCGTCTTTTGTTAACTTTTGCGCATAAATCACCCCATTTTCATCTTGCGGCTCGATTGTCAGTGTTCCGTTTTCAATTTGAGGCAACACTTTCTCAAGACCCTCCGCACTCAACACAGACAGGACATCGTGCACATCCGCTGAGGTGTCGGTGGATTTAATCGTATAAACCTCTTTATGGAGCATATCGCCCGCATCGAGTTTTTTCACCATCTGCATTATGGTCACCCCTGTTTGCGCATCACCTTCAATAATTGCGCGTTGAATAGGGGCGGCGCCGCGCCAACGAGGCAAAAGGGAGCCGTGCCCATTGATACACCCTAAACGCGGCGCATCAAGCACAGATTGCGGCAAAATCATGCCATAAGCCACAACAATCATTAAATCAGCATTAAACGCCTGCAAAACATGAAGATCCTCTTCATTTTTTAGGCTCAATGGCTGAAAAACTGGAATATTATGCGCAAGCGCTAACGTTTTGACAGGGCTAAATTGCAGTTGTTGCCCGCGTCCTGCTGGGCGATCGGGTTGCGTGTAAACCGCGCAAACATCATGATTCAAATCAATTAAACGCTGCAAACTAGGCACAGCGAATTGCGGTGTTCCAGCAAAAATAATTCTCATTTATTTCCCTTCCAATCGATGTATTTTTTCCAACTTAGCTTTGATACGTTGACGCTTGAGCGCAGAAAGGTGATCAATAAATAATTTACCGTCTAAATGATCCATTTCGTGCTGAATACAGGTCGCCAGTAAATCATGCGCTTGCATTTCAAATTCGATGCCCTCACGATTAAGTGCTTTAACCGTAATTTGCCCTGGGCGCGTCACCTTTTCATAAAAATTGGGCACCGATAGACAGCCTTCTTTGTATTCAAATTCGCCTTCTTGAGTGAGAATTTCAGGATTGATAAAACACAGCGGATCGTTTTTATCTTCACTGGTATCCATCACCAAAATTTGCAAATGCGCATCCACTTGCGTGGCAGCAAGGCCAATGCCTCCAGCGTCATACATGGTTTCAAACATATCGTCTATTAACTTACTGACTTTGTTATCCACGTTTTTTACCGGCAGGGCTTTTTTTCGCAACCGCTCATCCGGAAATTCGAGAATAGTTAGAATACTCAATGAACTCTCCACTATAATAATTAGAAATGATTAAATAAATTTAATTCTATCTGAATTCAGCACAACTTTGAAATTAGCCGTATGAAAAACTTTTTTTCACATTCACTCTATTGCTTAAAACACCCATGCAACTAAACAGCCAAGATGCCGACATTAAATATTGGCTTGGACTACTTCGCGTTGAAGGAATTGGCTGTAAAACGTTTCTCTCGTTAATTGAAGAGCACACGCCAGAAGACATTTTTAGCGCAAGTGAATCGACGTTACAGGCTTGGGGGGTTAAAAAAGCGTTAATTGAGCGTATCATCTCGTTTAATTGGCAAACGGTGGATTATGATTTGCAATGGCTCGCCCATGAAAATAATGAGGTACTCAAAATCACGCATCCGCTTTATCCAGAAGCGCTCAAAGAGATTTATGATCCACCGCCACTCTTATTTATTCGGGGCAATCCCAAGTTACTCGCTTATCCTCAAATTGCTGTCGTAGGCAGTCGAAATCCTTCTGCACTTGGCAATAAAGCCGCGTTTGATTTTGCCTTTGAATTAAGTAAATTTGGCTTTGTGATTACCAGTGGACTTGCGCTGGGTATTGATTCGACAGGGCATCAAGGGGCACTGAGTGCGGGTGGCTATACCATAGCGGTTGTAGGCACGGGGCTTGATCGTGTCTATCCAGCAAGCAATAAAGACTTAGCGCTTGAAATTGTCAATAACGGCGCCATGGTTTCCGAGTTCCCGCCGGGTACAACAGCGCAAGCGAATAACTTCCCCCGACGTAACCGAATTATTAGTGGTTTAAGCCAAGGGTTGCTTATTGTTGAGGCCGCGCAAAAAAGCGGCTCACTCATCACCGCGCGCCTTGCCATTGAGCAAAACCGCGACGTTTTTGCGATACCGGGATCCATTTATAGTCCCCTTTCACGTGGCTGTAATGCCATGATAAAAGAAGGCGCAAAACTTGTCGAATCCCCACAAGATATTATTGATGAATTAAGTCAATATAAACAACGAATTAGCTTTTTGCGCTCCGAGCCAGAACAATCATTACTTGACCTCGAGCAACAAACATTATTGAATCTAGTCATGTTTGGCCCAACGTCTATTGACGATTTAGTCGAAAGTTCAGGGCAATCAGTGGAAAGTATTGCCGTACAACTTCTCATGCTTGAGCTACAGGGGCATATCGAGGCGACCACTGGTGGTTGCTATATCCGCGTAAAATAATTAACTAGGATTTATGAAAGAAAATATTTTTGATGTGCTGATGTATCTTTTTGAAAATTATATGGACGATGACAATGAAATGCTTCCTGATAGTGATATCGTGAAAACGGAATTGCTTCAAGCGGGTTTTGAGCATAAAGAAGTGAATCGTGCTTTTTCATGGCTTGAATCCTTAAGCATTGAGCCTAATGATATTCAACCTATGACAGCGGCATCATTTCGCATTTTTAGTGCGCAAGAGAAAGAGTGTCTTGATGTCGAATGCCAAAATTTATTGATGCATTTAGAGCGCACAGGTATTCTCAATTCGGTCAATCGTGAATTAGTGTTAGACCGCGCTATTGCCCTCGAAGAGAGCTTGACGCTTGATAAGTTAAAATGGATTGTTCTCATTGTGCTGCTCAATCAACCTGATGAAGAGCTGGCATTAGCGCGAATGGAAGACATGATTTACGATCTACTGCCAACGTATGTGCATTAAAACACCTTTTAAAAGCCCGTCTTTTGTATCAAATGGAATGGATAAATGAGCAAAAATCTCGTTATTGTTGAATCGCCAGCAAAAGCAAAAACCATCGAAAAATATTTAGGCAAAGATTTTCATGTCCTTGC
Organism: uncultured Pseudomonadota bacterium; assembly: GCA_903848905.1. Taxonomy (GTDB): domain Bacteria; phylum Pseudomonadota; class Gammaproteobacteria; order Methylococcales; family Methylomonadaceae; genus UBA10906. The sequence continues at coordinate 5,330 of CAINHP010000159.1, forward strand.
CTCTTATGGCCATGTACGGGATTTAATCCCCAAAGAAGGTGCTGTCGATCCGCAACACGATTTTGCGATGAAATATGAAATCATAGAACGCAATCAACGCCATCTACTTGCCATCACCAAAGCATTGAAATCAGCCGACACCCTCTATCTCGCGACCGATCCAGATCGCGAAGGTGAAGCCATTTCATGGCATTTACTTGAATATCTCAATGAAAAGAATTTAGTGGGCAAAAGAGAAGTGCATCGCGTTGCGTTTCATGAAATCACCAAAAAATCTGTCACGCAAGCCATTGCTGAGCCGGCTAAACTTAATTTCAATTTAGTCTACGCACAGCAAGCCCGTCGCGCGTTAGATTATTTAGTAGGATTTAATCTCTCCCCCCTACTTTGGAAAAAAATTCGTCGCGGTTTATCTGCTGGGCGCGTACAAAGTCCCGCCCTACGCTTAATTGTTGAACGTGAACTTGAAATAGAAGCATTTAAAAGCCGCGAATACTGGTCTGTTGACGCTGCAACTTTTGCGCATGATCAAGCCTTTAAAGCCAAATTAACCTACCTTGATGGCAATAAAGTCAGCCAATTCACTATCGACAACGAGCAAACCGCGCAGGAAACTAAAAAAATATTACTTGATGCGGCTCAAGGCAAATTAATTGTCAGCAAACTCGAAAAAAAGCAACGCAAAAGCCATCCCGCCCCCCCCTTTATTACCTCAACACTTCAACAAGAAGCCGCCAGAAAATTAGGGTTCACAACTAAAAGAACGATGGCGGTAGCGCAGCAATTGTACGAAGGGATTGATATTGGTGGAGAAACAGCGGGATTGATTAGTTATATGCGTACGGATTCGGTGAATTTATCAGCTGAAGCCATAGCGGATATTCGTGCGTTAATTGGCGAAATCTACGGCGAATCAAATATTCCCAAAACGCCACCCGAATACAAAACAAAATCAAAAAATGCCCAAGAAGCCCATGAGGCGATTCGTCCAACGTCTGCGCGTTATATTCCTGCGCAAATTCAGTCCTACCTCAGTGCTGAGCAGTTTAAACTCTACGAATTAATCTGGAAACGAACGATTGCATGTCAGATGATTCACGCGACGCTTAATAATGTCGCCATTGATATGAGCTGTAATGAGGGCAAACATGTTTTTCGCGCCACAGGCTCATCCGTTGCCACACCCGGATTTATGGCGGTGTATTTAGAAGGCAAAGATGACTCAAAAGAAGGCGATGACAAAGAGAGCTTCCTGCCACCTCTCAAAGAAGGCGACAGCGTTATTTTAAACGATGTGATTATTGCTCAACATTTTACCGAGCCACCCCCACGCTATGGTGAAGCAAGTCTTGTTAAATCGCTTGAAGAACACGGTATTGGACGCCCTTCAACGTATGCATCCATTATTTCAACGCTGCAAAATCGTGAATATGTCACACTTGAAACCAAGCGTTTTTATCCTACGGATGTCGGTCGAATAGTCAATAAATTTTTAACCGATCATTTCACTAAATATGTCGACTACAGTTTTACGGCGAATTTAGAAGATGATTTGGACGCTGTTGCGCGTGGAGAAAAAGAGTGGATTCCACTCATGCGCAGTTTCTGGGAACCGTTTGGTGAATTGGTACACGAGAAAGAAAGTTCCGTTCAGCGCAAAGACGTCACGCAAGAAGCCATTGATGAAGCTTGCCCTTTATGTGGCAAGGGACTTTCCATTCGTCTTGGGCGCAATGGCCGTTTTATTGGTTGTACCGATTATCCAACGTGTACCTATACACGCAATTTATCTGATTCTCCTCAAGCAGAACCGGAAACCGTTGAAGATCGCGCATGCCCTGAATGCCAGTCAAAACTGGTTTACAAAAATAGCCGTTATGGTAAATTCATTGGATGTAGCGCCTATCCAACCTGCCGCTACATTGAGCCACTTGAAAAACCTCAAGACACTGGTGTCTCTTGTCCAAAATGCCAAAAGGGACAGATTTTTAAACGTAAATCACGTAATGGAAAATTGTTTTATTCGTGTGAAAATTATCCAAGTTGTGACTATGCACTATGGAATGCACCGCTAAATGAACCTTGCCCATCTTGCCATTGGCCAGTACTCACACAAAAAGAAAGTAAACGTCGTGGTGTTGAGAAAGTCTGTCCACAAAAAGACTGCAACTACGCTGTTGCCGTGGAAGTTGATGAAGCGGAGTAATTAGACTAAACATCATCACAGCAGATTAACTGCTGTGATTTGTTTGACTTGACTTGACTTAGTATGTTTTTTTGATTAACCAGCTGCTTTGAGCTTATTGATAATTTGCGCAACTAAATTATCTGGTTTAAATGGTTTAACGATATATGAGGTAATGCCCACTGAAATGGCTTCTTTTACTTTTTCACCTTCAGAAGATGATGTCAACATAATCCAAGGAGGCAGAGCCAATTTTCGATCATGCTTAACCGCTTGGAATAACTCAATGCCGCTCATGCCAGGCATATTCCAATCACAAATAACAATATTAACTTTGATTTGTGCCATTTTAGTCAATGCTTCACGACCTCCTGGTACGTCAAACACATTGGTAAAACCGGCTTCACGCAAAATAGCCTTTGTTAATGTTCGCATTGAAGCGGCATCATCAACAATAAGAATCTTTTTTTGCAATAGTTCTGGTGATATATCCATTTTATTTTCCTAAGACTTACTTTTAATTCAATTAAATTCATTAGCGGCGTGCTCTTGCTTTGATAACTATTTTACAATATCGAAAACAAACCGACAAACGTATTATAAAAATAACGAAAAAAAGCGATTTTTTGCGCATCAATCCCTATTTCACTTGCCACATCAACTTACTAAACATTCATGCTACGAATTACTGAAATTAAGCTTCCACTTAACCACACACTATCCGATTTAGAGTCAACGATTCTTTATCGGCTAAACATCACTTTAGATAAATTTATTCGTTTCCAAGTTTTTCGTCAAGGGCACGACGCACGTAAGCGCGATGCGATTTTCATGGTCTACACCGTTGATGTTGAAGTTAAAAATGAAGCTGAAATTCTTGCAAGTCTTGTCGATGATCCGCGTATTAGCGTAACGCCTAATACGCACTATCAATTAGTGACCCATTCAAAAGGGATAGAAAAAACACGTCCTATCGTCATTGGTTCAGGGCCTTGTGGCATACTTGCTACGCTCATTCTCGCTCAAATGGGGTTTAACCCCATTATGCTTGAGCGCGGCAAATCCGTTCGTGAACGCACGAAAGACTCGTTTGCACTCTGGCGAAAACGTGTTTTTAATGCCGAATCTAACGTTCAATTTGGCGAAGGTGGCGCGGGAACGTTCTCAGATGGCAAGCTCTACACACAAATCAAAGACCCCAATCATTACGGCCGTAAAGTACTTGAGGAATTCGTCAAAGCCGGCGCACCACCTGAAATTCTGCATTTAAGTAAACCCCATATTGGGACATTTCGCTTAGTTTCGATGGTGGAGGCTATGCGCGCGACGATTGAATCGTTAGGTGGTGAAATCCGTTTTGAGCAGCGCGTTGATGATATTTTAATTGAAAATGGTCAAGTGCAAGGCGTAAGACTCACCAGTGGTGAAATTATCGACAGCTCGCACGTTGTACTCGCCATTGGGCACAGTGCCCGCGACACCTTTTCAATGCTGCAAAAAAATGGCGTCTACATGGAGGCAAAGCCATTTTCGATGGGGTTTCGCATCGAACATCCACAATCGATGATTGATCAATGTCGTTTTGGTCAAAATGCGGGGCATAAATTACTGGGTGCAGCAGATTATAAACTAGTGCATCATTGCAAAAATGGTCGGTCGGTTTACAGTTTTTGTATGTGTCCTGGGGGTACAGTGGTTGCGGCAACGTCTGAAGAAGGTCACGTTGTCACCAACGGCATGAGCCAATATTCACGCAATGAACGTAACGCAAACAGCGCTATTGTTGTGGGTATTTCACCTGAAATGGATTATCCGCAGCACGTTTTAGCCGGTGTCGATTTACAGCGTCATTGGGAGCGTCAAGCTTTTTTACTGGGTGGTGAAGATTACGCAGCGCCTGCGCAACTCGTAGGTGATTTTCTCGCCGATCGCCCATCGACCGCTTTTGGCATTGTGCAGCCCTCTTATACCCCATCGGTAAAATTAGGGAGTTTACGCAGCGCCCTACCCGATTACGCCATTGACGCCATTACTGAAGCCTTGCCCGCCTTTGATAAAAACATTAAAGGGTTTGCGATGCACGATGCCCTTTTAACCGGCGTTGAAACTCGCACATCGTCCCCTATTCGCATCAAGCGCAATGAAAAGTTCCAAAGTTTAAACACAGTGGGACTCTTTCCCGCTGGGGAAGGAGCGGGGTATGCGGGCGGGATTTTATCTGCCGCCATTGACGGTATTAAAGTCGCTGAAGCCGTCGCGCGCGCGATGCAAGAATAACCAGAGGAGAAACTCAAATGTCAGCAGCATGGGCAGGTGGCACGGACGCCATTATTGAACGTATGGATAAAATGACTGAATTATTCATTCAAGAAGCGCGAAAATCAGTGTATACCGGTGAATCTTCGCTCGAATGTGAGGAATGTGGCGAACCCATCCCCGAAAGCCGCCGTAAGGCGATTGCTTGTAGATTTTGCTTGGCTTGCCAGAGTGCAATGGAAAAGAAAGGGTAAAACCTCACCGATGCACCAAAAACACACGATTACTAAAAAATTTGCCGTAATCATCCACATAGCCATCACTAAAATGAACTATTAACGCAGAAGAGTTGCTTTTTGTATCTTGCGTGGAAGTCCAAACCAGATAATCTTTTGGTATATTTGGAAAATAAGTGACGTTTAAAGTAGGGGCGTCTACTGATTTACCATTAGTGCAAATATACCCCGTCAATTTATCACCTAGGACGGTGTATTTATTGTCCGAACAATAAACCAAACTCATCAATTCATTGCGTGTGGGCAGACGCCAGTTTTCTGCGCCACATAATTTCTTGGCGTTAACGGCATTTTTATACGCATACGTATCGCAATGACTTTCACGACAATTACCGCCATTTTGTTTACCTGCATTGCCACTATTTTGCGCAGCATTGGGTTCATACCATGAATAAATGGAATTAGCGTCATGCAATCCCTTATCCGTGGTTTTCACTTCCCATATTAAGCCAGTTTTATTGTCTTTTGTGCATGCCCAATCTGTGTCACCCGTGCCTTGCGTAGCGGTATCATCTAATGCAGTACCCGAATTTGATATTTTAGTATACGAGGCTTGGGTGATTGGCGGTGGTGGTGAGGCAAGCACATACGAACCGTTTATCGTTTCATCTTGTAGCACACTGCCCTTATACATGCCGACTTCATAAGTCGCAGACACTCCATCAGGCAACGTATTAGATGACAGAACACAGGTTTTACCCGAACATGTCATCGCCTTCAAGCCTTTGCCGTAATCCACTTTTACGCTGTAATTTTTGATGAGTGGCGCACTTAAATTAGCGGTAAATTTAACCATAGTGCTTGCAATACCAACATGAGAAACGGGCGTATTCTCGACGGTATCATAAGTAGTGGTCATACCTGAAACACTATATTTCCCTGTTTGCAAACCACCTTGCAATGCTTTTTTTGAATTATAAATGCCAATCTTATAATCAACGGATTCGCCTAAAGTCACTATATTTGAAGATAACGTGCAATTTTGCTCAAAGCATTTCATGGCTTTAAGTCCTTTGCCATAATCTAAGTTGACGCTATTCCCTTTTACTAAAGGCGCAATGAGGGTGGTTGATAATTTGAATGTGGTTGTCGCCACACTGCTTGTTTTCAATGTTGGAATAATCACTACTGCCGCATGGGCACTCACACTAAGAGAAATCAGAATCCCAAAAAGAAAACGTGTATTTTTCATGGCCTTTTTTTCAGTGAATTTTTACTATTGCGAAACACTAACGGCTTTTCATTTCCCGATAAAGCAGATACTCGCGCGGTTTCAATCAATTCATCAATCACGCCATGCTTGGGTGATTTACTGCAGACGGGATCGGTTGCACTAGCGTCCCCCGTCAATAAATACGCCTGACAGCGACATCCACCAAAATCTTTTTCTTTTTCATCACAACTGCAACAAGGCTCTTGCATCCAGTCAAAACCACGGAAGAAATTAAAGGCTTTTGATTCGTGCCAAATTTCTGAAACGCTAAACTCATTCACATTCGGACAATCGAAATTTGGCAAATCCCGTGCTGAGTGACACGGCAACGCCGCGCCATCTGGTGCAATCGTTAAAAACGTTGTCGCCCAACCATTCATGCACGCTTTTGGGCGATCTTCATAAAAATCAGGAACGACGTAATAAATTTTCATTTTTCCCGCGACGTCTTCTTTGAAGGCTTGGGCAATCGCTTCTGCTTTTTCGAATTGCTCTTTTGTGGGCAACAATAAATCTCGATTCCTATGCGCCCAGCCGTAATATTGTGTATTCGCAAGCTCTAAATAATCTGCCCCTAGCGTTTGCGCCATCGCCAAAATTTCAGGCATTTGATGAATATTTTCTCTGTGTATCACCACGCAGAGCACCATGGGATAACCGTGTTTTTTCACCAATTGTGCTACTTTTTGTTTATGCTCAAACGAAGCGGTGCCGGCAATATGATCATTTAATTCTTGCGAGCTGGCTTGAATACTGACTTGAATGTGATCAAGTCCAGCCGTTTTAAGCTCAACAATTTTTTCTTCGGATAAACCATAACCCGATGTTATTAAATTCGTGTAATAACCCAACTCGCGAGCGTGTGCAACCAGCTCAACTAAATCTGGGCGCGTGAGTGGCTCACCACCTGAAAAACCCAGTTGTACAGCGCCCATTTTTCGCGCTTGCGTGAGCACACGTTTCCAATCATCGGTGGTTAATTCGCTTTTATATTTCGTGTAATCAAGCGGATTTGAACAATAAGGGCATTGCAGTGGGCAGGCATACGTTAATTCTGCAAGTAACCAGCGTGGTGGCGTATTTTTTTGAGGCAGCGTTGTCATAGTTGAATACGGTTATTTTTATGAAAATAATATAAAGAAAAATTACTGCTGATTTTAACTCAGAAAGCCCAGACTAAACGAATTTGCTTAAAATTCAATCTCATTTGAAGTAATTTTACGATTTGAGGGCGTTTTTGTTGTATTGTGACTGCAATAATCGTCGAATTCTGCGATAATAGCATCATATATGTCGATAACTTATTCTTTTATCTTCACAAATATCATCACAAATCAAAACGGAGTTAACTTAATGTATAAAGCACAGTGGAAAATTCAGCCTAAAAATGTACTCAATGCAAGTCCTGTCATGCCAGTGATGGTTATTGATGATGTGGAAAATGCGGTTCCTTTAGCAAAAGCGTTAGTAGCTGGTGGTATCCGTGTTCTTGAAATCACTTTACGTACTGAAGCTGCTCTTGAATCGATTCGCCGAATCACTAATGAAGTGAGTGGCGCTATCGTCGGCGCAGGCACCATTTTAACCCCACAGCAATTAGACGCCGCAGAAGAAGCTGGCGCGGTATTTGCCATCAGTCCAGGTTTAACTCCACGATTATTATCCGCAGCACAGCACAGCACAATCGCCCTTATTCCCGGCATTTCAAGTTTATCTGAGCTCATGCTTGGCATGGAATACGGCCTTGATCATTTCAAATTCTTCCCCGCTGAAAATGCAGGCGGCATTCCGATGTTAAAAGCTATTGCAGGTCCCATTCCTCAAGTGACCTTCTGTCCAACAGGCGGTATTTCACTCGCCAACTACAATGATTATTTAAAACTTAGCAACGTGGCTTGCGTTGGTGGATCTTGGCTTGCACCTGCTGATGTTGTCAAAAATAAACAATGGGATAAAGTCACGCAACTCGCTCAAGAAGCTGTTGCAGGTGCAAACCGCTAAACTTTATTTGGCATTCCTTATCGAGCGTATTGACACTAAATCGAGAAAAAATCATGACCGAAAATCGCACACTTACTTTAACAAATGAGAATTCACAAGCCATTTGTGAACTACCTGTTTTGCAAGGAACTATCGGGCCGGATGTTATCGATGTTCAAGCCTTGTATAAACAAACAGGTTTATTTACTTACGACCCTGGATTTACGTCAACAGCTAGTTGCACATCTACAATTACCTACATCGACGGTGAAGAAGGCATACTACTTTATCGCGGCTATTTAATTGAAGAACTTGCGGAGCGTTGTACATTCTTAGAAGTTTGCCATTTACTTTTACATGGTGAGTTGCCCACTCCCGAAAGCCTTAAAGATTTTGAAAATAACATTACCATGCACACGATGGTACATGATCAGTTGACAAATTTTTTCAAAGGGTTTCGTCGTGATGCGCATCCTATGGCGATTATGGTCGGGGTTGTAGGTGCATTATCTGCGTTTTACCATGACGCGCTCGATATTAAATCGAAAAAAGATCGCGATTTAAGTGCAATTCGACTCATTGCGAAAGTCCCCACGATTGTTGCGATGTGTTACAAATATAGCATCGGATTGCCGTTTATGTACCCAAACAACAAATTGAGCTACGTTGAAAATTTCATGCGCATGATGTTTGCAACGCCCTGCGATGATTATGTGCAAAACCCGGTTTTAGTGAATGCACTGGAGCGTATTTTAATTCTCCATGCAGATCATGAACAAAACGCGTCAACATCAACTGTGCGTCTTGCAGGCTCAAGTGGCGCAAATCCTTACGCGTGTATTACGGCGGGGATTGCTTGTCTTTGGGGCGCAGCGCATGGCGGAGCAAACGAAGCAGTTCTCAATATGCTTAAAGAAATTGGCGATGTATCAAACATTCCCAAATTCATTGAACGTGCAAAGGATAAAAATGATCCATTCCGTTTAATGGGTTTTGGTCATCGTGTGTATAAAAATTATGATCCTCGTGCAAAACTTATGCGAGCAACCTGTTATGACGTTTTAGCAGAATTGAAATTAGAAGATGATCCGATGTTCAAATTAGCACTTGAACTCGAACGCTTTGCACTCGAAGACCCTTATTTTATCGCCAAAAAATTATATCCAAACGTTGATTTTTATTCAGGCATCGTACTTCACGCCTTAGGGATTCCCACTAATATGTTCACCGCTATATTTGCAATGGGTCGCACTATTGGCTGGATTGCGCATTGGGATGAAATGATTGCCGATCCCGAGCAACGCATTGGTCGTCCACGTCAGCTTTATCGTGGTTCTGCGCAACGTGATATACCTTCTCAACATCGTTAATTTATTTTTTTAAAATGACTATACAACATAAATCGGCTCATCAAATTGCCAGTGTACTAACCGAAGCGCTGCCTTATATTCGGCGGTTCAAAAATAAAATCATCGTCGTTAAATTTGGCGGTAATGCGATGATTGATGACGATTTAAAACACAGTTTTGCCCGCGATATTGTCCTGATGAAGTTAGTGGGTTTAAATCCTATTGTGGTTCACGGTGGTGGGCCACAAATTGGCAATTTACTCAAAAAAATTGGCAAAGAAACCGGTTTTATTGATGGTATGCGCGTTACCGACAGCGAAACGATGGACGTTGTTGAAATGGTACTCGGTGGCCTTGTCAATAAAGAAATTGTTCACTTAATTAATCAACATGGCGGAAAAGCTGTTGGTTTAACAGGGAAAGATGGCAATTTTATTCGTGCTAAAAAAATTCAACTCAAAAAGTCCAGTGTTGACAACGAAGCCTCTGAAATTATTGACTTAGGTCATGTGGGTGAAGTAACGAGCATTGATACCGCTGTACTGGATATGCTAGCTGACAGTGATTTCATTCCCGTTATTGCGCCTATTGGCGTGGGTGAAAATGGTGAATCGTATAATATCAATGCAGATTTAGTCGCTGGCAAAATTGCGGAAGAACTCAAAGCCGAAAAGCTCATTTTACTCACCAATACCGCTGGCATTTTAGATAAACAAGGCGAGCTGCTCACCGGTTTATCACTATCAGATATTGATGACCTCATTGCCGATGGCACCATTTCTGAAGGCATGATTCCTAAAACACGTTGCGCAACTGATGCGCTGCAAGGCGGGGTCACTAGCGTTCACATCATTGATGGTCGCGTCAATCATGCAGTACTGCTTGAATTATTTACGGATCAAGGTGTAGGCACACTGCTTATCAACCATTAAACCTCCATTCGTATGATGGGCGCAAACCATTGCGCCCACGCTCCTAATCACTTAAATACATCACAAGAGTACCAACATGAAAGCCATTGTTATGACAGCCATCGGCGAAAGTGACGTTCTCATTGAGAAAACACTTGAGCAGCCCACTCTTCAATCGTCCACACAAATCAAAGTGCGTTTGCACGCTGCTGGCGTTAATCCTGTTGATACAAAAGTACGTCGCAACGGTTTGTTTTACCCTAATGCCACTTTACCTGCCGTATTAGGTTGCGACGGTGCGGGTGAAGTAGTTGAAGTGGGTGCTGACGTTACGCAATTCAATATTGGCGACAAAGTGTGGTTTTGTCATGGAGGACTTGGGCGTGAGCAAGGCAATTATGCGCAGTACACCGTCATCGATTCACGTTGGGCGAGTTTGATGCCAAAATCGGTTTCATTTGAAACAGCGGCTGCAGCCCCTTTAGTCTTAATCACTGCATGGAATGCGTTATTTGAACGAGGCAATTTGCAAGCAGGACAAACGGTACTTATTCACGCTGGCGCGGGTGGCGTGGGTCACGTCGCTATTCAACTTGCTAAAATGGTCGGTGCACACGTTATCACCACGGTCAGCTCAACGGAAAAAGCGGCGTTTGTCAAAACACTGGGCGCTGACGACATCGTTTTTTACAACACCAGCAACGTTACCGATGAGGTCAATCGTTTAACGCAAAACCGTGGCGCAGATTTAGTGTTTGATACCGTTGGCAGCGAAGTGTTCAAACTCAGTATTGGCTGTACTGCGCATTTTGGACGTTTAATTACTATTCTCGATGCATCGCATTTGGATTTAAGTGAAGCGCGAATGCGTAATTTGCTCATCGGCTTTGAATTGATGCTCACACCCATGCTGCGTGATTTAGATTCAGCGCGTGATAAACACGTTGAACTTCTCAAAAAATGTGCCGATTTAATTGACGCGGGTACACTGAAAATTCATGTCAGTGAGGTAATTCCTCTTGAAAATGCGTCACACGCTCATGATTTAATTGAAGCCGCCCATACGATAGGCAAACTCGTTCTTTCCATTTAAACCATAAAAAATATAAAATATGCTTGATTTCCTTGATAAAAAACACACCATTGCTGGCGCAGGTTTTAATCGCTGGCTTATGCCACCTGCCGCGCTTGCAGTACATTTATGTATAGGCATGGCCTATGGTTTTTCCGTTTTTTGGCTACCACTATCAAAAGCTATTGGTATCAAACAAAGTCTAGCCTGTCCTGCTGATGTCACTTTTTTCAATGAACTGTTTATTACCACCTGTGATTGGAAAATTTCCACATTAGGCTGGATGTACACGCTATTTTTCGTTTTTTTAGGCTCATCCGCGGCGCTTTGGGGTGGATGGCTTGAACACGTGGGCCCACGTCGCGCTGGCGTTGTCAGTACACTTTGCTGGTGTGGCGGCATGCTTCTCTCTGCCTTAGGCATTTATACCCACCAATTCTGGCTGATGCTGCTTGGCTCGGGTGTCATTGGCGGTATTGGCCTTGGTCTTGGCTATATTTCGCCTGTGTCGATGTTAATCAAATGGTTCCCCGATAAACGTGGCATGGCAACAGGCATGGCCATTATGGGATTTGGCGGCGGCGCGATGATTGGCTCACCGCTAGCCACATTACTCATGGGACATTTTGCGAGTGAAACCGATGTAGGTGTCATGCAAACCTTTTTGGCAATGGCAGGCATTTATTTCATTTTCATGCTGAGTGGTGCGATGACCTATCGCCTCCCTGTGTCGGGTTGGCATCCCGCGCATTGGAACCCATCACAGTTGCATTCGCATAAAAAAATGGTGACGCCGCATCATGTCCACGTTAAAAATATTTTTAAAATAAAACAATTCTGGCTACTGTGGGGCGCGTTGTGTATGAACATCAGCGCGGGTATTGGTGTGATTGGAATGTCCTCCCCGATGCTACAAGAAGTATTTGGCGGAAAACTCATCGGCCTTGAGAAAACCTACGGTGAACTCGATAAACCTGAACTCGCCGCCATTGCCGCTGTCGCCGCTGGTTTCACCGCACTGCTAAGTTTGTTTAACATTGGCGGACGCTTTTTATGGGGCAGTTTATCCGACAAATTAGGGCGGAAATTGACGTTTATCATTTTCTTTGTGGTTGGCGGCGCACTCTACTTGAGTGCTGCGAACAGCGCTTCAGCAGGAGATAAACTGTTTTTTATTGGCGCGATGTGCCTTATTCTCAGTATGTACGGTGGTGGATTTGCCACGGTTCCTGCTTACTTAGCCGATTTATTTGGCACGCAAATGGTAGGCGCTATTCACGGCAGACTGCTCACCGCATGGGCAACCGCTGGTATTTTAGGCCCCGTGATTGTGAATTACATGCGTGATTATCAACTAGGTTTAGGTCTACCGCGTGAGCAAGTATATAACCAAACACTTTGGATTCTAGCAGGCCTTTTAATGATTGGTCTTATTTGTAATTTGCTGATCTCCCCTGTTGCTGAAAAATGGTTCATGACCCCTCAAGAGCTGGCTGAAGAAAAACATCATGCGCGTGACGTAAAACATCAAGAAGAAATGGGCGAAACCGCTGACATGGTAAAATCAACCCCCCTTATTTTTGTATTAACAGCATGGTGCGTGGTGGGATTTCCGCTTGCATGGGGCATTTACAAAACACTTGGCAACGTCAGTAAATTTTTTGTTTAATCCCTCGCCCCTAACATACATTCACTTTATAAAATTGAAGGAAACAGAGTCTCATGGAAAAAACGTATTCACCGCACGACATTGAACAACGTTGGTATCAAACGTGGGAAGATAAACATTACTTTGCCCCTAGTGGAAAAGGTGATCCTTATTGCGTGATGATTCCCCCGCCTAATGTAACGGGTAGTTTACACATGGGGCATGCGTTTCAAGATACCATTATGGATGCGCTTATTCGCTATCACCGAATGAAAGGCTGCAACACACTCTGGCAAGCAGGGACCGACCACGCAGGGATTGCCACGCAAATGGTGGTTGAGCGATTATGTAATGCAGAAGGTAAAACTCGCCACGATTTTGGTCGCGAAAAATTTGTTGAAAAAATCTGGGAATGGAAAGAAGAATCCGGTGGCACGATTACGCGTCAATTACGTCGAATGGGTTCGTCACTCGATTGGTCGCGCGAGCGTTTTACCATGGACGAGGGAATGTCGGGCGCCGTGCAAGAAGTGTTCATCGAACTTTACCGCGAAGGTTTAATTTATCGCGGCAAACGACTCGTTAACTGGGATCCTGTCCTTCATACAGCGGTATCAGATTTAGAAGTTTTGTCCGAAGAAGAAAACGGTTTTATGTGGTATTTGCGCTACCCGCTTTCAAATGGCCAAGGGCATTTAATTGTCGCCACGACGCGCCCAGAAACCATGCTCGGTGACGCGGCAGTCGCCATTAACCCCAAAGATGAGCGCCACCAGCATTTGCTCGGTGAATTTATTGAATTGCCGCTAACGGGCAGACGTATTCCCATTATTGCCGATGATTATGTGGATCCCGAATTCGGGACGGGTTGCGTAAAAATTACGCCAGCGCATGATTTTAACGACTACGAAGTGTGGACACGTCATCGCCATACATCAGCTATTCAAGACTTGCCGCACGGTGGTTTAATTAATATTTTAACGGTCAATGCAAGCATTCACGACGATGTGCTCATTCCTGAAAAATACCGTGGTCTTGATCGCTTTGAAGCGCGTAAACACATTGTTGCGGATTTTGAAGCCGCTGGTCTGCTTGAAAAAATTGTTGACCACAAATTGATGGTGCCGCGTGGTGATCGAAGTCAAAGTGTGATTGAGCCCTTTTTAACCGATCAATGGTATGTCAAAGTCGCGCCACTCGCAGCGCCTGCAATTGCCGCTGTTGAAAATGGCGATATTAAATTTGTTCCCGATAACTGGAAAAACACCTATTTTGATTGGATGCGCAATATTCAAGATTGGTGTATTTCACGCCAAATTTGGTGGGGACACCGTATTCCAGCATGGTATGACGATAAAGGTAATATTTATGTGGGCAGTAGCGAAGCGGAAATTCGTGAAAAACACCATTTACCCGCAGATTACGCGATAAAACAAGACGAAGATGTTTTAGATACCTGGTTTTCATCCGCGCTTTGGCCGTTTTCGACACTCGGTTGGGATGGCAAAAATGAGCCTGATATGCTCAAAACCTTTTATCCCACAAGCGTCCTTGTGACAGGTTTTGACATCATTTTCTTCTGGGTCGCACGAATGATTATGATGGGACTCAAATTTCGTGGTGAAGTTCCATTCAAAGAAGTCTATATTCATGGCCTTGTGCGCGACGCCGAAGGTCAAAAAATGTCTAAATCAAAAGGCAATGTCCTTGACCCTATCGACATTATCGACGGTATTGACTTAGAAACCCTAGTTACAAAAAGAACGTCTGGCATGATGCAACCGCATCTGCAGAAAAAAATTGAACAAGCCACTCGCAAACAATTTCCCGACGGGATTCAATCCTATGGCACCGATGCACTGCGTTTCACGTTTGCGTCACTTGCGTCAACGGGGCGTGATATTCGCTTTGATTTAGCGAGAACCGAAGGATACCGTAATTTCTGTAATAAACTCTGGAATGCGGCGCGTTATGTGCTGATGAATACAGAAGAGCAGGATTGTGGTTTAACAGGTGAATGTGAGTTTTCACAAGTGGATCGCTGGATTGTGTCGCGTTTAAATCAAGTCATTGCCACAACGAGTCACGCCATTGACCATTATCGTTTTGATTTAGCGGCTCACGCGCTTTATGAATTTACATGGAATGAATACTGTGATTGGTATTTAGAGCTTGCGAAAGTATCGCTACAATCCGATAACGAAAACCTGCAACGCGGTACCCGTAAAACATTACTACACGTACTCGAAACGATACTGCGTTTAGCGCATCCGATTATGCCTTTTATTACTGAAGAAATTTGGCAACGTGTCGCGCCGCTAGCAGGTATTGAAGGTGACACGATTATGTTGCAGCCCTACCCATTTGCTGATGAATCTCAAATCGATGCCCATGCCATTGATGCAACGGATTGGTTAATGTCGGTTATTTTGGGTGTGCGTCGTATTCGCGGTGAAATGAATATTGCCCCAAGCAAACCGCTACCTGTTTTATTGCAAAACGGCTCTGAAAAAGATGCGCAGCGTCTTGAGATTAATCGAGTGTATCTGCAAAAATTAGCGCGCTTAGAAACCATGACATGGCTCAGCGTAGACGACACAGCGCCTGAATCGGCCATCGCATTAGTTGGTGAGATGCAAATTTTAATTCCGATGGCGGGATTAATTGATAAAACAGCCGAGCTCGCGCGTCTTGATAAAGAAATTCAAAAAGTACGAAACGATTTACCACGCGTTGAAGGAAAATTAAATAATCCTTCTTTTGTGGATAAAGCGCCTGCGGACGTTCTCGAAAAAGAACGCGCGAAACTCGCTGATATGCAATCGCTACTACATAGTTTAGAATCGCAACACGCAAAAATCAGCGCGTTATAAATGCAACGCAAGATGCAACGAGGTTAAAAACGTCGTTGCATCTTGATAGCCAATCACACGACGTCGTTTATCTTCTTGCTTGTCATTGAAGAATAAAATGGCTGGCGGTCCCACTAAATTAAAATGCGCAAGTAACGCCTTATCGGCTTCTGTGTTACTAGTAACATCCGCTTGCAGCAACATAACATTCACTAAGGCCTGTTTCACCTTTTTATCGGTAAACGTTTGGCTTTCCATTTCTTTACATGAAATACACCAATCTGCGTAAAAATCCAGCATAACCGGCTGATGATGCTCACTAGCCTGCGCTAATTTTTTTTCTAACTCGTCAATTGAGCTTACACGCTCAAACGCTAACCCTGCATCAACATGATTTTCTTGCGTATTCGCTAAGGGTTTCAGTGGATTGGTATGACCTAAACTCACCCCAATAAGCATCAAAGAGCCATAGATAAGCATAATAACGCCGATACTTTTCCAAAAAACTTGCCATGCTGTTTTCGTTTCAGGCAGTGTATCGAGCGCATTGAGATAAACAGCGGGCATAATGAGCCATATCGCCCATAACAATAAAGTGACTGGTGCAGGCAAAATACGACTTAACAACCAAATTGCCATGCCTAGCATGACAACACCAAACCCTTTCTTAATGGAATTGAGCCACGCGCCCGCTTTAGGCAAATATTTTTGGGCAGAAACGCCAAGTAATAGCAGCGGCAAACCCATACCAAGACCGAGCATAAATAAGGCTGATCCGCCCAGCAAAATATCTCCTGTTTGCCCGATGTAAATTAACGCCCCCGCTAAAGGTGGCGCCACGCAAGGCCCAACAATTAAAGACGACAAAGCCCCCATCATGGCCGCGCCAGCAAAACCTTCATGATGTTGATGACTTGAATGATACAGTTTACTCGTGAGTTTCTCGGGTAATCCTAATGTAAAAAAATCAAACATCGACAATGCAAGCACCACAAAAATGCCGCTAAAAACACTAATCACCCATGGATTTTGAAACGCCATTTGCAGGTTTTGCCCAAAAATAGCCGCTAACACCCCAAAGACGGTATACATCAACGATGACGCAACGACATAGCTCAATGAGAGTAACAAGGCGCGTTGTGTGCCACGTTGCCCCACAATAATGCCCGATAGAATGGGGATCATCGGAAAAATACATGGCGTAAATGCAAGTAGTAAACCAAACCCTAGAAAACTGATTAACGTTAACGCAAAATTCCCCTGCGTGAGTGCGCTCACAATTTGATTTTGCTCGGATTCTATTTCCTCTGGCAAAGCACTGACAGTTTGCGCAACGGGTAAATTCAACGCAATTTCTTTGGTCATCGGTGGATAACACACACCACGATCAGCGCATCCTTGAAAACTGGCTACGAGCGTTAACGTTTGCTCACCCGAATTTTCACGCAGCAGCGGCACGTCAAAATTCAATCCCTCATAGAAAATTTCTACTTTTCCAAAGGCTTCATCATTTTTGGGCAACCCGTTTGGAATCGAATAATCACCAAGCTTCACGCCATTCGCATCGTGTAATTCAAGCTTAATTTTTTCCCGATACAGATAGTAATTCGGTGCAATTTCCCAATTCACATAAAGTGTATTGCCATCTTTAATACTTGCCGAAAATTCAAACGCCTGCTCAGGTTGGAGTAATTCATCCGAAAATAAATTTAACTTCACTGCCGATGCATTAAGTACCAACTCTTCAAGCGACTTCGCTTGTTTTTGATCAGAAAATACGGGGGCGTTAACAAACAACAATAACGCAGTGATAATCATTAAGGCATAACGTGACATGAATTCGTAATCCACTGTAAATAATCAGGCAAACCGCGCTCAATAGGCAACGCGATAATTTCAGGTACATCGTAGGGATGGTTTTGTTTGATAAAATCCTCAATGAGAGCGTAATTCTCAGCAGGTATTTTAATCAGTAGCAGTTGCTCTTGCGCGGTTTCAATTTGACCTTCCCACGCATAAACCGACGTGATAGCGGGTAAAATGTTCACGCAAGCCGCAAGCTTTTTCTCAACTAATGATTGGGCGCATTGTCTCGCTAAATCCATATTTGGAAACGTGCATAAAATGACTTGATAAGCCTTTGTCATGATAGATTTCGTAAAAATAGAGGAAAACACATATTATCCTAGAAAATAGTCAAAAATGCCTTTATATTGTCACTAACCTTTTACTTTGTTTATGCCAATTTTATGAAAATATTTAGAGTGCTTTTTATTGCCATTATCGTGATGTCTTTTTTAGAACTGTACGTTCTTATCGCCGTTGGCAGCATTTTGGGCGCATTTCTCACCATTTTATTGATTATTGCCAGTGCTGGATTAGGCGCTTATCTACTAAAAGAACAAGGACTTGCCACATGGCAACGGTTTCAAGAAACGCTTGCACGGCAAGAAGTGCCTGCGTATGAATTGATGGAAGGTTTTTTAATTTTAATCGGCGGTGCACTGCTCCTAACACCCGGTTTTATCACAGATGCAGTCGGCCTTATTTGCTTGTTGCCGTCATTACGCAAAACGATTATCAGCTACATTATGAAATATTATTTTATCCCACCAAACAACGGCAATGAAAACGCGTTAGAAGGTGAATTTCGCAAGGAAGATAACTAATTCAAGCGAATGAAAAATTAAGTGGAATCCACGCTGCGCAATTTCAATAGCTTTGCGCAGTAGATTATTAGTTTATGGTTATTAAAGTCATTTCGACAACCACTATTTTCAAAAAAATCGAAATCGTCATATAAAAAAGCCTTTCTAATTGAGACTTTTTTGTCGATGGCGTAAAAAAAATCATATCTCCCAAATACTGCAATACCAATTTATTTCGCTTTTTGCATGCCGTTTAACTGCAACTCATGATGTTAGTTCAATTACAATCCAACATAGCAAGTATTCCTATTTAATTCAATTAATGCTGACAGTTTCGTTTTAAAACGTCATTTAAGCGTTACAAAGGCAACAGTCTGATTGATAAACTAAGCAAAACTAAAAAACTTTATTATTCTCAATTAAGAAACTATGAATTAATAAATTAGCATATTGTCAATTAATAATTACAGCGTATATTAATCATCAACTTAGTTATTTTAATTGGAAATATTGGTTAATATTATGAAAAAATTATACAAAGACATATTGATTGGTTTGATGTTTGTATTTGGAGTTGCCGGCATTGTTTTAGGCGATTTTGTTACTTCAGTTATATTGTTTGTAACAGCAGACATTTTGAGAAGCTCCAAATCAAACATTGAAAACAGCGTAGTTTAAAATCATTTTTGATAAGCAATCGATTGCTTTATTAACTGATTGAGATTATCGCGTATTTTTATACAGCCGAATTATCGACAAGCATAAAAAAAAACCAAACAGCCACGCTCAGGTTTTTCATGAAGTGCATTATATTGAAAACTTATAGCCTCGAAAAAAATGATTCGAATAAAATAAGTTGTTCAATATTAACGCCCATATCCGTTAGCAGTTCGGTGTGCGTCTGTTTTGTTTGTTTGACCAGTAGTATTTTTATTTACTTTACAATCGCAAAGTTGTTCAATTTTATTATTAGCTGCTGAGAGCCTTTCTTGTAGAGATTGAATTTCTTGAGAAACAGCCGCAATTTGCTGAGTATTGTCACTTGCGAAGCTTATCGATGTAAAGCTAGCAAGTACGATTGAAGTAAACGCAAGCATGTAAACTATTTTATTTTTAGTAATCATAATGGAATTAATTCTCAATGTTATAGGTTAACCAAAATTGGTTGCGCGAATATTACTAAAGTAAAATACCAAATTAATCACCCAAATAGTTGATTTTTTAATATATTTCTGTATACGTCATTTGACGTATTGAACCATGAGGTTCATTTACATAGAATGCTCGCGAGTGTTTAAAAAGTGTTTTCATTTCGAATGAAATAAAGGCTCTCATTGTTGAAAAGCGGTGAGGGCTTTTTTATTGCCGATAGTTTTTTGAGGAATTTATTTAAATTGAAACGAAAAGAGTCACTTTTAATATTACGGTAACCAAATGGATATATTCTCAAACTGTTTGCAATCACAGCCTATTTGAATTTAATAAGTCATATGACGTATTGAATCAACGTTCGAATTTATAGAGAATTTCTTCAAAATTTTGAGCACAATTAAGATTGACATTAAAAATAGTGGAGCGTATAAAATGAAAAAAAAAATCATGCTTAGTCTATTAATCCTATGTTCTCAATCAGTTTCCGCCCAGTATTACGCAGAAGGCGAAATTATGGGTTATGTTCATAGCGGCATAGGGAAAATACTACCTGCCTTTTCTAAAGAAACAGTTCCTCAAAAAATACATGGAGTAAAGCATCATGATGGGAAAATATATAAAGTAAAACGTGTTTATTCCGATTCAACTGTGACAGTAACAGCCACGAACGAATGTCTTGTTCGACCAACAGAAGATGATCCTATTTATTTAGGTCGGAC
The DNA here is from genome assembly GCA_903848905.1 of uncultured Pseudomonadota bacterium. Classification (GTDB taxonomy): domain Bacteria; phylum Pseudomonadota; class Gammaproteobacteria; order Methylococcales; family Methylomonadaceae; genus UBA10906. The sequence goes on from CAINHP010000159.1 coordinate 25,611, forward strand.
GATTGATGGCGGTCTTGACGAACTGAAAGTTATCTACTTGAAGTTTAGATGCACAAGACAGAGTGGATAAATACTAAGAAGATGTAGGCTCTGATAATTTTACAATGATGAAAGCGTTACGACCGTAACGCTTGAGTAAAAAAACTGAGATAATGCAATAATCGAAAGCCCAGTATTTACGCCCATGGTACATTTGATAGCGTTTTTTGTTCTCGATTATTATTCTACTTTTAAAATTGACGCGCCTTTTCAATCATTTTGCTGGTCGATTGCCCTTCGACAAAATCTAAAATTTTCACTTCACCGCCATTTGCAATGACTGCCGCGCCACCGACAACCTCTTCAGGTTTGTAGTCACCACCTTTGACAATCACATCCGGCAATAAAGCATTATAAAGACGCTCGGGCGTTTCTTCGCTAAACGACACGACCCAATCGACACATTCCAGTGCAGCCAGTACCGCCATGCGCTCTTGCAGACCGTTAATGGGACGTGAATCACCTTTGAGCAATTTGACCGATTCATCTGAATTGACTGCGACACATAATCGATCACCGAGCTTTCTGGCTTGCTGTAAATAAGTAATATGGCCAATATGCAGTAAATCAAAACAGCCATTCGTCATAATCACTTTTTCACCACGTGCTTTGGCTCGCTCCAAACACTTTGCAAATTCATCTTCGCTGACAACACCAAACAGTGCATCACGATGTGTGTGCATTTCACGACTGAGCTCAAGTACTGACACCGTTGAAGTACCTACTTTGCCGACAACAATACCCGCCGCCAAATTCGCGAGCATCATCGCATCACGGAGCGCCAAATCAATCGCAAGACCCAGCGCCATGACAGCAATCACCGTATCGCCCGCGCCAGTGACATCGAAAACCTCTTTCGCCTGCGCTGGCAATGAATGTGTCGAGTTGAAATCAATTAAACTCATACCCGCTTCACCGCGCGTGAGCAATAAATTGTCAATGCTATGTTGTGCTAATAAATCGCGTCCTTTTTGCATTAACGCTGATTCATCATGACAAACCCCCATCACTGCAAAAAATTCCGATAAATTAGGTGTAATCAAATTGGCTTGCGCGTAACGTCGATAATCCGTCCCTTTTGGATCGACAAGTGTTTTTAATCCTGCTTTTTGCGCTAACGCAATATAATCTGCGACATCCGCTAACGTACCTTTCCCGTAATCAGAAAAAACCACCACATCATGCGTCGCTAAATTCGCTTGCAGACAGGTGTGTAAATCATGTGAATTAATACTCAGTGGCGTTTCTTCAAAATCGACACGCAATAATTGTTGATGTTGCGCCATGATGCGCAATTTACAAATGGTTTGTGCCTTTTCATCCATCACAAAATCACAGTTAACGCCCTCAGCATGAAGTAAATCTTGCAAACGCTTTCCATCCGCGTCAGTGCCTATCGCGCCAATTAAGGTGACGTTGCCGCCTAATTTGGCGATATTTAACGCGACATTTGCTGCGCCACCCACACGCTCTTCAATACGATTCACTTTGACTACAGGCACAGGGGCTTCGGGTGAAATACGCGCCGCTTGACCAGACCAATATCGATCAAGCATGACATCGCCGACAACTAAAATACGGGCGGCTTTGAAATCAGGCAAATTAGCTAACATCACTGCTTCCTTCAACGACACCACACCAATAATGCCCAATCAAAATATGGACTTCTTGAATACGCGCTGTCACGGTTGACGGCACTTTGATGGTCAATGTCGCCACGTCAACTAACGCGCCACCACTCTCACCGGTTAACGCAATGACGTTTAACCCTTTTGCTTTAGCAGCGTGCGCCGCTTGCAAAATATTTTTGCTATTGCCTGATGTTGAAATGGCTATCAATGTATCGTCAGCATTGCCAAGCGCTTCAATTTGCCGTGCAAAAACACTGTCAAATTCAAAATCATTAGCGTGGGCGGTCAAAATGGAACTGTCCGTTGTCAGCGCAATGGCCGGCAGAGCACGACGTTTTTTCTCGTAGCGCACCACAAATTCTGCGGCAATATGCTGTGCATCCGCTGCACTACCGCCATTACCGCATAATAAAACTTTATGACCCTGCGCAAAGGTTGCTATTAATAATCTTGCAGCGTCCTGCACCACGTCGCTACACTGCGCCGCGCATTGCATAACAGCAATATGCTGCGCGAGTTCGTCAATAAACGTTTTCATGCGTCCTCATTTTTGTGATACGTTAATTTTTTGGGGTTCTAAATAGGCAATATTTAAATGGTCTTCAATTAAATATTTTTGAGCAACAGCGCGAACTTGTTCAGCGGTCACTTGATTGATTTTTGACACATATTCACCGCTTTTTTGCCAACCTAAACCAATGGTTTCCATCATCCCCAGTTGCATCGCTTGATAAAAATTAGAATCGCGCTGATACACTTGTCCTGCTAAGACTTGCGCTTTAATACGATCAAGTTCAGCCGGTTCAATGAGTTTTGCTTGCAACTGCGCAATTTCATGTTTTAATGCCGCTTCTACATCCAGCACCGTTTTTCCTTCTGCAGGCGTGCCTTCGAGTTCAAATAAATCATCAAGGCGTGAACCCATGTTGTAGCCAGCACTTGCAGAGACTGCAATTTGCTTACCGCGAATTAACGTAGCACTCAAACGGGCACTATTTCCACCATCTAAAACGCCCGCTAACACTTCAAGCGCATAGACTTCAGATTCGTCTTTAGCTGTTTTGAGCGTTGGGACATGATAGGCAAGCACAACAGACGGTAATTTTGCAGGGACTTTCATGGTCATTTTACGCACACCCTGTTGAGGCATTTCAACTTGCGGCTTGAGCGGTACGATGTCACTAGGCTGCAATTCACCAAAATATTGTTGTGCAAGTTCAAAAACATCACTGGTTTTAACATCGCCAACAACTACTAATGTTGCATTATTTGGCGCATACCAGCGTTGATACCATGCTTGCAAATCTGGCGCAGTATAGGCGGCAATATCACTAGGCCAGCCAATAATTGGGTTTTTATACGGACTACTGGTATATACCATCGCGGCAAATTGCTCAGCCATTTTTGCTTGTGGATTATCTTCTGTGCGCATGCGACGCTCTTCAGTCACCACTTCCAATTCTTTTTTAAGCTCTTCAGGCAAAATATTCAAATGGCGCATTCTGTCCGCTTCAAGCTCAAAACTCACCGCTAATTTTGACGCTGCCATAGTTTGAAAATAGGCGGTGTAGTCTTGCCCTGTGAACGCATTTTCTTCGCCACCATTTTGCGCGATAATGCGTGAAAACTCACCTGCTGGATGCTTATCTGTTCCTTTGAACATCGTATGCTCAAGCATGTGAGAAATGCCGGTAATACCGTTGGGCTCATAGCTTGAGCCCACTTTATACCACACCTGCGATACCGCAACCGGTGAGCGATGATCTTCTTGAACAAGCACTTTCAAGCCATTTGAAAGAATATGTTCACTAATTTGTGGCGTTGCAAAACTCGCAGCGGGAAGACAAATAAAGGCAATAGGAAGAAAGATTTTTTTCATTTTTTTCATAAGATAACGCCAAAATAAAAACGGCGTATTGTAAAAACAATACGCCGAGTGAAAAAACGACAGCTTCAAAAAAGCGATTTAACCATCAGCGTTGATTTTAGCGATAATATCATTTAAATCATTGTCACTATTTTCATTTGCCACCTGACACGTTCCCGCATTCAAATGTCCACCACCATTATAGCTAAGACATAATTCACCGATATTCGTGTTCGATGTCAGATTCAAAATAGATTTGCCAATGGCAAATACGGTATTTTGTTGCCACATACCCCACATGACGTGAATTGAAATATTACATTCAGGGTAAATCGCATAAATCATAAAACGATTGACCGCAAAAATAGTTTCTTCATTGCGTAAATCGAGTACCACTAAATTGCCATGAACACTTGCGCAACGAGTAATTTGATCTTTTGCTGCGTTTTCATGCTCTTTGAATAGTTCAACGCGCTCTTGAACATCCGGTAGATTTAAAATATCCTCAATGGTGTGATCTTTGCAATAATCAATTAAATCCATCATCAATTGATAATTAGACACGGTGAAATTTTTAAAACGACCGAGACCTGTTCTCGCATCCATTAAGAAATTCAAAAGCACCCAACCTGTCGGATGGAGAATCTCATCTTTGCTAAATTGCGCAGAGTCTCCCTTATCCACCGCCGTCATCATTTCGTTCCAATGCGCAGGGAACCTTAACTCACCACCGTAATAATCATAAACGACGCGCGCAGCAGAAGGCGCATCTGGATCGATAATATAATTATCAGCCTTACCGTTACGAATAGTCTCACTCAAATGATGATCAAATGCTAAATGCACACCACTCACGTAGGGTAAATTAGTGGTAATATCATTATCAGTAATTTCAATGATGCCGTCCTGCATATCTTTTGGGTGAACGAATTTAATTTCTTCAATTAAATTTAACTCTTTCAAAAGTACCGCACAAATCAAGCCATCAAAATCACTGCGTGTGACTAATCTAAATTTTCTCTCTGTCATGATTTACTACCTTTCTTTTCTTTAAATAATAATAAAAAATGTCGCCCAATATCCACTTCTCGAATCTAAATCATTATAGCAATTTAAAACAACCCTGTAATTTTACCATCATCATCAATATCAATACGTTCTGCTGCGGGAACTTTTGGTAAACCCGGCATGGTCATCATATCACCTGCAATAGCCACAATAAAACCTGCCCCATTCGCTAATCGCACATCACGAATTTCAAGCGTATGCCCGCAAGGAGCGCCTTTCAAATTTGGGTTCGTTGAAAAAGACATTTGAGTTTTTGCCATGCAAATTGGGAAAAGGCCATAATCGGTATTCCATGCGCTCAACTGCGCTTTAACTTTTGCTGATGCTGTCACATTTGCCGCACCATACAACTTAGTAGCAATTGTTTCGATTTTTTCCCATAAGCTTAAATTTTCATCATAAACAAACGTAAATTCCGCTTCTCGGTTATCGACAATATTGACAATTTCTTGCGCTAAGGCCTCCGCACCCGCACCACCGTTTGCCCAATGCGTTGACACGATACACGTCGCGCCTAATGCCGCACATTTTTCTTTGAGTAATGTAATTTCAGCATCGGTATCAAACGTAAAATGATTCAGACACACCACACAAGGCAAACCGTAATGCGTTGTGACGTTGTGATAATGACGCGCTAAATTTTCAAAACCAGCTTCAACCGCCGCGACATTTTCATGATTCAAATCGTCTTTTGCTACGCCACCATGGAATTTCAACGCACGAATCGTGGCCACTAAAACAACCGCCGACGGTTTCAAGCCGGATTCGCGGCATTTAATATCAATAAATTTTTCTGCGCCTAAATCCGCACCAAAACCTGCTTCAGTGACGACATAATCCGCTAATTTTAACGCTGTTTTCGTTGCCGTGACGGTATTGCAACCGTGTGCAATATTGGCAAAAGGGCCACCATGAATAATGGCAATATTATTTTCAAGCGTTTGTACTAAATTGGGTTTAATGGCGTCTTTGAGTAGCGCAGCCATGGCGCCATGCGCTTTCAAATCACTGGCATAAACAGGTGTCACTTTATCGGATTTATACCCAATGATAATGCGACCTAGACGCGCTTTTAAATCCGCGCGACTCGTTGCCAAACATAAAATCGCCATGACTTCAGAAGCCACCACAATGTCGTAACCATCTTCGCGCAGATAACCATTTGCCGCGCCACCCATACCGACGACGATATTGCGAAGTGCACGGTCATTCATATCAACGACGCGTTTCCATTGAATACGACGTGGATCAATATCGAGCGCATTGCCATGATTGATATGATTATCAATTAACGCTGACAATAAATTATGCGCCACACCGATTGCGTGAAAATCACCGGTAAAATGCAAATTGATGTCTTCCATTGGAACCACTTGCGCATAACCACCCCCTGCTGCGCCCCCTTTGACACCAAAACACGGCCCCAGTGACGGCTCGCGCAAACACATAATCGTTTTTTTATTCAATCGATTGAGTGCATCACCAAGACCTACCGTTGTGGTCGTTTTACCCTCGCCTGCAGGCGTTGGACTAATTGCTGTCACGAGAATTAATTTACCGTCTGTTTTATCCGCTAAACTGTTAACGTATTCAAGTGAGAGTTTCGCTTTAAAATGCCCGATGGGATCTAAATGCTCTGGCGCGATGCCATAATTTTGCCCAGCAAGCTCAATAATGGGTTTCATCTTGGCGCGTTGCGCGATTTCAATATCTGACATTTTCTATCCTGTTTTACAATATGAACTATTTTTATATTAAGTGCTTGTGTTGGATGAATTTAACCTAAATCGTTACAATAACCAAAACAAACGGGTTACGCAAATTGCGCAAAAACACATCTTCTCAAATTAAACTAACAAATGCTTATGACTTTATTTCGCGCCTTTTTATGCCAAGTCATTGCGCTGGCTATCACACTTACCGCAGCGTATTTTTTGCCTATTCTACATTATTATCCAGCTATTTTTTTAGTTTGCCAAAGTGCGCTTGCGGTAGCGGGTAGCCGATTTTTAGGACTTCCTAAATGGTGGATGATTATTCATCTGCTTTTTTTGCCATGTGTATTTATTTTTTTCATGTTTTCGCTGCCTGCGTGGGTATATCTTGGCATCGTCGTCGTGATGACGCTGGTTTTTTGGGGAACCGTGCGTGGTGATGTACCTTTATTTTTATCTTCAAGTGATGTGGCGCTCAGCGTTATTGCGCTAATGGAAGAGGAGAAGGTGAAAAAATTTGCCGATTTAGGGGCGGGCGTTGGCTCAGTTGCGTTGCCTGTCGCAAAAGAATTTAGCCAAATCCACGTCGATGCATGGGAGCGTGCACCGATTCCTTGGTTAATCAGTTTACTACGTGGCAAACGCTTATTGAATTATACCGCCACGCGACGTAATTTATTCGATGCAAACTTTGCGGATTATGATGTTATTTTTGCGTTTTTATCACCGCGTGTGATGCCTGAACTCGGTGAGCAACTCAAAAAAACGATGCGCAAAGGCACCTTATTTATTTCATCGTCATTTCCTGCGCCCGATTGGACACCAGAAAAAGCCTTGCAAATCAATGATAGACGCAAAACGATTTTGTATTGTTACCGCATTCACTAATCGCTTACGATTGCAGTTTTAAAATATAATCCTCTAAGTCGTCCATATCTTTGATGGTCGTTTCAGAAATGGCAAAGTGTGTCACATTCATTTTAGCGCGTTTGACACTATTAGCTTTTTTTGAGATCAGAGGATGCCAATTAAACAGCGGCTTTCCTTCATGAAGCAGTCTGTAGGCGCAGGTGACGGGAAGCCACTGATATTCGTCTGCGCTCATCTCACGTAAATCTAAACAGTCTTCCACTAATTCGATACGTTTTTCATATTTCGTGCAATGGCAAGCATGAATATCGAGTAGTTTACACGCCACGCGCGTGATATAAATTTCGTCCGTGTCTTCGTCTTGGATTTTATGTAAACAGCACTGACCACAGCCATCACATAAAGACTCCCACTCGTCATCAGACATTTCATCTAATGATTTCGTTTCCCAAAATTTTTTCACGCAAGCAATTCCCAAACGGGTTTAACACCAGCGGGCAAAGACGCAAGTCGCCCCAGTTCAATCCATTGATTGGCTGGACTGTGAAAATCCGAGCCAACCGAACCCGCCAATTCAAACTGATTGGCATAATTACCTAAAATGCGTATTTCATCCGGATTATAACGCCCCGTTACCACTTCCATCGCTTGACCACCTGCCGCTTTAAATGCAGCTAATAGTTTTTTCATGCGCGACGCTGTTAATTTATAACGCAAAGGATGAGCGAGTACCGCAACGCCGCCTGCATCTACAATGGATTTGATAGCAACGTCAAAAGGTGTCCATGTAGTTGACACAAAAGCCACTTTTCCATCACCCAAAAAACGATCAAAGGCTTGCTGTTGCGTGTCGGCATGACAATGAGCAACGAGAAAATTAGCAAAATGCGTGCGTGTAATCATGCCATCCCCGACCACTTTTTGCACAAATTCAAGCGCGCCGTGAATACCTTTTTTCGCTAGTTTTTGTGAAATTTTCTCAGCACGTTCGTTGCGCATTTTATCGAGATTAAGCGCGATATTCTCAATGGCTTCGTGCTGTGGATCAATATTTAAACCAACAATATGTAAACACTGTTTTTCCCATTGAGCAGATATTTCAATGCCGTTAATAAACGCAATGCCCATTTTTTGTGCGCATATACGTGCTTGTTCAAGTCCACTAATACTATCGTGATCGGTGAGCGCTAAGGTTGTCACGCCACGCTCTGCCGCGCGAGTGACCAATTCATCAGGAGAAAGCGTTCCATCTGACGTAGTTGAGTGGCAATGCAAATCATAAACTTGTGATATCAATTTGAGTTTTCCAACGTGGGTTAATTTCTTGTTACACTGGTTATTATAGTTTGAAATTGAGCTGGGTAGATTGTTTTATAAATTTACTTTTGGTGAATATTTTTTAAACTCATTTGCACGCCCATATTCGATAAGCGGTTTGTGTCCGATGATTGTCATAACTATTTAATTCTATTTAGTTCAAATTCAAAATTCGATAAAACATTACTAAACAACTCATTTTCTTTTGTTCTCAAAATTATCAAACGTTTTTTAGCTCTTGTTATTCCAACATAAAGTTTATTGATGTCAGACTTATTTTTTAAATCATAGCCTTCTAGGTAAGGCAAAATCACAGTATCGAATTCAAGTCCTTTTGCATTTAATATGCTCATAAAATGCTTAATAAAACGCTTCGATAAATCAACATTTTTTTCAGAAAAACGATGATCAATGAAATCTTCATCTAATCTTGTTTTTACTCGTTCATGAAGTTTTTTTGCGAATTCATTACTCGGTAAAATTATTGCCAAAGTTTGACGTTCCCGTGAACTAACAACTAATTCAATAATTTTTAAATCTAACTCTTTTTGAGTTTTGCAGTGATAAATTTCAGGGCTAACCAAATTTTTTATAGATTGAATCGAACTTAATAACTGCGAGGAAAGTTCTATTTTTTCAGTTTGAAAATAATTTCTAAAAATATGACTAAACAAAGCCAACACAGGTGATTCAAGCTGCCTTAAATTATCCGTTAATTGAATGAAAGGGATTTTTCTATTAGGAAAGCATGACTGTATATCGATGGTTTGACCATTATGTAATTTTTGAGCGATATCACCAACAAGCGTAACCGCTTTATATTCTGGGTCGGCTTGCTCTGCCATTAAATAAATTTACTGCTCTGTAAAATCTTGAACCTCATCGACAAAAACTGATTGATAAAATTTGTGTTCAAACCTACTAAAGTTTTTATTAATTAAATGACTAAGACAAAGTAAAAGATCAATATCTTGGTTTGCAATTTTTTTTATTTTTAACTGAGCAAGAATGTTCGTTGCTAAAGCAGAATCGGAATAATCAACAATTGATTCATTCAATGCCAAATAATACATATCCGCCACATTATGCAATTTGTTAATTAGTGCTTTTTCTAGTGACTTGATAAAAATACTTCTAATTGAAGTTTTTCTTTCAGGATTTTGTATTGGTTAA
>CAINHP010000160.1 GCA_903848905.1 uncultured Pseudomonadota bacterium
GCACTAGGTTCAATTTTAGCAACAAAAAATCACCTTTATGCAATCAGTATGAGCATAAATTCAATAAAAAATTTATACACCGTAAAATGATTTGTACCATTGCACAAACTTTTCAAGACCTTCATCCAATGATGTTTTTGGACTGTAATTAAAGTCACGTTTCATGCCATCCATATCAGCATAAGTGTCTTGTACGTCGCCCGCTTGCATGGGCAGTAAGTTTTTAACGGCGGTTTTGCCCAAGTACTTTTCAAGTGTTTCCACAAAAGTCAGTAATTGTTCAGGCTGACTGTTGCCAATATTGTAGAGACGGTAATTTTCTGTTGGCGGTGTATCGACGACGCACATAATACTTTCGATAATATCATCAATATAAGTAAAATCACGTTGATGATTGCCGTAATTAAATAAATCAATAGGCTTGTTAGCTAAAATTTGCCGCGTAAAAATAAATGGCGACATATCGGGGCGTCCCCATTCACCGTAAACAGTAAAAAAACGCAGTCCTGTCGTTGCAAAGCCATACAAATGTGAATAGCTATGTGCCATTAATTCATTGGCTTTTTTGGTTGCAGCATAAAGAGAAACAGGATGATCGACATTATCACTGGTCGAGAAAGGCAGTTTTGTATTGGCACCGTAGACAGAGCTCGATGACGCATAAACTAAATGCTCAACATTTTGCTGGCGACATCCTTCCAAAATGGTTAAAAATCCTACTAAATTGGATTGTGCATAAACTTTAGGATTTGTAATGGAATAACGTACACCCGCCTGCGCGGCTAAATGCACAACGCGTTGAAATTTTTCTTTTGCAAATAAGGACTCGATAGCCTCATTATTGGCGATATCACATTCAAAAAACGTAAAATTTTTGTGAGGTAGTAGGCGCGTTAAACGGGCTTTTTTTAAATTAACGTCGTAATAATCATTCAGATTATCCAAGCCCACGACGTCGTTTCCGCGTTCAAGTAAGTGTAAACTTAACGCCGCACCAATAAACCCCGCCGCGCCAGTTACTAAAATTTTCATGTGCCTTTTTTCCTATTTATTCACTTGGTCGTTTGAGCAATAGCCCAATTTGTCAGCGCAACATAATCTGTTTTTCCTGTTGTCATGACGGGAATAGTATCAATGAAAAGGATTTTTTTGGGTAAATTAATTGCTGTGACACCTGTGGATGATTTAGATAATTCACTGACGGTTGCTTGTTTTTGCGTGGTAATTAATATAATTTGCTCACCTTTTTTGATATCGGGCAAACTGATGGCCGCATGATTTGCATTTTCCCATGCTTTCATCGCGAGTTGCTCAACCACGGTGAGTGATACCATTTCGCCACCTACTTTAGCAAAGCGTTTACAGCGACCTCGAATACTTAAAAAGCCATCATCATCAACATGGACAATATCCCCAGTATCGTACCATCCTTTGCCGTAAATAGATTCAGTGGGTTGCAGAACCCCTGCACTAGTTGAGAGTAAATAGCCAAGCATAATACTTGGACCTTGAACATGGAGTCTCCCAGCCTCTTCAATGCCATCAACGGGTTCTAAACGGTAATTGATATGAGGGAGAATGCGCCCAACTGAGCCCGCTTTATAATCCATCGGTGTGTTAACTGACACAACGGGAGAGGTTTCTGTTGCACCATAACCTTCTAAAATGCGAATACCGAATTTATCTTGCCATAGTTCGCGTGTGTTTTCTTGAAGTTTTTCTGCGCCGGCGACGACATAACGTAAATTATAAAAGTCATAAGGATGCGCTTTTTTTCCATAAGCAGACAAAAACGTATTGGTACCAAACATAATCGTTGCGCTTGTTTCATACGCTATTTCAGGAATAATACTGAAATGCAATGGCGTCGGGTAAAAGAATGTTTTCATGCCATTGAGAACAGGTAGCAGAGTGCCTATCGTAAAGCCAAAGGAATGAAACATCGGTAAAAAATTTAATACGACGTCTTTAGGATTAAAGTTTATACGCGCGGCCACTTGTTGATGATTGGATAAAATATTTGCATGAGATAAAACAACCCCTTTAGGCGTTCCTTCTGAGCCAGACGTGAATAAAATGACAGCAGGAGCATTCGCATCTGCGTTATTTTTATACCAAGAACGTGCGGTTTTACTTTGCCATGCCCCGCGCAATTTATCGCTTGTAGTAATTTGTTGCGCCAATTCTTCTAAATAAATGATGTTAACGTGTTCTTTGAGTAAGGTCGCTTCATTTTCTAAATGCGCAAGTTCAATAAAGCGGCGTGAACTTAATACCGTTTTCACTTTTGCAATTTGACACGCTGCAATCATTCCAGCCGATCCAGTTGAATAATTGAGCATAGCAGGCACACGTTGATGAATTGACAAACCAAGTAACACGCAAAGTGTTTTGCTTGAATTGGGTAGCAATAGGCCAATGTTTTCATTGGTTTCAGTTATGTTTTTGAGTGCATTGCCAATAATTAAACTGCGAGTGATGAGCGCGTTATACGAGAGAGGGATACGCTCCAAATCTTCAGCCACTTCGTGATTGCCGCCATGAATATCTCTTGCATCTAGAAGACTTCCAAAGAGTGTTTGCTGCGTTTTACTAGCCATAAATTGCATGTCGACCATTAAATCAGCAAGAACATGACCGCTGTATTTCCGGCGATTTTTTCCGGATAATTCTTTTCGTGCTTCAATATGAGTCGGGGGCAGAATATGAAGCGTAATTTTGGGAAACCAACGCAAACGAACAAGTCCCTGTAACTTTGAAAGAGGTGTGTATTGGTTTCCTGAGATATGAATAGGCAGAATCATTGCACCTGATTTCTCGGCCACCATGCCTGTGCCGTCGTAAATTTTCATTAGCGAGCCGGTGAGGGTAATTCGTCCTTCTGGGAAAATAACAGTTTTACTATCTTGCTGCAGATGGTGAATTAGATTTTTGAGCGACATGGGGTGCGTTGGATCAATTGGAAACACTTTGGACAAGCCAAGGAAAGGCTTAATCCACCATTTCTGGGAAATATGCGTGTTAATAGCAAAATTGATGTCATCAGGTAAAAAAACACTTAGGAGCGGCGGGTCTAAAAATGAGCAATGATTTGCCACAATTAACACACGATTGCCGGCCAGATAATAATTTTCAAGGCCAATGACTTCAACGCGATAAAGAAGTTTTAAAATACTGCGTAATGTTTTTTTTAACATGGTGAGTAAATCCCGAATTTAAAAAGGGAGAGTTTATTTAGCGCAATAATAATTGACGCAATATCTCTTTTTCTTCGTCATTTAAGCCGACCGCCGTCTCTTGATCAAGTAATTTTTCGAGTCGCGTTTGTTTGGCTTGTACAATAAATCGATTTAAAGCTCCGCTAAATTCCGATTCAACCGCTTTCTCTGAAACTAAAATGGGCAATGCAGCGAGCGCATTAAGTACTTTCTCTTCGGGTTTATCCCGATAGAATTCGAGTAATTGTGCCGTTGTTTCAGGTTTGTAGGTAATAATGGTATGAACAATCGCTTTGAAAATATCAATACCTGAAAAATCTAGTGTATTCCAATCAATAGGATTGTTTTGAAATTTTTCGATGAGTTTAGGATATTGAACGAGCATTGCCAGCGATAATCGCTCAAGTGAATGTCGTGTATTTTTAGCTTGTTTTTGTGATGAATTATTTTTTTGCGATGGCTGCGCTGCGGCGAGTGTTTCTCTTTCAAGTGTGGGCGAAATATCAAATTGAGATAATTCATGAAGCCTTTTTAATGTCATTTCTTTAAAAAAGCAGTCCGCTAATTTAAGTAAGTAGGGCTTGGCCTGATTGACTAATTTTGCGCGTCCTTCAATACTGCCTAAATTGAGTGTTTCTTGAAAATGTGCAAAAAAATAGTCTGAGAGTATGTCTGCCTGCTCGATACGCTGAGTGAAAGCATCTACACCTTCAACATGAATGAGTGAATCAGGATCGTGTTCAATGGGTAATAATAGAACACGTACTTGTCGATTGTCGTTGATGACAGAAAAAACGGCATCCATCGCCCGCCAAGCGGCTTCTTTTCCGGCTTTATCACCATCAAAGCATAAAATCACTTCAGGCGTTGATCTAAAGAGCAATTGTAATTGTGTAGCGCTTAAACTGGTTCCTAATGCTGCAACAGCGTAGTGAATGCCATATTGCGCTAATGTCACCACGTCCATATAACCTTCAACCACCAAAATACGCGTAGGACGTGAATTCTGTTTCAATAATTCATAAAGACCATAAACTTCATTGCCTTTGTGAAATAGTGGGGTTTCAGGTGAGTTGAGATACTTGGGTTGCTTGGGGTCGTCTTTTAAAATACGTCCACCAAAACCAATGATATGCCCCCGTTTATTGCGAATAGGAAACATAATGCGTTGGCGAAAACGCTCGTAATAATTGTCGTTTTTAAATGCCAGCATACCCGCTTCACAAAGAAGTTGGGTATCAAAATGAGCAGAGAGAATTTGCCAGTCTTCAGGTGCATAGCCAAGCATAAAATCTCGCGCTGTTTCGCCAAGAATACCTCGTCCCTTAAGGTAATCGATAGCGATGTCTTTGTTTTGATTTTGTTTTAATTGCTGTGAATAAAAAGTTGCGACCTGTTGCATAAGTTGCTGTAAATCAATCAGCTTATTTTTTTGCTGAGGTTCTGTATGACTCGATTGTTTTTCGTAGGGGATTTCTACACCGCAAAACGTGGCTAATTCTTCAATGGCTTCAACAAAGGTGAGATGATTGAAGTCCATGAGAAAGCTAATGACATTGCCACTCGCATGACAGCCAAAGCAATGAAAAAATTGCTTATTTCTATTAACGCTAAAACTAGGAGTCTTTTCGTTATGGAAAGGGCAACGGGCGCTATAGTTAGCACCCATTTTCTTTAAGGGAACGTGCGAATCGATGACATCGACAATATCAACCCGCACTAAAAGATCATCAATGAATTGGCGAGGAATCCTACCTGACATGATGACAAATATGCTGCATTTATTCTGCGAATGCTGCCTTGATTTTCACGCTAACCACTGACATGTCAGCGCGACCTTGCATGGGTTCTTTGAGTAACGCCATGACTTTTCCCATTTCTTTAATTGATGTGGCGCCCGATTGTGCAACGGCTTCTGCTACCATTGTATCAATTTCTTCTTCTGTTAATGCTTGTGGAAGAAAATCTTGAATGACAATAATTTCTGCTGCTTCAATATCGGCTAAGTCAGTTCGGTTAGCATCAGTATATTGACGAATGGACTCACGACGTTGCTTTACCATTTTATCTAAAACGAGTAAAACACGGTTATCGTCGAGTTCAATACGTTCGTCAACTTCAATTTGTTTGACGGCGGCCAACATTAAACGAATAACGCCTAGGCGAGCTTTCTCACCGCTTTTCATGGCGGTTTTCATTTCGTCTTTAATACGAATTAATAATTCACTCATGAATTAAAGCGCAGGACGACCGCGACGTAAGTTTTTCAACGCATAACGCTCACGCGCCAATTTTTTCAAATGACGTTTAACCGCTGCTGCACCTTTACGTTTGCGTTCGGTAGTGGGTTTTTCATACGCTTCACGACGACGTACTTCAGCTAAAACACCTGCTTTTTCACAAGCACGTTTAAAACGGCGAATAGCGATGTCAAATGGTTCGTTTTCTTTAAGTTTTACTGATGGCATTAAGTTAATTCCAGTTATGATTTAAAAATATTAATTTTGATAAAAGTTTTTATGTGGCAATTTATTCTGATTGCACAACATAAATAGAACCACTTATTATACCTTTACTTCACTAATTTTCAAAAACTCAATGTATATTCTATGTATATTCTAGGTATCGAAACGTCTTGCGATGAAACGGGCGTGGCTATTTATCATGCGCAGCGTGGTTTGTGTCACCATCTTCTGTATAGTCAAATTGACATGCACAGTGAGTATGGAGGCGTTGTTCCTGAGCTTGCTTCACGCGATCATATCCGGAAATTAATTCCACTTATTAAGCAGCTGTTGCGTGAAAGTGATTTAGTTGCTGCTGATATTGGCGCTATTGCGTATACGGCTGGTCCTGGTTTAATGGGGGCATTACTTGTTGGCGCAGCGGTTGCGCAAAGTTTAGCGATGGCGTGGCAGATTCCGGCAATTGCTGTGCATCACATGGAGGGGCATTTACTTGCGCCCATGCTCGAAGAACATCCGCCGGAGTTTCCTTTTGTGGCACTGTTAATTTCTGGTGGCCATACTTTATTAATAGAAGTGAGAGGCGTTGGGCAATATCAATTACTGGGTGAATCGCTCGATGACGCAGCAGGTGAGGCATTTGATAAAACAGCAAAGTTGTTGGGTTTGAGTTATCCCGGTGGCGTGAAGCTGTCTGAATTAGCTAATCAAGGGCAGCAGTCTCGGTTTCGTTTTCCACGCCCCATGACAGATCGCCCTGGACTCGATTTTAGTTTTAGTGGATTAAAAACCTTTGCGTTGACGACATTTCAGAAAAGCGATCAGACAATCCAGGATAAGGCTGATATCGCATTCGCTTTTCAGGATGCTGTAGCAGATACGATGGTCATTAAATGCCGTCGTGCAATGCAACAAACGGGGTTGAAACGGTTGGTCGTTGCAGGGGGGGTGAGTGCTAATACGCAAATTCGTGATCAATTAACCACGATGACTGAGAAAGAGGGGGGGGTGATTTACTTTCCGCGACTAGAATTTTGTACGGATAACGGTGCAATGATTGCGTATGCTGGTTATCAGCGTTTTGTATCTGGACACACGCAAGGCATTGAAATATTTGCGCGTCCGCGTTGGCCAATGAGTGAATTATAAAAAAAATAAATTTATTGTTTACAGGGTTGTAAATAACTTCTATACTTACCCTTCTTATTCGGGGGTCGTTAGCTCAGCCGGTAGAGCACCGCACTTTTAATGCGATGGTCGCGCGTTCGAATCGCGCACGACCCACCAAGAATTATCACGTAAATTAAGTACTTAAGCGCATGCTAAGTGCTTTTTTTTTGCCTTTTGTAGTACGCATCTCACCGTACTACACTTTCACGCCAAAATCTCCCACACATTTCTCATTTTGATGCTATAAATGCACTCAAACTTAAAGCACGTTGCACACGCTTTATTCTCAAACTTAAATGTGAGGTGTAGTTATGCCCAAAAAAATAGCACCTAATACTCCGCAAAGCCTGCCGGAACTTAAGCCTAAAAAAAGTCGCAGTAACACACCCATTCCCAGCACACTGCAAACCGTTAAAGGTTTACCTGATACGGTAAAATTATACAAAGTGCCCGCAAGTGAGTTTTATTGGGTACGTTTATACGATGCTAATTGGATTAAACGTAGTACGCGTACTACCAATAAAAATGACA
>CAINHP010000161.1 GCA_903848905.1 uncultured Pseudomonadota bacterium
ATTCGATAATGATCGAATATGCGCTCAAAATACTGATTTCAGCCACTTTGTTGGTTGCGATCTCAGAAATAGCGAAACGCAGTACATACTTAGCTGCTGCGTTAGCGTCACTCCCTCTCACCTCCCTGCTTGCTTTTATTTGGATGTATGTTGATTCAGGCGATACAGAACGCATTGCGCAATTATCGACTAGTATCTTTTGGTTGGTCCTGCCGTCGCTAATTTTATTCGTGACCCTTCCTGTTTTACTGCAATATAGTGTCAATTTTTGGGTGAGTTTATCGCTAGCTTGTCTTTTTACGCTGATGGCTTATTTTTTGATGCTCAAAGGGTTAGCGTATTTTGATATGAAAACGTAATCGTCATTTTTATAAAAAAGGTAATAGGGTGAAAATAAAAACGCTTCGTTATCAAATTTACACCCGTATTTTATTATTATCTATTTGTGTTTTTGCTGTTGGGGCAGTGATGACGCTTTGGCATGCGAAACGCGCTGTTGAGCAAGAAATGCAATCTTCTATTTATCTTGCCACCCAACTCATTACGTTCGAATTATCCCAAAATCACGCAAGAACGCAGTGGCTCGCGCAACTCAATGCGCTCAAAGAAACGCGCCATTTGCATATTCAACTTAAAGAGCCTTCGGGCAATATCTTAACTGTTCCTCTTACGCAAAATTCGCCAACAATTGAAACACCGCCGAGCTGGTTTGTGAATTTAGTTGCAGGGGCGCCTATTCAAAT
Organism: uncultured Pseudomonadota bacterium; assembly: GCA_903848905.1. Lineage (GTDB taxonomy): Bacteria > Pseudomonadota > Gammaproteobacteria > Methylococcales > Methylomonadaceae > UBA10906. The sequence continues at coordinate 744 of CAINHP010000161.1, forward strand.
TGAACGTACTTTAACCACGTCTGATGGTAATGCGCTAATCATGCTCATTGAAGCCAATCCGCTCAATGAAATTAGCGAAGTGTGGGACGAAAGTTTAGCGTTTTTTGGTCTGCTTTGTTCGCTGGTTATTCTGGTTTTTGTCACTATTCATGTGATACTCAGTCGTGTTTTAAAAGCGATTTCCATTATTGTGCAACGTTTAGCGCGCGTGGAGCAGGGCGATTATCAAAGTCAATTACCGCATTTTTCTAGTGAAGACATGAATCAAATTGCCCGCGCGATGAATCATTTAATTGAAAAATTAAACGCCAGTCAGAAAGAAAATCGCGCGTTAACACAGCATACGCTGGCTATCCAAGAAAGCGAGCGTCAACGACTTGCGCAAGAGTTGCACGATGAATTAGGGCAGTCGTTAACTGCGATTAAAGTCATGACCGTGACGGTGGCAAAACTCGATAACGGTGCGAATGTACTGATTAAAAGCAGTACAGATCAAGTTGTTTCAATTTGCGACCATCTCATGGGCGTTGTGCGCTCTATGATGCAACAACTGCATCCGCTGGTATTAACTGAATTAGGTCTAAAAGCTGCGCTCGAAGATTTGATTGCGCATTGGCAGCAGCGCCACGATTTCACCATTACGTTTGTCTGTCATGGTGAAATTGAATTTTTACCTGAAAAGATGTGTATTCATATTTTTAGAATGGTGCAGGAGGGATTAACCAATGTTCTGCGTCATGCGAATGCGAGTGCGGTTTCAATTGATTTATCAATCGATGATAATCAACAATTACGTTTGGTTATGCGTGATAACGGTCAAGGTTGTGATACGCAGCATATACAAAAAGGGTTTGGCCTTTTGAGTATGCGTGAGCGTGTGCGCAGTTTACAAGGTGAATTTCACATTCAAACACAGCCTCAGCAAGGCATGGCCATCCACATAAACATTCCTTTGATGCGCGTATGAACACAGCAAAAATTACGGTTATTTTGGTTGACGATCATGCCATTGTCCGCGCGGGTTTTCGTTTACTGCTGGCGACTGAATCGGATATTGATGTGATTGCCGAAGCCTCGCGCGGAGAAGAAATATTACAAATTTACAGTGAACACAAACCCGATATTGTGGTCATGGATTTATCTATGGCGGGCATTGGCGGGCTGGAAACCACGCGGCGTTTAGTGATGCGAGAAGAGGGTGCGAAAATTATTGTGTTTAGTGTTCATCATGAAAAAGTTTATGTGCAGCGAGCGCTCGACGCAGGCGCACGCGGCTATATTTGCAAACACGCGCATCCTGATAGGTTAATTGACGCCATTAAACAAGTCGCCAAAGGGAGGATTTACATCGATCCCAGTTTAGTTGATGATGCTCAACACCAAGGAGACATGACTACCTATCAAACCATCATTGCGACATTGTCGCCACGCGAATTTGATGTCTTTGTTTTACTTGCCAAGGGAATGACAGCACATCAAATTTCAGATGAATTGTGTTTAAGTTATAAAACCGTTGCCAATTACGGCACAACGATTCGCAGTAAACTCAATGTCACCTCTATGGCGCAACTCGCCAATATTGCTACATTATTGAAACCTTTTTGACGGAAAAAAACGATTATTATGAGCCAAAACACCAACAATCAAGCCGCTTTTATCTGGTCACTGGCGGATTTACTTCGCGGCGATTTTAGGCAAAGTCAATATGGACGCATTATTTTGCCTTTCACTTTGCTCCGTCGGCTTGAGTGCGTGTTGGAGTCAACAAAAGAAGCCGTTTTAACGCAGTATGACAGTCTGCAAACCATGAGTTTTTCTCCAGAAGCGCAAGAAAAAGTGCTTTTGCGTGCAGCCGGTAATCTGTCGTTTTTTAATACGTCAAAAATGGATTTGTCTAAACTCGGTGAAAAAGATATTGCCGCCAATCTTGAATCGTACCTTCTCGCGTTTTCTAAAGATGCCCGCGATATTTTTGACTATTTTAAATTTTCAGAATTTATTGGTCAGCTCAATGATGCGAACTTACTTTATAAAATTGTTCAAAAAGTGCGGCAAACGGATTTAAGTCCCGAAACGATTTCGAATCACGATATGGGCGCGATTTTTGAAGAGCTGATTCGACGTTTTGCGGAAAGTTCGAATGAAACAGCCGGAGAGCATTTCACGCCACGCGATATTGTGCGTTTAACGACGTCGCTGGTCTTTATGGAAGATGACGATGCGTTGAGTAAGTCGGGCATTATTCGCACGATTTATGACCCGACAGCGGGGACAGGCGGTTTTTTGTCCGCTGGTATGGAATATGTGTTTGAACTCAATCCGCAAGCAGTGATTCGTGCATTTGGGCAAGAGCTTAATCCCGAAAGTTACGCCATTTGTAAAGCCGATATGCTCATTAAAGGGCAAGAAGTTCAAAATATCAAACTCGGCAACACCTTATCCAATGACCAGCTTTACGCGGATAAATTCGATTATATGTTATCCAATCCGCCTTTTGGTGTGGATTGGAAGAAAATCGAAGGTGATATCAAAGATGAACATGCCATTAAAGGTTTTGATGGGCGATTTGGTGCGGGTTTGCCGCGCGTGTCAGATGGTTCATTATTGTTTCTTTTGCATCTGATTAGTAAATTGCGTGACGCAAAAGATGGCGGCGCTCGCATTGGCATTATTCTTAATGGCTCACCCTTATTTACGGGTGGCGCGGGGTCGGGCGAATCAGAAATCCGTCGCTATATTTTAGAAACCGATTTGCTTGAAGCTATTGTCGCTCTGCCAACGGATATGTTTTATAACACCGGCATTTCCACCTATATTTGGATTCTTTCCAATAAAAAAACCAGTGAGCGCAAAGGCAACGTTCAGCTAATCAATGCGGTGAATTTATGCGGTAAAATGCGTAAGTCGCTCGGTTCAAAG
>CAINHP010000162.1 GCA_903848905.1 uncultured Pseudomonadota bacterium
CCGTTTCCACAAGATAAGAAACTGGATATTTTAGACCTAGGATGCGGGCCTGGAAGAGATGTGCACTATTTCAAATCATTGGGGCATAGGCCCGTTGGTCTCGATGGCAGTGCTATTTTTTGTACTATGGCAAGTAAGTACACCGGCTGTCAGATTCTTTGTCAAAAATTTCTAAGCCTACAATTATGCCAACAGGCATATGATGGCATCTTTGCTAATGCTTCGCTGTTTCATGTGCCTAGCCAAGAACTTCCTCGCGTCCTTAAGGAGTTATATATTGCCTTAAGACCTGGGGGTATTTTATTTTTATCTAATCCTCGCGGTAATGAAGAAGGTTGGTCAGGACAACGATATGGTCATTATATGCAATTTGATTTCAGCAACTTGTTTATGGAGACGGCAGGATTTAAAGTGATCAATCATTATTACCGGCCAGTTGGAAAACCTATTGATGAGCAACCTTGGTTGGCAATAGTGGCAATGAAGCCGCTTGAAGCTATATAAGCCCTCGTTAGAAATGCCGTTACCAGGCTGCACTTACAAGAATTTACTTTAACAGATGTGATTCGAACATCCGGCATTAAAAATTACATAAAAACATTATGAATGAAAAATATGAGTCGGTTTTAAGCTATCACCATCGAACAAAACATAGATTAAATCGCTATGCAAATGGGCCAGAATCAATCGATTGGCAAGATCAACCTAATCAATTTAGGCGTTTTTCTGGTTGCGAGATTGTCAGACTACCCCGCCCGGGAACCGAACTCGAACCCTTATTTTCTGATCTGGATAATGCCGAAATACCAGCAAAACCTTTAAATAGTGTTAATGCGGGTTTATTGCTGGAATTAGCTTTCGGCTTGTCAGCATGGAAACAATTCGGATCAAACCGCTGGGCATTGCGCTGCAATCCTTCAAGTGGAAACTTGCATCCGACAGAAGCCTATTTGGTTAGCACTGGCAATGATTTTATTCAATCAGGCGTTTACCACTATCTCAGTCATGATCATAGCCTTGAGCGGCGCTGTCTGTTTTCTGGCGATGTTCAAGATGCTGGCTTGCTCATTGGCTTGTCTTCAATTCATTGGCGAGAAGCTTGGAAATACGGTGAAAGAGCTTACCGATATTGTCAGCATGATATTGGTCACGCCTTGGGAGCATTAAGCTATGCTTCAGCAACGCTGGGCTGGTCAGTGGAGTTGTTTGCGAAATGGTCGGATAATGATATCAATCAATTATTAGGTCTTGATCGCGATGATTTTATAACTCTGGAGCATGAATCACCTGATATTATTTGTAGAATTCATACGCAGCCCAACAACAAGCCATTAGTCGCCAAAGCTCTGTTGGAAGCCGCACAATCTGGGGAGTGGTTCGGTAAAGCCGATGGTCTAGGCGCTAATCATAGCTATCATTGGCCGATAATCAATGAGATTTCAAATGCTGCAAGCAAACCGAAAACTATAGAGCCGATGCATCAAGCAGCCACTCAGCAATACACTATAAAATCTCCCTGCATAAAATCAGCTACGCAAATCATCCGTCAACGTCGAAGTGCACAGCAGTTTGACGGCAATGCATCATTATTGGCGAAAACAGATTTTTATAGAATGCTAGCCGCCGTATTGCCATCGACCCCCGCTTTTGAATTGTGGCGTTGGCCACCCAAAATCCACCTGTTTATTTTTGTCCATAATGTTGATGGCTTGACTCCAGGTATCTACGTATTACTAAGATATTCTGACGCACTTGAAAAATTGCAAGCGGCGACCCTATCAGATTTTGACTGGCAGAAGGTTTCAGAGATAGTACCGCTCTATCATCTACATTCTGGCGATTACAGGCAGGTGGCCAAAACATTGTCCTGTCATCAATCTATTGCGAGCGACAGCGCCTTCAGTTTGGGAATGGTTGCAGAATTCAGCGAATCCATAGATGTAACGCCATGGCTTTATCGTCGCTTGTATTGGGAATGCGGTTTAATAGGCCAAGTTCTCTATCTGGAAGCAGAGGCTTTAGATTTTCGAGGTACAGGTATCGGCTGTTACCTTGATGATAGCGTCCATGAACTTTTAGGTATTAAGGATGATAAATGGCAAAGTCTGTATCATTTTACAGTAGGCATGCCACTGGAAGATCATCGCCTAGAAACTTTGCCGGGATATGCGCATTTAGGCAGTTACGACATATTATAGTGGCTCTGTTGCAAAGTTTTTCTAAAGGTTGCAAAAATGACTAAAAAATCAGGCAAAACGGCGCTGAACACGGTTCTCAATTTTCTATCTGTGCAAAAATCAAATTTACGCATAATCTTTTACTGCTTTCTTGATTTGGACTTAGAGATATATCAGAGATAATTAGATAAAGTTTTCTCGTCTGAGTCGGCTGGGTGATGCAGGTTTTTTTTGGTGATTGAGATTACAAGAAGCCGCATAAAAATAAGATTGCACTTCGAATTTGAATCCATCTTATATTTAGATTTTTTGCGAATAGCGTTAATTTAAGGTAGCTAAAGCAAATTTCATCTGCATTAATGCTTGAGTCAATGTTGAGCGTGAGCAACCAAAGTTTAGCCGGACAAAATCATTGCCACCCTGACCGAATCTTTGTCCATCATTTAGCGCTACTTTTGCTTGGTTCAAGAAAAATTCGTGTTGATTTCCAATGATGCCCGTTGCGCTGCAATTTAACCAGGCTAAAAAAGTACCCTCTGGAATTGTGGTCCGCAGCATGGGCAAATGTTCTTGCACATAATCAGTGAAAAAATTTCGATTGCCATTCAGATATACCATCAATTCTTTATGCCAAGTTTCGCCATTTTTATAGGCTGCAAGGGCAGCAGTCAAGCCAAGTAAATTTACCTCAGGCACAATACCTTGAGCAGCCAGTTGATATTGCTTTCGCAAGGATGGATTTTGAATAATAGCAAATCCGCAATAAAGTCCAGCAATGTTAAATGTTTTACTTGGTGCCATAAGCGTAATGCAGCGTTTTGCTATCTCAAGAGATAAGGAGGCGATAGGTAAATGACTGGAATTTTCTAACAACAAATCACAGTGTATTTCATCTGAACAGATAATTAAATCGTTACGTGTACAAATTTCTGCGAGGTTAATCAATTCTTCGCGGGTGTAACAACGACCCACAGGGTTATGAGGATTGCATAACATAAACAGCCGAGTGTGGGATTGTATGGCCGCTTCAAAAGCATTGTAGTCTATTGAATAATGTAACCATTGCTTGGAGCGGGTCACTAATAACTCAGCTATATTGAGATGTAGCCCTTGGTTAACAGGCGCACTGAGAAACGGTGGATAGATTGGTGTTTGTACAAGCACCCCTGCGCCAGGGGGGCAGACCGCCCTGCAGCTTATGTTAAGACCACTCACTAGGCCTGGAAGAAATAATAGTTGATCCGGCGTGACTGTCCAGTGATAGTGTTCCCAAAGCCTATGACAAATTGCCTCAGATAATTCAGCAGTGACCCCACCATAACCAAAAATGCCATGTGCAACTCTTTCATGAAGTGCCTGTAATACGGCTGGTGGCGCAGGAAAATCCATGTCTGCCACCCACAAAGGTAATACTTCGTTTCCAAAAGCCCTCCACTTTTCGCTATCTGTTCCCCTTCGTTCGTAAGGCAGATCGAAATCGTAGTTAATCATTTTATCTCATTAAAGTTGTTAATATTCACTAACAAATGAATTGCCATAATAATATTGTTACAAGTAAGACTCGTTTAGGAATTTAAATTAATTTTAAATTGTATTGTAGACATAACAAGGCGTTAAGCAACCAAAGAATGTATTGGTGTGTTCGGTGACTCAACCTTGTTGAGTGTTGAATTGGCTGGTGGTTTCGCTTGATGTAACACTGCAAACAGAGCCATTGATTATTCAAGGTTTTGATCGACCCGAAAGACGATAGAATTATTTTCGTAAGATATTGTTAATCATTGCCTAGAAAGTTCTGTTACTGCAGGTAATGCCTCTTAACTGAGCAACTTGCAAAACGGATGAAAATCATCACTAGCCAGAATCTCAGCCAAACAAAATCTTGCTTTTTATGTAATTCTACTTTTATATTATAATCTTAAAGCAAGCTATACCCCAGTCGCTACTCATTTCAATTAATTATTTAATTATTTAAAGGTGCACAGCATGAATATTCTAACTTTATTGGCGAGCATGTTGGTATTTTCTGTTTCAGCAAACGGAGCAGAACCTTGCTCTGATTTGCTTAATTATAAAATGAGTAAATTAAGATCCAGCGAAGAGCTTGATTTTTGCCAAGCATTTCGTAGCAAGGTGATCCTGGCAGTCAATACTGCCAGCAATTGCGGCTATACCCCTCAATTTAAAGGCCTAGAAGCCCTTTATCAAAAATATAAAGACAAGGGTCTGGTGGTGGTCGGCTTCCCCTCCAATGATTTCAATCAAGAGTTTGCTGAACCGGAAAAAATCGCCAATGTCTGTTATATCAACTACGGGGTGACTTTTCCGATGATGGAAAAAAGCGTCGTTAAAGGGCTGGCGGCGAATGCATTTTTTCAAAAACTGATTAAAACCACAAGCCATGAGCCGGAATGGAATTTTAATAAATATCTGATCGGCCGGGATGGCGCAGTTGTTGAAGCTTTTGCCAGTAATGTCACTCCTGAACAGCTGGATTCCAAAATAAGCTCACTATTAAGCCAAAAATAGCTTTAAACATCAGCATCTTGCTGGCTATTTGATATCCGCCAGCAGTTTTTGATGACAAGAAAGTTGAGTTTTTTAATGGATTACCCTTATTTCTTCGTGTAAGGACTTGATGACTATGCGTAACGTTGGGATCTACTGGTTTGTTAATGATTTGCGTGTTCACGATAATACCAATCTGTTAAAAGCGGCTTCTGAAGTTGATGATTTGCTCTGTGTTTATTGTCTCGATCCGCAGTGGCTGTTGCCGAATCGGTATGGTTTGGGAACGATGTCAGCGAATCGTTGGCGCTTTTTAAGAGAATCGCTGCTAGACTTAGATAAGCAATTACATCAATTGGGTCAGCATCTTCTGGTTTGTTATGAAGCCCCCGTCAAAGCGATCAGCCATCTGGCGAGTGAACATAAAGTCTCATTTATTTATCGTAGCCGCCATACTGGATACTATGAAAATCAGCAGTGGCTAGTCCTGCGAAAATACTTGCCATTAGTCCAGTTTGTCGAAGCAGACAGCCATAGTTTGTATCGCCTAGATCAATTACCTTTTGCCTTGGAAAAATTACCTGATACGTATACGGAGTTTAAAAATACCGTTGTGCAATTGACGGTCGACAATCCTGTGCCAGTACCCGATTTTCTTCCATCCAGCCCGGCTTCGCAAATGGATTGGTTAAGGAATTTTCCGAACTGTTTAGAATTAACTTCTGAATCCGAGCAGGAAATCGTTTTTCATGGCGGTGAAACAGCGGGATTAAAGCAACTAACGGATTATTTTGCTACCGATTGTGCAAGTCACTACAAAGAACGGCGCAATGAACTGGAGGGCTGGGAAAATTCAAGCAAATTTTCGCCCTGGCTGGCTAACGGCAATCTCTCGGTTCGGCAAATTTATTTCAATTTAATAA
>CAINHP010000163.1 GCA_903848905.1 uncultured Pseudomonadota bacterium
AGTAATGCACCATGAACACGCATCAGTGGCGGACAATCGGCTGGACTTGCAATAATCACAGCACGTTTTAAGCCCTCTTCCCCTAATGTTTTCAATACGAATTCATTAACTTCTCGTCCACGCTCACCCACTAGCCCAACAACAACAATATCAGCGTTAGTAAATTTCGTCATCATGCCAAGCAGGATACTCTTACCCACACCCGTACCAGCAAATAAACCCATCCGTTGACCACGACCCACCGCAAGAATGGAATTAATTGCACGGATTCCAACATCCAAAGGTTCTCTAATGGGTTTGCGCGAAAGCGGGTTAATCGTCTTTCCATTTAACGAAATTTGCGCCGTTGTCCGCAGTGGCCCTTTATCATCCAAAGGATTTCCTGCTCCATCTAGTACGCGCCCAAGCAATCCAAAGCCCACTTTTGCTAAGCTATTTTTTCCCATCGGGATAACGCGGCAATCTGGCTCTAAACCATGCACTTCAGAAGTTGGCATCAAAAAAACTTTCGAACCCGAAAAGCCAACCACTTCCGCTTCAATCATACGACCATTTTTTGTTTCAATCTCACAACGCGAACCAATTGCAGCACGGCAACCTACCGCTTCGAGGGTGAGTCCCACCATACGCGACAGTTTACCTTCCACAACTAGGTCGTGGGGTATATCGGCACGTTCTTCATAAACCTTTAATCTTTCTAACCAGTTTTCACAACGATTAGCTTTCGGGATCATGATCTTCCTCAGGTATAAAGTCTTCGCCAAATAGGGATTCGAGTACCGTTCCTAGTCGATTTTCAATGGTCGCATCAACGTGTGAAACGTCGCTGTCTACTTTACATCCACCACGGGTAATGGACGGATCTTCAATAATTTTCCAAGCAGACGGTGCGTCATTTAATCCTAAATTAAATCTTACTAATTCAGCATCTTCTGGATGGAGATAAATGGTAATATTTTGCGATGCTAAGGGTAGTGCGTTGACAGCGGCTTTCACGGCAGCAATCACCTGCCCTGAATCCAGTTCAATTTCACGATGCAGAATTTGTTTTGCAATTTTAACCGCTAAATTGGCTAAAGCATGTTCGACGCGATCGTCTAGATTCTTGAAAGGCTCAGTGAGTGATTCGAGCAATGACACAAGTTGATTCGTGCGCACCTCAATGAGATGCGCATTTTCATCGTATCCTTTTTTAGAGCCTTCAACAAAGCCTTGTTTGTAACCTTCTTCTTTGCCAACAGCAAAGCCTTCAGATTGAGCTTGCTTCTGGATAGCTTCAATTTCTTCAACGGTCAATTGGGGAACGAGAGGCTCTTCTTCAACAAGAAGCAATTCTTCCTCTTCAATTTCTTCCTCATAGCTACCATCTGCACCAAAATTAGGCGTCGCCCACAAACGCAGCGACTCTAATTCGCTATCCGTAAAACGTGGACGATTAGACGAGCTGCTCATCACCCGCTCCTAAGCTAATCTCACCTGCTTCAGCCAAACGTTTCGCAATAACCAAAATATCTTTTTGTGATTGCTCAACATCCGCGAGTTTCGCAGGTGGTGAAGCTGCCAAATCGTCTCGTAACATTTCTGCCGCACGTTTTGACATATTCGAGAAGATTTTTTCTTTAAGTGTGTTATCAACACCACGTAGCGCAAGGAGTAAGTTACCTGTAGCAACCTCACGAAGAAGTGTCTGCATACCACGATCATCAACGTTAATAAGATCTTCAAAGGTAAACATTTTTTCTTGGATTTCAGCCGCCAATTCAGCACGAACCTCAATAATTTCCGTCATCAACAATTCAGTAGCTGTGTGATCCATGAAGTTCAAGATACTCGCAGCAGTATCAATACCACCAAGTGCAGTCGATTTCACGTTATCAGATCCTGTTAATTGTTTTTCCATGACCAAATCAAGTTCACGAAGCGCTTGAGGTTGAATACCCTGCATTGTTGCAACACGCATCAATAAATCTGGGCGAATGGCCGCTGGGAATTGCATCATAACCTCACCAGCTTGCTCAGGCTCCATGAGTGACAATAATGTGGCGATAATCTGTGGATGTTCGTCACGAATAATGTCAGCAATTGAGCGGGTATCAAGCCATTTGAGCTGATCGATACCTTTTGATGGGCCCGTACTTTGGAAAATTCGATCCAAAATACCACTCGCTCTCTCTACGCCCAGGGCATTTACTAAAACAGTACGAATGTAATCATCTGAGTTCATGCCCAAAGGCGTAGCCGATTTTGAGTCCGTAATAAAATCTTCTAACACTTCCTCAATGAGCGACACGGAAATATCATTCACCTGTGACATGGCCGTCACAATCGTTTGTACTTCACGCGAATTCATTTGTTTAAGTACGTTTGAGGCTTTGTCCATCCCGACCGCAAGAAGTAAGATTGCTGCTCGATCTGTTTGCCGCATTAAAATTTGGGGTTCTTCACTATTCATCTTTCTTAATCCATAGTTTTAATACTTGAGCAACAATTTTTGGATCATCATCAACTAAGCGTTTCAAGTAATCCAAACGACTTTGATATGTTTTAGGCTCATCAAGTGACGCAAGTAATTCAGCCATTTTATCTTGATCATCTTCAGTTAATGCGAGTGGTTTACCATTGTCATCGAGAACAAATCCCGCTGCAAGTAGCGCCGCAACTCTAGACTGCTCTTCTGCTTCAACAATGGCACGTTTTTCATCATCATCTTTGGCAATCAAGCTACGAATAGTTGGGCGCAATATACCAAAGATGAGGAACAAGATAGCGAGTACCGCAACAGCTTGTTTTATTAAATCAACAAACCAAACCTCTTTCCATAATGGTAAATCTGGCGGCCCATCAACATCAACACCTCTAAAGCTGACATTAGTCACCGTCACCTGATCACCGCGTCCACTATCAAAACCCACTGCTTGCTTAACTAAATCATTGAAACGATTTAAATCTTCTTGCGCATAAGGTTGTGTTTTAGTGGCGACACCATCGGATTGAACAATATGACGATCATCAACCACCACGGCAACTGATAAGCGTCTAAGCATGCCTGAAGCCAAGCGTGTGTGAGTGATAGTTTTATCTAATTCAAAATTACGTGTTGCTGTTTTAGATGCATAGCCTTGCTTTCCTGTTGTATCCGCAGCAGCTGAATTCGGCTGAGCAGGAGGAATTGCTTCGATAGCAGCACCAGCAGGCGTAGGTTGGTTAGTTAATGCACCGGGAACACCTTGTGGATTTTCTTTATTTTGCTCTTCTGTTGTTTGCTCACTGCGCAATGCAGGCAAATCTGGGTTGAACATTTCTTGCGTTTTGTCGGTTTCTGTAAAATCAACATCCGCTGATATTTGCACTCGCATTGCCTCCGAACCAACAAGAGGTGACATGATATTTTCAATGCGATGCATCAAATGCTCTTCGATGTTAGTTTTATACTCGAATTGATTAGTCGTCAAATTTCCGGCGTTATCCGCTTGAGAATTGAGTAGTTGCCCTTTATAATCGACAACGGTTACGTGATCAGCATCAAGTTGCGGCACACTTGAAGAAACCAAGTGAACAATCGCATCTACCTGCCCTTTATCAAGTGCACGGCCCTGATAGAGATGCACAATAACAGAGGCACTGGGTTTTTTACGCTCACGAACAAATACCGACTGCACTGGCAATGCCAATAACACCCGCGCTGATTTCACGTTTTGAATGGACATGATAGTCCGTGCAATTTCACCTTCTAAAGCGCGCTGGAATCTTGACATCTCCGCATTCTTACTAGTGCCAAAACTTTGTTCTTTATCTAGTAATTCATAGCCTAAGCTATTGCTTTTAGGAAGACCTTGCGCCGCTAATTTAAGTTTAATTTCATTAACTTTATCAGACATGACCATAATACCGCCGCCTTCTTCGATTTTATATTTCACGCCTTGGGCGTTTAATGAATCGAGAATTTCAGCGGTATCTTTGTCATTTAGCTCAACGTAAAGTCGTGCGTAATTTGCGTCTTGCGACCAAAGAACGACAGCAATACCAATTGCAACACTCAGTGCCAAGCCCACCATGAGGGCAATTTGTCGTGCCATGGTAAGTTTTGCGAGTCCGCGTATAGCTGGATGGCCTTCGAGGTTAAGTCCGGCAATAAAGCCTTCAGCGCCCCCGGCGTTACCTGTTGTTATATCCGTTCCACTATCAGCAGTAGTGAGCGGATTCATGCTATTTTGTTCACTCATTGTCTAATCACAGTTGGTTGGATTACATGGGCATATTCATGACATCTTTGTAGGCTTCAACTAACTTGTTTCTAACCTGCAACATGGCTTGAAAAGAGACACTCGCTTTTTGTGATGCCACCATCACTTCAGCAAGATTCATGGTTTTATCACCGCCTTCAAAAGCGGATTTAAATTTAGCAGCGACCTGCTGTTTTTCGTTTACACCGTCAATGGCTTGCTTTAATACCGAGCCAAAATCAATGCCTTCAGAAGGTGCCTCAGGCACTTTATTTCCGACGACAGCAGATAAATTGCGAATTTGATCTAAAGCGGATGTGATGCGAATATCATTCATTTTTATTCTCTCTTAATCAGGGCGTTTGTATAATTTTATGCACAATTTATGCCACATAATAAGTAAAGGAGGGTGCATTTGATTTATTTACCCTGACATAAGATTTGTACTGCATTAAACGCCATGATTATGACGTTTAATACAGAATAGCCGCTTTATTCAGTCAAGAATACGACAAAGTGACGGGAATTTATCTTGATAAATCAAATTTACGCAATTTTTCTACCAACGTGGTGCGACGCATACCTAAACGTTTCGCGGCATGGGCAACAACGCCATTACATTCATCTAAAGCTTGACGAATTAAATTTAATTCTAATGTATTGAGGTATTCTTTTAAATCAATACCTTCTTCGGGTAATTGAGTAATATTATCAAATTCATCCATTTCCCTAGGTGCCATCAACTCTTGCATTTCTTCATAAGTTGTCTGTGTTGCGTTTTCGACTAACATTGCCGTTACTTTAATTGTTTCAGTAAAGTTTTGATTTTCATGCACCGGCTGTTCGATTTGCATTTGATCTGCATTATCAACGCGATTAACTTTGAATTTTTCTGGCAAATCATCCACATCGACTTGGGCACCAGGATAAATAATGGCTAAACGCTCAATTAAATTCGCCAATTCACGTACATTTCCAGGCCATTCGTAACCCATCAATGTGGCGAGCGCATTGGGCGTTAATTTAATAAAACCACGATTACTGCTTTGCATTCTCGCAACTAAATCTTCGATTAAGACCGGAATATCGTCTGTTCGATCTTTTAATGGCGGCATTTCAATGGGGAATACATTAAGTCGATAAAATAAATCTTCTCTGAAACGATTATTGACAATTTCTTCTTCAAGATTGCGATGCGTCGCTGCAATAACTCGAACGTCACATTGCATCACTTTATTGCCACCTACTCGCTCAAACGTACGCTCTTGCAAGACACGCAGTAATTTTACCTGCATGGAAAGTGGCATATCGCCAATTTCATCTAAAAATAATGTACCACCTTCCGCCATTTCAAAACGCCCTTGACGTGAAGATAACGCGCCCGTAAAGGCACCTTTTTCATGGCCAAATAATTCACTTTCAAGAAGTTCAGAGGGAATTGCACCGCAATTAATAGGCACAAAGGGCTTTGCATTGCGCGTAGAGGCATCATGAAGCGCATTAGCAACGACTTCCTTACCCGTTCCTGATTCACCTAAAATGAGCACTGTTGCATCAGACTGTGCCACTTGAGCAATCAATTTTCGAATACGCACCATGGCGTCACTTATACCTTTTAAGCGTGTGGCAACAGTTGAAAGAATGGCAGGATTTTCAACCGTATGTAGCACTAAGGTGGATTGTGTATTAGTGGATTTACTTGATAGTGAGGTGTTGTGAATGGGGAGTTTTGCTAACAGGGGAATTAATTGAGTATGTTTTACTGGCCACGGCAAAACATGAAAGAGTTTTTCATGTATTTCCGATGTATTTTCAACCGCAAATTCTGCAATAAAAATAACAGGAATTTTATTTGCCATCCCGATGACTTCATTGAGAATCGTATCCTGCTTACGTATGCCTTCTCCGATAAAAACACCACAAACAAAATTAATTTCTTGCACGTAATTGGCGTAATTTTCTGAGCCAATGGTTTTTACCTGATGCCCCATAAACTGAAAAATAATTTCAATTTCTTGGATGCGCGACAAATTATCGTCGATTAATAAAATAGGAGGTAATGCCATATTTTCACTCATTTAAACTATTTATATACGATTATTTTTAAGTGTAAGGTGCTTTTTTCAACGCATAAAGCACGGCTTTGAATCAAAATACTTTTCTTTTTTCAATTCATTATTGCATTTTATTTACGTAATTTGAATCGATATACAAAAAAAGCCTACTTTTTTAGCACTTGACAAAAAATCACAAGCGTAGACACTAGTCATGTCTAAACAACCCAGTGAGCGTTTTCATTGAACGATATGCCCCTCAGTATGCTAATTGGCCTACTTGTATTTATGCTTGTTTTATCTGCTTTTTTCTCTGGTTCCGAAACGTCACTTATGACAATTAACCGTTATCGATTAAGGCACTTAGTTAAACTTAAGCATTCTGGTGCCATAAAAGCACAACAATTATTGCAACGTCCTGATCGCGTGTTAGGGTTAATTTTATTATGTAATAATTTTGTTAACAATTTTGCGTCATCAATTGCGACTGTCATTGCAATAAAACTCTATGCTGATCAAGAATCAAGTGTAGCCATTGCTGCCGCAATTTTGACACTGGTTATGCTTATTTTCTCCGAAGTCACTCCTAAAACACTTGCTACGATCAAACCAGAATTATTAGCATTCCCCTCCGCTTGGGTTTATACCATTCTTCTAAAAATATTTTACCCCATTGTCTGGCTGATTAATTCATTAGCACATTTACTTTTGCGAACAATTGGCATGGATGCAAGCAAGGCAAATAACACCGAACTTAATAAAGATGAATTGAAGAGCATCATTTCCGAAGCAGAAAGTGTGATGCCTATTCGTTATCAAAAAATGCTACTTGGTATTCTTGATTTAGAATCGGCCACGGTGGAAGACATTATGACGCCGCGCAACGAAATCGTGGGGATTGATTTAGAAGCGCCCATTGACGAAATTATTTACAACATAAAACATAGTACGCATACACGTCTACCTGTCTACAAACAAAATATTGATCGTGTCATTGGATTTTTGCATTTGCGCAAAGTGCTTATTGAGCTCAATCAGGAAAATTTTGACAAGCAAACCGTTATTAGTTTACTTACTAAGCCCACTTTTGTCCCTGAAAGCACGCCCGTTCACACGCAGATGCTACGCTTTAAAAGTGAAAAGATTCGAATTGGTCTTGTGGTGGATGAATATGGCGATGTGCAGGGACTTGTTACCCTGGATGATTTGCTTCAAGAGATTGTAGGTGAGCTTATTACGGAGGAAGCAGATTATATAAAACTTCAAAATGATGGAAGTTATTTAGTGGATGCATCCTTAACCGTTCGTGAACTTAACCGATTAACTCAGTTTTCGCTTCCAACGGAAGGCCCAAAAACCGTTAATGGATTGATTTTAGATTTCATGGAAATGATTCCTGATGTGGGAACCAGTATACGTTTACATGGTTACGCGCTTGAAATTATTAAGCGTGATAAAAACTCGGTCAAAATGGTCAAGTTTTTGGCTCGCCAAAAAGTCTAATTTATTTAATGTGCGATTCGTCACTGTGCATTAAATATTTAAAAGACCTTTTATTTTTTCAAAATCGGACTTTAATAACACTTTACCGCCATTTTCTTCAACAATTTCCTTAATGTGATCAAATGTCGTTAAACCTGCAATTTTTTGTAATTGCTGATAGCGTTTAGCCGCTATGATTACCATTCCCTCTGGAATTTCCTGCTCCATAGAATTTGGCTTTATCACGTTAATTTCTTGTTTTTGTGTCAGTCCTTTTGACTTATTATCATCATCTTTTTTTTGTTGGTAAACTTTGGTTACGGGATGAAGCATATTTTCAATTTGCTTTTCACACCAAATTGCAAAATCAACCGCAAGCCACCGCGCAAAATCAACCGCTAAGTATGGGTGCAACCAAATACCTTGCTCTTGCGATAATCCTCCTTTCTGTGTGATTACCAGCTGACTTTGGTCTTTTTGTGCATAATGTTTAAGATTTTCTAAATAATTTACGGTATGTTCATTATTAAGATAATCATGAGCATGTTTATTAAATTGTTTTGCTGTTTTTGATGCATTCAAAAAAGCGTTTTCTTGGAAAAACACTGGGAAATCGCCATACTGCAATGTAATGATAGTTTGTGGCATATTCAATACTCTAAAAATAGAATTCATTAAATCAAGTAAACCCATTGTGCCATTTGCTGTAACTAAGCTAAGTGACATCGCCTTAAATGGGCGTGTTTACATAATGCTATTCAGTGTATCGACGTTTTTTTTAGGATTCAAAACTTTAATCGCGAATTGTGACGAAGTTCACACTTTTTAAAAAAGTTATATTGGAAGGATTCTATTTTATTTATGCTTTAAATACAGTAAAATCTTTGGGTTAGTAAATTTATAGTATAAATTGTTTATTGAGGTACAGAAGATCTAGGCGACGCACTAAACGCCAATTTTTATTGAGGGATTTTTATTTTAACTAAAAAACCGTTATTTCTTACGATTTTTTAGCTGCCTATACGGCAGTGCACTAGACCTAATTCAACTAATAAAGTCATACTTCTTTAAACTACCTGCACGGTAGTGAAAACCTAGTGAGTAGAGCACTTTGTTTTTATTGCGATTCTAAGCTACCTTAATTTCGGCAGTTCGTGCACAGCTTAACATACTATTAATAATTCAAACTAGACGTGATTCTCAAAAAAATCACATGTTAAATTAAAAATAGGGGGAGGGAATAAATTGGGGTGAACGATGGGGCTCGAACCCACGACAACCGGAATCACAATCCGGGACTCTACCAACTGAGCTACGCTCACCATAGCGTATAAATAACGGAGAAAAATTTGGTACGCTTGGCAGGACTCGAACCTGCGACCCCCAGCTTAGAAGGCTGGTGCTCTATCCAGTTGAGCTACAAGCGCAAAATTGGTCGGGATAGAGGGATTCGAACCCCCGACATCCTGCTCCCAAAGCAGGCGCGCTACCAGACTGCGCTATATCCCGATAAATTTCAGAACACTTAGTAAAACTAAGAACGCCCATGATAACCATGGAATATTGAATCGTCAATTTTTATTTTCACATAAATTAAATTATACTTTTATTCAACAAAACTTATATTTTAAAAACAATGAATTAAATAATTTTCCATGTTAATTCCTCACCCGCTTTGAGTGGTGTTATTTCGTCATATTGCGCGGGGATTGTCCATGTTTGCTTTTGCAACGTTATCGTTCCTATGTTGCGTGGTAGTCTGTAAAAATCAGCGCCATAAAAACTAGCAAAACCTTCAAGTTTATCAAGCGCATTCGCTTGCTCAAATATTTCCGCATACAGCTCCATAGCACCAAACGCGGTATAACACCCCGCGCAACCACAGGCGTTCACTTTTAAATGCGTGAGATGTGGAGCGCTATCTGTACCCAAAAAAAACTTCGCATTACCACTGATTGCAGCTTGAACAAGCGCTTGGCGATGCGTTTCACGCTTTAAAATAGGTAAACAGTAATAATGTGGTTTGATGCCACCTGACAGCATGGCATTGCGATTAAAAAGTAAATGTTGCGGCGTAATCGTCGCCGCAACAGTGCTATTTGCGGATTCAACAAATTGCACCGCTTCTTTTGTTGTGACATGTTCTAACACCATACGTAAGTTTGGAAAGTGTTTCACAATATCGATTAAATACTGATCAATAAATTGCTTTTCACGATCAAAAATATCACATTCTGTGTCGGTTACTTCACCGTGTATTAATAAAGGGATATCCTGTTTTTCGAGTGCTGCTAGTAATGAATAAATACTGGTTACATCCGCAACGCCGGCATCAGAATTGGTTGTTGCGCCAGCAGGATACAGTTTAAATGCGTAAATATGCTCGCTCTGCGCTGCGCGTTCAATTTCTTCAAGCGTGGTTGCACTAGTTAAATATAGGGTCATTAAGGGTTCAAAAGATAAGTCCGCAGGAATGGCCTGCAAAATTTCATCTCGATATACTAATGCCTGCGCAACAGTTGTCACAGGTGGTTTCAGATTAGGCATAATAATTGCTCGAGCAAATTGGCGGGCAGTATGTGGCAAAACCGCTTTCAGCAGGGCGCCGCTGCGAACATGTAAATGACAATCATCGGGGCGTGTTAAGGTGAATGTTTTCATAATTAGCTCATAAATCTGTAAAATAAGCGCATTCTATAGGCAAGTGCCTTGAAAAACGAATAATTAACGCCATATTTTAATTTTTTGGAGCAACGAAAATGCCAATTTACGAATATCAATGTCAATCGTGCAATCACGAACATGAAGCTTTGCAAAAATTAAATGCAGACCCACTAAAAGATTGCCCCGTTTGTGAACAACCCGAATTAGTTAAAAAAATTTCCGCATCCGGCTTTCGCCTTAAAGGCAACGGTTGGTACGAAACTGACTTTAAAAGCGGTACTAAAAAAAATGTGGCTGGTGACGCAACGTCTTAGTCTTAACACACCATGTACTAATATTCATTTTGATATTTAGTCATCAATAGAAAAGTAAGAATGTAAACGAATTCTGATGCTATTGCTGCGCAATGCGTGGAATTGAAGAAAATTAAAATATTTTAATTATAAAACAGGAAAAAGCTATGCGTACCCACAAATGTGGTGAAATTAACCTTGAACAACTGGATCAAACCGTCACCATTTGTGGCTGGGTCCATCGCCGCCGCGATCATGGCGGCGTTATCTTTATCGATTTACGCGACCGTGCAGGGCTTGTGCAAGTCGTTTTTGATCCTGATTTACCTGACATGTTCAGTATTGCAGAGCACGTTCGCAGTGAATATGTATTGCAAATTAGCGGTCTAGTTCGTGCTCGCCCAGAAGGCACAACGAACAAAAATATGCACTCAGGTGACATCGAAATCTTGGCGAAAAGCATTGTTGTTTTAAACGAATCTGAAACACCGCCGTTTCCCATTGAAAGTGATATTGAAGTGAATGAAGAGCTGCGTTTGCGTTATCGCTACTTAGATTTGCGTAAAGTGGCGATGCAGGAAAAAATGCGCGTTCGTCGTGATGTCACACGTACTTTGCGTAACTATCTTGATGATAATGATTTTTTCGAAATCGAAACACCCTATTTAACAAAAGCAACGCCCGAAGGCGCTCGTGATTATATTGTGCCGAGCCGGACACATGAAAATTCGTTTTTCGCGTTGCCACAATCCCCTCAGCTTTATAAACAAATGCTGATGATTGCCGGTTTTGATCGTTACTATCAAGTTGTCCGCTGTTTCCGTGACGAAGATTTGCGCGCTGATCGTCAGCCTGAATTCACTCAGCTTGATATTGAAACATCATTCATGAATGAAAATGAAATCATGAACGTGATGGAAGAAATGATTCGTCAATTATTTGACAAGGTCATCAATGTTCAACTTGACAGCGTTTTTCCTCGCATGACTTATGCGGAATCCATGTCACGTTTTGGTGTGGATCGCCCTGATTTGCGTATCCCGCTTGAACTCGTGGATATTGGCGAGGATATGAAAGCGGTTGATTTCAAAGTTTTCTCTGCACCGGCAAATGATCCTAAAGGTCGCGTCGTTGCGATGCGTGTGCCTAATGGCGGTGATCTAAGTCGTAAAGACATTGATGATTTAACTAAGTTCGTTAGTATTTATGGCGCAAAAGGCTTGGCATATATCAAAGTCAACGAGTTAAGTGCAGGCATTGAGGGCTTACAATCACCGATTGTGAAATTTGCACCAGCAGAAGTATGGGCAAGTGTATTAGCGAAAACCAATGCGCAGAATGGTGATTTAATTTTCTTTGGTGCCGATAAAACCAGCATTGTCAATGAAGCTATGGGCGCATTACGTGTTAAACTCGGTCACGACTTGAATTTGATTCAAGGGGATTGGAAACCGGTTTGGGTGATTGATTTCCCCATGTTTGACTGGGATGAAAAAGCCGGCCGATTTAACGCAATTCATCACCCATTTACCGCACCAAGTTGCTCGGTTGAGGATCTAAAATCGAATCCCGCAACAGCGCTTTCTCGTGCGTATGATTTGGTATTAAATGGCACAGAAGTAGGTGGCGGTTCAATTCGTATCAACCGACCTTCTATGCAACAAACCGTATTTGAAATTTTAGGCATTGGCGAAGAAGAAGCGCGTGAAAAATTCGGCTTCTTACTTGATGCCCTTAAATATGGAGCCCCTCCGCATGGCGGCCTGGCGTTTGGACTTGACCGTTTAGTGATGTTAATGACGGGATCAAGTTCAATTCGTGATGTGATTGCCTTCCCAAAAACACAATCTGCCGCATGTCCTTTGGTCAGTGCACCTGCAGTGGTGACGGATGAGCAGTTAAAAGAGTTAGGCATTCGTTTAATTAAGCCTGCTGGAAAAGAAAAGGCTTAACCTCCTCGTTTTATCTTGCCTGCTAAGTATCGCAAAATATCGTGCGATACTTAGCTTTAACTTCACGATATTATTGAAAATTGTGACGGAGTTCACATTTCTCACAATTTTAGTTTTGCACTCAACTCACGATAAAGTAATATCCCCTATCGGTTTATTTTTGCGCTTAGGAATTTCACATGGATATTCAAACATCATCGTTTAACAATCAAATGCTCCAAGCCATGAAGTCATTGGTGGAAAGTAATTTAAATTTAACTGTTGGACAAAAACTCCCTGTTAACGTATCCGCTATTAATGATAGCGTGATTACCTTAAAGTGGGGTGGGCAATTTATTGCTGTTGAAAATCAAAATTCCTGGGCATCTCTTACACCGCATTTAGGACAAAATATTATGCTGCAAGTCTCAAAAACAAGCCCTGAGTTGGAATTTAACGTGATTGCACTGAATGCTTCCGCTTCCAATGCCACGCTTCCAAGCGCAGAAAAAATGAATGCGATGCGCTTAACGTTAGCGAATGCGCCTCTAATGAATCGAATTGATGAATCGTTGAAGAACTTTTCTAATAATGTTCAAGGTCAACATCGTATGCAAGCTGAGGTTGTTGGGTTGGTTGGGCAAAAAATTCAATTACAAATGTTTATTGAAGATGCACAAAAATCCATCAATGGCGCTAAAAAAATGCTTATCAGCATTGATCCAAGCCAATTACAACGTTTACCTAGTGAAAAAGGCGAAACGCTTCGTGTGGGGCAGTCATTAACATTAGCCATTACAAAAATTGGATCAATACCTGAATTCAAGCAATTGCCCACCACGCCACAAGCTATTCATGAAGCGCAAGTGAATGAATACATGAAACAATTGCTGCCACGCCATGAATCATCAAGCGTGTTATTTAATCAATTACGCACTAATTTGCCGCAAATGGATATTCAAAATGAATCTCTTGCGCAAACCTTAAAACAAAATGCCTCTGCACTTTTTGAGCATCTACAACCTAAAGAGCAATTGTTTGATCCACAAAAACTAAAACGCTTAGTCTATTCTTCTGGGCTTTTTTTTGAAGCGAATGAAGCGGCTTCACCTACTTTTTTAAAAGCACCCGCTCGCACAGCTGCGCCTATTGTTGTGCCCACAGCGCCGCCTATTGATTTAAAATTACCTTTACTTCGTTTAATGCAGCATGAAGGGGTCAATGCACAATTAAAACAGTTAACATCCAATTTTTTACAAAGTTTATTAAAACAAGATGCATCTTCAAATTCATTAACGCAAAATAATGAAGAAACACAATCTGCTGTAACACAAACTAAGGCTCAGCTGCATTCGGAATTATTGCAACTCTCACGCGCTGAAAATATCCCTCAGTCATTAAAGCAACTCGCTAATGATATTCTGCCTCATTTGAAAGCGACACCTACTGAAGAAGAATCCGCTGCAAGTTTAGTCCATGCAAGCCATGATGCGCCTGCTGATGCAGAGCTGAGTAACGATTTTAAAAAGGATTTGTTTAAATTAATGAGCACCATTAAGCAAGGACTTGCGCAACAACGCGAATTAGAGCTCAGCAAAAATCAAGTGGAAGGTCTGAAGAGTTTGCACAATAAAACAGAAAATGCGCTGGCAAAAGTAGTGCTAGATCAACTCCATTCGCTTCCTAAAGAAGATGGAAATAAACAATTATGGGCGCTTGAATTGCCATTCTTAATTGATAACAAAGTTGAAACATTAGCGATGGAAATTCAGCATGATAAAACACCTAACGCACAAAATCAGCTGGATCAACATTGGTCTGTAAGTTTAACGCTTGCGCCTCCTGCGCTAGGTAATGTGCAATGCGTCATTTCATATCAAAATGGTGTTATCAATACCCACTTTAAAAATCAATTACCTGAAACCACCAATTTAATCAGTAAAAATCTTGATACACTAAAGCAACAGTTACAAAATGCCGGATTAATTAGTGGTCTGATGACCTCAAATAACAGTTTTAAGCCACTTAAATCCGTCTATGCATCAATGAATCAATCATTATTAAATGAAACCGTGTAATTTTTTTGCTAGAATGCAAGCCGAAATCAACAATATGAAACCAAATCATAAAATTGTTTAGTTTTTGCTGTTTTGCATAATGACACGTTAAAGGAAATTTACCATGACTGATAAAAAGCTGAAGATTTTAATTGTTGATGATAATGTCCAATTACGGACGCTTTTACGGATTACGTTTACTCGTCAAACAGATTATCAGTTACTTGAAGCAGAAAATGGCGTTGAAGGTTTAAAATTAGCACTTGATGAGCGTCCTGACGTTGTCATCACAGATGTAATGATGCCGGGCGAACTTAATGGACTTGATTTGTGTCGCAAAATTAAGACCTCTGAACATAAGTCTTGTTTCGTTGTTTTGCTTTCAGGTAAAGGTCAACAGTCTGATATTGACAGTGGTATGCAAGCGGGTGCTGATGTGTATCGTGTCAAGCCATTTAGTCCGATTGAACTTGTTGATATAGTAAAAGAGTTTCAAATAAAATAATTATTTTTTATTAGATTTATGACGCCGAGAAACGAAAAAGTCTTTGAGTATTTGCGCGCAGTGTGTTTCTAAAATTCCACCGTGCCAGTTTACACGATGATTTAAAAATTCTGCATTCGCCAGGTTAAGCGCGTTGCATACAGCTCCTCTTTTTTCGTCAAAAGCACCAAAAACTAGCCGTTTGATTCGCGCTTGACCAATTGCTCCCATACACATAACGCAAGGCTCCAACGTCACATACAGCGTAGTATCAATTAACCTGTAATTTTCAATCTGTTTACCTGCTTGCCGCAAAGCAACAATTTCTGCGTGCGCGGTTGCATCATGCGTTGCAATGACGGCATTAGCACCTTCAGCAATCATTTTTTCATTTTTGACCAATACAGCACCTACAGGCACTTCTCCTTGATCTTGTGCCCGTTGAGCAAGTCGAAGTGCATAGCGCATCCAACTTTCATCTATTTCGCGTTGTTTGTCAGCTAAATCGGTTAAAATATCAGTCATTTTTTACTCTTAGTATTCATACTCTAAATTCATGTCGAAATCACATTTTATTCATACACTCTTTCGTCCAGAAGTTTTAGCGCTCTCTGCGTATCATGTCGCCAATGCAAAAGGTTTTATTAAACTCGATGCAATGGAAAATCCGTATACTTGGCCGCTGCCCTTAAAGGATCAATGGCTAAATTGTTTGAAAGATTGTGAAGTTAATCGCTATCCTGATCCACAAGCACACACATTATCTAACACGCTTAAATTACGCAATCAACTTCCCGAGTCCGTTGATATTTTACTTGGTAATGGATCAGATGAAATTATTCAGTTATTACTCATGGCTCTGCCGCCTGATTCACATGTATTAAGCACCACGCCAAGCTTTGTGATGTATAAGCAAATCAGTGATTCTTTAGGGTTGCATTATCATGGCGTTTCACTGCGAGAAGATAATTTTGATCTGGATTTACCTGCAATGCTTCAAGCCATTGAGCAGCACAATCCCGCGGTTATTTTTCTAGCGTATCCTAATAATCCAACAGGAAATCTTTTTGATGAAAAGGCTATAGAGCGCATTATTAGTGCAGCAAAGGGACTGGTGATTATCGACGAAGCTTATGAGCCTTTCGCTAATAAAGCGAGTTTTATGCATAAGGTTATGCACAATGTACTCATTATGCGCACTGTTTCAAAATTGGGTTTAGCCGGTTTGCGCCTTGGATATATCGTTGGTGAAAATGAAATTATTGCACAACTTCATAAAATCCGTCTTCCATACAATATTAACGTACTCACGCAAGCCAGCGTCCAATTCGCACTAGAGAATCACTCAGTTTTTGAAGAGCAAACCAATGCAATTTGCGTTGAACGCACCGTTATGTTCAACACCCTTAATGCGCTAGATGGAATTTGTGCTTATGAAAGTGCTGCCAATTTTATTTTATTTAAAGTACCCGAAGATAATGCCAGTCAGATTTTTGAATCACTGAAATCACAAGGCGTTTTAATTAAAAATATGTCGCCACAAGGGGGGCTACTTCGTGATTGTTTGCGCGTTACTGTTGGAGCACCTGAGGAAAATCAGGCTTTTCTAAACGCCTTAAAAACCGCCTTAAATCACTAATTATTTTGGCAACATCTCCAAGACAAGTTTTGCCATGGTTAGAATGCCGCCACCCTGCCCTAATTTTTCGCGAACAAGATTAAGATTCTCGCGTTGTATTTGGGCAGTTTTTGGATTACTTAATAAATGCAACACTTCATTCGCTAAATTTTCAGGTGTTGCATCGTGCTGAATTAATTCACGTACAATACCCTCACCAAAAATGATATTAGGTAATCCAATAAAGCGTGTTTTAACCAAATACCGCCCAAGCCAATAGGTCAACGCATTTAATTTGTAGCAAATGACCATAGGTATATTCATCAAAGCGATTTCAAGTGTGGCAGTGCCCGAGCACGTCATCATCACATCACAACATTGCATCACATCATACTGCTGATGTTTAATGACCCTGACATCTATATCAGCCATGTTCAAATAAAACTCAATCAGCTCATCAGAAATGGAATCGGCTTGCGGCAAAATAAACTGGCACGTTGGGAAACGCATTTTTAATTGCTGTGCAGCGGACAACATAATGGGCAATAAGCGCTTAATTTCATTCACACGACTCCCAGCGACCAATCCGACAACTGGCGCATTGGAATTTAAATTAAACGCCACCAGGGCATCTTGCTTGCTTAATTTAGGAATGACTTTATCTATGGATGGATGCCCTACATAACGCACAGGAACGTTTTCAGCTTCATAATACGCACTTTCAAATGGAAAAATGACAGCCATCATATCAATGACTGCACCATATTTCTTTACGCGATCACGTCGCCAAGCCCATACTTGGGGACTCACGTAGAATAAAACTTTTATGCCATGCTTTTTTGCGAATTTTGCGAATTGATAATTGAATTCTTTGTAATCAACGCAAATAAGTAAATCTGGTTGTTCATGAAGTAAGGCATTTTGCATTGCTTTAAGTACCCGACGTATTTCGCTATAGCGCACTACTACTTCAGCTACCCCAATGACTGAAATTTTACTTGAGTCAAAGCAAAGATCGATCCCCACCTCAGCCATTTTAACACTACCCATTCCAACGCCAATGATTGATGGACGTTGCGTTCTTAATTCGGTAAATAAATTGGCAGCGTGCTGATCACCCGAACTTTCACCCGCACTAAAAAAAATCTTAATGGTGCACCAATGTTCTATCAACTTCAGAAGGCTCATCCTGATAACGCGTATGAATATCTAATACATCATCCCACACGTTAAAAAAAGCATTCACACATTGTGGATCAAAATGTGAACCACTATTATCTCTTAAAAATTGACACGCTTCCTCAAGCGTCCAAGCGCGTTTATAGGGGCGAGGGGAAGTCAGTGCATCAAAAACATCGGCGACGGCAACAATTCGGCCATATAGTGGTATATCTTCGCCTTTTAAACCATTTGGATAACCACTACCATTAAATTTTTCATGATGTGTTAGCGCCAGAATTGCCGCTGTTGAAATGAGACCACATTCACTTCCATCTAAAATTGCATGACCAATAGAGGCATGTTGTTTCATAATGAAAAACTCTTCCTCCGTCAATTTTCCCGGTTTAAGTAAAATGGCATCGGGTGTCGCCACTTTGCCAATATCATGCATGGGCGCAGCTTGAAGGATTAAATCTTGTTCATCAATAGAAAGCCCTAACTCTCCAGCAATTAACCGTGAATAATTGGCCATGCGCAGCAAATGCTGACCTGTTTCGGGATCACGATGCTCGGCAGCTTTTGACAAGCGAATAATCATTTCACGCTCTCTTGCGCGAATTTCCTCGGTGGATTTTTTAACTTCAGATGCTAACCATGCGGCGCGATCAGAAAGTGCACGTTGACTCTCACGCAGGGCCAATAAATTACGAACGCGAGCCAATAATTCAAGCTTATCCACGGGTTTATTGAGAAAATCATACGCGCCTAAATCGAGCGCATTCGTTCGCACATCACTTTCGGTATCGGCAGTGACCATAATGATGGGAATCGTTTGATGCTCATAAATGGCTTTGAAACGCATAATAAATTCTAGACCATCCATTTCCGGCATCATGTAATCAAGCAAAACTAAATCCGGTTCATGGCTTCCACACCAATCAATAGCTTGTTTTGGCTCACTAAAACAAATCGATTCTAAATCGTCTATTTTTTTTAGCAAATGGCGAAATAAAGTGAGATTAGTTGCATTATCATCAACTATTAAGACTTGGTACATAGCAATGCCTATTTATTATTTTGAATAAAATGTTGAACATGATCCATTTCAATGTGAATTTGTGCAGTTAATTTTTCAACTTCAGGCCAATTTTTGTCTAATGAAATTTTTTCAAGCTGCTCTGCTAGCGCAGCTAATTTCAACGCACCGACGTTATATGACGAGCCTTTTATTTCATGCGCAATGGCTTTGATTGTATCGGAGCGATTATCCCTAGCGCTACTTAGTTTAAGTTTCAATGAAACTAGGGATTCGCAGAAAACATCAAGTAGTTCATTTATAATTTCAATATCATCATCAAATAAAGCACTTAGACGCTGCCTATTGATAGGCGATTCATCAAATACTTCTTCGTTTGTAGAGGCGTCGTCTAAACTAATTGAAAACAATTCGATTTCTTCCGTGTTTTCTTCTTCTGGGAGCCATTTATCAAGCATTTTCGATAAAACAGCACTGCTAACTGGCTTGGTCATATAATCATCCATGCCAGCATCTAAACATAATTTTTTATCGCCTTCAATGGCGTTCGCTGTCATAGCAATAATTGGCAGTCGTATTTTATTGACGTGTGATTCACTCTCTCGAATAATTCGTGTCGTTTCAAATCCATCCATGACAGGCATTTGACAATCCATTAAGATCAATGCGTAATTTATTGCGTCTAGCTTTTCTAATGCTTCTTTACCATGATTGGCTATGTGAATACTGTAACCTAATTTGCCTAGCAAATGTTGCGCGACTTGCTGGTTAACCAAATTATCTTCAACAAGGAGAATTAAAAATTGTTTTTTGGGTAATATGACATTTTTTTGGATTACCGAACGAGGAAGCACTGAGCGCATAACTGTCTGCCCATTATTTTCAATTTCAGCAAAATCTTCAGGATGAAACACTTTAACAATAGAATCAAATAACACCGATTGCTTAACGGGTTTAACCAATACGCTTGATACACCATTATTGAATAATTGCTGTTTCAAATTAGCATCAAGAGCATCTTGGCAAGCAATAATAGGTAAATGGGAGAAATGCCCCTCTAAATGAACAGCATCAATCATGCTCAACAGATTGTCAATTTTCAATTCTGCTAATAAAAGCAAATCATAATCATGACCAATAGATTTCGCATCATTGAGTAAAAACAGCATTTCATTCACATTATCTGCGGTATTAATCAAACATCCCCAAGCACTTAAATACGCTAAATAAATATCGTGATTTCCGCTGTTTTCACCGACCACTAAAACGCGTTTACCACGCGATTTTTCAATCGAAAATTCTTTTTGTGTGAGCGCGATTTTTAATGGAATTTCAATCCAAAAAGTAGAACCGCTGTCTTCGATACTCGTCAGGCCAATACGTCCACCCATGAGCTCAACTAAGCGTTTTGAAATTGAAAGCCCAAGACCTGTGCCACCATATTTTCTTGTGGTTGAACTATCCGCTTGAGAGAACGGTTTAAATAAATTTTCCTGCGCTTGTGGTGAGATACCTATTCCACTGTCACTCACTTCTGCGTGAACCCAAACAATTCCGTCATCGGGTTGTTGCTCAAGGATTGTTGCACGCAAAATGACCGCGCCATACGCGGTAAATTTGATGGCATTACTAAAGAAATTAAGCAGAATTTGACGAATGCGGATAGGATCGCCAATAAGCAATTTTGGAAGATCGGGATCAATAAATGTCATCAGTGACAACGATTTTTCATAAGCTCGAGTTGCCATCATATCGGCACTACTTTCTAACAAATGCTGTAAAGAAAACTCAATCGATTCTATTTGAAGCTGTCCCGCTTCAATTTTTGAAAAATCTAAAATATCGTTGATAATGGTAAGCAGTAGATGTGACGACGTCTTGATAATATTGGCAAATTCCACTTGCTCTTCATCAAGTGGTGTATCGAGCAAAAGATCCGCCATGCCGATAACACCATTCATCGGTGTACGAATTTCGTGACTCATTGTTGAGAGGAAATCAGATTTAATGCGCACGGCATTTTCAGCGTGTTGTTTTGCGAGTTTGAGTTCTTCTTGAATCGCTTTAATACGGCTGATATCGCGAAAACAAGCCACTGAGCCAACTACCTTATCACCATCAATGAGCGGTGAGGCGACCACACTAACTTCAACACGTTGACCCTGCTTATGAAAGAAAATTTCATCATCTGAGCGATGTCGTTTTTTGGACTTCATACACAGCGAAATTGAACTCTCTTCAAACGGGAGTATTGTGCCATCTAAGCGTTGAGGATGAATAATATCGTGAATAAACTTCCCTTTGACTTCCTCGAGTTTCCAACCTAATATGCGCTCCGCTTCGGAGTTGAAATAAGTTAAAAAACCGTTCTCATCAAGCGTATAAACCCCATCGCCTAAATTATCTAATATTGTTTTTTGCCATGTTTCAGTTTGAGCGGTAACGTTATCGAGTTCTTTTTGAGCCGTAATATCGGTACGAACCGAGATATAACGATCAATTTTTCCATTTTCATCCTTACAAGGAACAATGGTAGATTTTACCCAGTAAAATTGACCTTTTTTTGAACGATTACAAACTGTGCCTTCCCATGTGCGACCGCTTCTAATAGTTGTCCACATATCAATGAAAAAGTCATTGGAGTGATATCCAGACTTTAAGATACGATGATTTTCCCCAATTAACTCATTTTCACTGTAACCACTAATTTCGCAAAATCGTTGATTGACATAAATAATTTTTCCATGGCTGTCACTGATGCTGACAGTTGCGTGTTCATCTAACGCGCTTTTTTGCAGCCGTAAATCATCTAAAATATTCGTGACAATTGTTTCGTATTGGCGGGTGTGTCGAATGATAAAAATGTAACTAATAAAGACGCCAGCCATAAGGATCTTGCTAACAGGCAAAAAGTCAGTAGACAATAAAACAGCAACGGAAAAAACAAAAGCACATCCTATAGCGAGAAAACGCAATCTAATTTGTTTTTTTCGCAACTGATTTTTGATATCAAATAACATATAGGGGGCGTCCTAATTGAATATGATAAAAACAGGCCATTTTTTACTCAATTGACCCTAGATTTATAAACAATCCAAAAATTATTTTTTAGCGATCGTATTCCAAGCAGCAATCCACGCTTGTGACTGATATAACTCACTTTTTTTATCTAATGTCCCATTTAAAATCAATTCTAACGTAGTGTAGATAATACCAAAAAAGCAACTGTAAATTAACATTGGCTCAAGCGAGCGAATTTCACCGTTATTGATTCCCAACTGAAATATTTTCAGCATTTTATTCACAGCAGGTGTTTTCAAAAAAGGTTTTTCATCACGCAAAAATTCTGCATGATTAACGGTTAATAAAAAACGTAGCGCATCTGGGGCTTGATCAACCAATTTAAATAACAAATCCACTAAACTATGCAACTGATCAGTCGATTTTTTATTTCGACGTCGAATATCGTCAATAGACACACTCAAACTATCCACAATATTACTATATAAAACGCACGCTAGATGTTGTTTATTGTCAAAATATGCATAAATTTCTTGCGTATTAGTTAGTTTTGCTGCAACAGCAATATCACTTAGTGATGTATTAAAATAACTTTTTTGAACAAATAAACTCAGTGCACAGCGCAAAATCTCATCTTGCACTTGAGTATTTTTTTGGGTAGAAATTTTTTCTTGTTCCATTTTATTCTCAGGGAGCCCAATCAATCAATGATCGGTTTTTTGTGTAGAATTAATAGCGGTAAAAGCCGCCTGTAAATATTGAATCATCGACCATAATGTGAGAATAGCCGCGACATAAAGTAAGCCGTATCCTAATGATAAAACGGGCAATCCAAACAGATCATCTCGATAGAGAAAAAAGCCAATAGCGAGCATTTGCGCACTGGTTTTCCATTTACCCAGCACGGATACCTGAACCTGGGCGCGTTTACCAATTTCTGCCATCCATTCACGAAGGGAGGCAATGGTAATTTCTCGCCCAATAATAATGGCTGCAGGAATAGCAAGATAAGGACTGTGAATCCGCTCAACAAGCATCACAAGGATAACAGTGACCATCAATTTGTCTGCCACAGGGTCTAAAAAAGCACCAAATTGCGTTTCGAGTTGCATTCGCCGTGCTAAATAACCATCCAACCAATCTGTAAATCCAGCTAATAAGAAAATTAACGTACACGCAAGGTTACTATATTCCCAAGGCAAGTAAAAAACGACCGCAAGCAAAGGGATCAACGCAATGCGAAGAAAAGTTAAATAGATAGGGAGATTAAATGCCAGTGCCATGTTAATGCGCTAAGTCGCTCGTGAGTGAGTAGCCAAAGAACTCGGCTTTGTGTATTAAGAAAGAAGTTTTGGCAACGCGTTACCATAAATATGACAGTATTGTAAACGATGCTTTAGTATCATCAAACTATTTTTGTTACAAATCCTAACAATTAATAACACAATGTTTCTTAATTTTTTGTGAAATCATCAAAACTCAACGCAACATAAATCAAAATCAGACGTTATCAGTCTGATTTTGATTACTCATTATGATTAGGAACCAAAATAGTGCATAACAAAATAATCCTTGATTTTTTTGGTGCAAAGGCACATCTCAAAGAAAATTATTTTATATATTTTATTGAACCACGGTGATAATGACTATTTTTTTTACTTATAATCAATAAGATAAAAACATAAATTGATTTTTATTAATCATGGTATATCGATTGCTATAACTTAAACAAAGTTAATTTTTTAGGTAAAGCATGAATATGAAAGCAAAAAATTATTTTGATGAAATGCGTATTGATAATGAGACCATCCGTGATATTTACGAGCGTTATCAACATTGGCAAAACCAATTACCTAGTGGTGCACTTGAGCGTAAAAGTGCAGAGGCAGAATTACTTTTTAGACGTTTAGGTATTACCTTTGCCGTTTATGGTGAGTCTACAGGTTCTGAGCGACTTATCCCTTTTGATGTGGTTCCACGAATTTTTAGCGCCACTGAGTGGAATCGACTTGAGCGCGGTATTAAGCAACGCGTCAAAGCATTAAATGCGTTTTTACATGATATTTATCACGATCAAAATATTATCAAAGCAGGCATTATTGGCAAAGAACAAGTGTTAGAAAATGTGCTCTATTGCCAAAAAATGCAAGGCGTTGATTTGCCTAATCAAGTTTATGCGCATATTGCAGGAATTGACCTAGTGCGTGTGGCGGAAAATGATTTTTATGTACTCGAAGATAATTTGCGAACACCATCAGGTGTTTCTTATATGCTTGAAAACCGCAAAACCATGATGCGCTTATTTCCTGAACTATTCGCAAGTCATGCTATCGAGCCCGTTGAGCATTACCCGCAAATGCTTTTTGATACATTGCGTGAATCAGCGCCTCAAGGTGTTAGTGATCCTGTTATTGTGGTAATGACACCGGGTTCTTATAACAGCGCCTATTTTGAACATGCTTTTTTGGCTAGTCAGATGGGCGTTGAACTCGTAGAAGGGCAAGATTTATTTGTCCACGATAAAAAAGTATATATGCACACCACCGAAGGTGCTCAGCAGGTGCATGTCATTTATCGTCGTGTGGATGATGATTTTCTGGATCCGCGAGTGTTCAGACCTGATTCAACATTAGGCGTTCCCGGTTTAATTGATGCGTATTGTCACGGGAATGTATCACTGGCAAATGGCGTAGGTACTGGGGTTGCAGATGATAAATCGACCTATTTATTCGTTCCTGACATGATTAAGTTTTATTTAGGCGAGAAACCACTGCTTTCTAATGTGCCAACGTGGCGTTTAAGTATTAAAGACGATCTTAAATATGTACTTGAACATCTGCCTGAATTAGTTGTTAAGGAAGTTCAGGGATCTGGTGGGTACGGTATGTTAGTTGGACCAACCAGTTCAAAAGCGGAAATTGAAGCCTATAAGCAACGTATTTTAAGTGATCCAGCCAATTTTATTGCTCAACCCACACTTGCACTATCAACATGCCCAACGCTTGTGGAATCAGGCGTTGCCCCTCGTCATGTCGATTTACGCCCCTTTGTATTATCGGGAAAAGAAATTCGTCTGGTACCAGGTGGATTAACACGTGTTGCCCTCAGTGAAGGCTCATTAATTGTCAATTCGTCACAAGGTGGCGGAACGAAAGACACTTGGGTATTGGAGAATTAACATGTTATCGCGTACAGCAGAAAATTTATTTTGGATGGCACGTCATATTGAACGCGCTGAAAACACAGCCCGCGTTCTTGATGTTGCTCATCGAACGTCCTTACTGCCTCTTGATATCGAAGGGACGGAGGCTTATTTATGGTACGCGCCGCTCAATATTACCGGTTGCGCTGCAGGTTACGAGCGTAAATACGGCTTAGCTAAAGCTGAAACGGTGACTTATTACTTAGCGCTTGATCCCGATAATCCTTCAAGTATTTATACCTGTTTAAAAATAGCGCGTGAAAATGCCAGGGCAGTTCGCAGCGCGATTACGTCTGAAATGTGGGAGGTGATTAATGCGACATGGCTCGAACTCAATCGTGTTTCTGAGCAAATGGAATATGAGAAATTTCCTGATTTTTTTGATTGGGTAAAAGATCGCTCTCATTTATTTCGTGGTGTCACGCTGGGAACCATACTCAAAGATATTTCTCTGAGTTTTATTAAGCTGGGAACATTTTTAGAGCGTGCGGACAATACCGCGAGAATTTTGGATGTGAAATATCATATTTTACTCACTGAAGCTGATAATGTCGGTAGTGCTGCAGATTACTATCAATGGGGATCTTTACTCAAATCAGTGAGCGCTTTTGAAGCCTATCGAAAGATTTACCGTGATGTTATTTCACCACTGCGCGTTGCTGAATTGCTCATTTTAAGGGACGATATGCCACGTTCGTTGCATGCCTGCATGAATGAAGTGGAATCTGCTTTGATTGATATTAACGGTTCAGCTGGCAGAGAAGCACGCAGGTGCGCAGGCGAACAACATGCCGCACTGCACTTTGGGCGCATTGAAGATGTTTTTGCACAAGGTTTACATGAATATCTGACAGATTTTCTTGGTCACATGGATTCACTTGGCAAAAATATTCGAGATGCCTATTTATCTCGCAGAGATAATTTTGATAATTTACCTACTAGCAGAGCGGTGCAATCACAACAACAAATCACAACTTAAAAATAATAATTATGACTTATTGTGTTGCATTGAAGCTGAATGAGGGCATGGTGTTCGCTTCAGACTCCAGAACTAACGCGGGACTTGATCAAGTATCGAGCTTTAAGAAAATGCGTAATTTTTTTAATCGAGGTGATCGCGCAATCATCATTTTGAGTTCGGGAAATCTATCGGTTACGCAAAACGCGATTAATTTACTTGAGCAGCGTAGTGCACAGCAAGAAATTCGCAATATTTGGAATGTGAAATCTATGTTTGACGTCGCTACGCTACTGGGTGAGTGTCTGCGCGAGGTGCGTGATCGAGAAGGTGTTTTTCTTTCACAAAGCAATATTGATTCAAGTGTCAATTTTATTGTTGGCGGGCAAATTAAAAATGAACCTATGCGCTTATTTTTAGTGTACGCCGAAGGGAATTTTATTGAAGTAAGCGAAGAAAATCCGTTTTTTCAAATTGGTGAAACCAAATATGGAAAACCCATTATTGATAGAGTGATAAGCCCTCAAACACCTATTAATGACGCTGTAAAGTGTATTTTAGTGTCATTTGACTCGACGATGCGTAGCAATTTATCGGTTGGATTTCCCATTGATTTAGTGTGTTACCAAAATAACAGTTTGGATTTAACGTTTCAGCATATTACTCAAAATGATGACTATTTTGCACACATTAGCCGTTGCTGGGGTGAAGGATTGCGCAGTGTTTTTACTTCGCTCCCTAACCCACATTGGTTAAGCAATAATCCGCCCCCTTTTTAATCCGTAAAGCCTACATAGAGAGTTGACCATTATGACAATCCAAGTTGCCCTGCATCACAAATCGCACTATGTGTTTGATCGTCAAGTGGTCATTTCTCCTCATGAAATTCGCTTGCGCCCCGCTGCACATAGTCGAACGCCTATATCAAGCTATTCTCTCAATATTAAACCCGCTAATCATTTTGTCCATTGGCAGCAAGACGCTTACGGCAATTTTGTCGCACGCATTACTTTTCCAAAGCCTACGCAAGAAATTGAAATTAACGTCGATTTAATTGCGGATATGACCATTATCAATCCGTTTGATTTTTTCGTGGAAGATTGGGCAGAGCATTTCCCTTTTACCTATCCTGCGAATTTAAAAACGGAATTAGCGCCTTTTTTAGAAATTGTTAAAGATAGCCCTCGACTTGATGCTTGGTTAAAACAGTTTTCGACGCATATTCCTGAGGGCATCACTACCACCAATTTTCTCGTTTATGTGAATCAACAGCTTCACAATGAAATCAATTACTTGATTCGCATGGAAGCGGGTGTGCAAAGTTGTGAAGAAACCTTAGATAAAAAATCAGGATCGTGTCGGGATAGTGCGTGGTTACTTGTCCAAATTTTACGGCATTTAGGCATTGCAGCACGTTTTGTGTCTGGCTACCTAATTCAATTAGTCGCCGACGAAAAGTCCCTTGATGGCCCTTCAGGAACGGATATCGACTTCACCGACTTACATGCGTGGTGTGAAGCTTATATTCCTGGTGCTGGCTGGGTGGGTTTAGATGCCACGTCTGGCCTTCTAGCAGGCGAAGGTCATATTCCGCTTGCGGCAACAGCCATCCCCTCGTCAGCAGCGCCTGTGAGTGGAATGACGGGCTTTTGTGAATCAACGTTAGATGTTGAAATGATTGTCACACGTATTCATGAAGATCCCCGTGTCACTAGACCCTTCAACGAAAAGCAATGGCAAACTATTCAAGATTTAGGCGAGATAGTTGATTTACAACTGCAGGAATTAGATGTTCGTTTAACACAAGGCGGTGAACCGACGTTTGTATCAGTAGATAATATGGAAGGTGCTGAATGGAATATAGCCGCGTTAGGCGAAGAAAAATGGACGCTTGCGAATACGCTGTTAACACGATTACAGAAAAGTTTTGCTCCTCATAGTGCACTGCATTTTGGTCAGGGTAAATGGTATCCCGGCGAACCACTGCCACGTTGGGCATTAAATATGTACTGGCGCAGTGATGGTGTACCCGTTTGGCATAATGAATCTTTAATCGCCAAGCAATCTCAACTCATTGAAACTACAACACTACGCACATTCGCAGAAAAATTAACAGCAAGATTAGCCTTAAACTCAGGTTATTTAATTCCTGCTTACGAGGATCCGTGGATTGCCTTAGATAAAGAAAGTCGTCAGCCAATCAATATTGATACCCATAAAATTGATTTGCAAGCGAATTTAGGTGAAATAATCGGTTACGTTTTACCTCTGAAAGCATTGAATAAAACACATAAATGGAAATCAAGTCTTTGGCCTCTGCGCCATGACAGGTTATACCTTGTGCCGGGCGACTCTCCTATTGGACTGCGTTTACCGCTAAACAGTTTGCCATGGGTAGCGCCTGAAGATTTTGAAATAGAACTACCTTGTGATCCTTTTGCACAGCAACTTCCGCTATCTGCCTACCCCTGTGATAAAGAAATTGAAATACCTGATGATATTCTGACAACGCCTACCCCGAAAGAAGTTATTCACACGGCATTAGTTTTTGAAGTAAGAGAGGGGTTTTTATATGTCTTTATGCCTCCGCTAACGCTTTTAGAAACATGGCTGGAATTAGTTGCCGCAATTGAAGATACGGCTGAAAAATGTGCATTACCCATTCGCATAGAAGGCTACGCTCCGCCACGTGATTCACGATTACTTTCGCTTTCAATTACACCCGATCCCGGTGTGATTGAAGTTAATATTCATCCAGTGGCTACGTGGCAAGATTTGGTGCGTAATACAAAAATTCTTTATGAAGAAGCACGTTTAACAAGGCTTTGCGCTGAAAAATTTATGCTTGATGGGCGCCATACAGGTACAGGCGGAGGCAATCATATTACCTTAGGTGGCTTTACCGCTTCGGATAGTCCCTTTTTGCGGCGGCCAGATTTACTTCGCAGTTTAATTACGTATTGGCAGCAGCATCCGTGTTTGTCCTATCTATTTTCAGGGCAATTTATTGGCCCAACGAGCCAAGCGCCACGTGTTGATGAAGCTCGTGATGATAATCTATATGAACTCGATATTGCCTTTGCACAAATAGACAAAAAAATTACATCAGGCGAAGAAAACCTTCAGCCTTGGCTTGTTGATCGACTGTTGCGTAATTTATTAATTGATTTAACCGGTAATACGCATCGCGCTGAATTTTGTATTGATAAATTATATTCGCCTGATTCAGCCACAGGGCGACTCGGATTGCTTGAGTTACGTGCCTTTGAGATGCCACCGCATTATCAACTCAGTTTACTTCAATCACTTTTACTACGTTCGTTGGTAGCGCGTTTTTGGAAAACGCCACATCAAGGAAAATTAGTTTATTGGAATACGGCACTGCATGATCGTTTTATGTTGCCGCATTTTATTGAACAAGATATCAATACTATTTGCGCTGATTTACGTCATGCGGGTTATGCGTTTGAGAATGAATGGTTTGCCGCCTTTTTAGAATTCCGATTTCCACGTTATGGCAAGGTGATTTATGAAGGCGTGCAAATTGACTTGCGCCAAGCTATTGAGCCTTGGCATGTACTTGGTGAAGAAGTCAGCGGCTCTGGAACATCACGTTATGTTGACTCTTCGGTTGAGCGGCTGCAGGTTAAAATTAGCGGCATGACGGAAAATCGTCATTTGGTACTTTGCAACAAGCGCGTTTTACCATTGCATCCAACGGGTGTACCGGGCGAATATATCGCAGCGGTGCGATTTAAAGCATGGGCGCCACCATCAGCGCTGCATCCTACCATTCCAACAGATTCGCCATTGGTATTTGATTTATTTGATAGCTGGAGTGGACGCTCAATTGGGGGCTGCACTTATCATGTAAGTCATCCTGGTGGGCGCAATTATGATGTATTTCCTGTCAATGCAAATGAAGCTGAAGCACGTCGTCGTTCACGTTTTTGGGATCATGGTCACAGCGCAGGAAGCATAGATATTTCTCATGAACCTATTAATCCACGTTTTCCTTTAACCTTGGATTTACGCTGGAAAAAATAAACTTTTTTCTTTTTATAACTGGTGACAAACGTGATTTTCACATTTGTCACTAAAGTACTCTTTGTTATTCTACGAGCGAATCAGAAATTAAGCTGGCATATAATTTCGCCCCTTGATGCGTCAAATGAATGCCATCACTACCAAATACATTTTTCGCATTCATGCTGTTTGAGCGCCAATCAATCAAATGAATATTCGCCTTTTTAGCGCCTGCTTCATGGAGTAGCTGATTGTTTGAACTTTCGTAATTTCTCGGTAATTTCAAATTCACAAATATAATGCGTTTTGTATCACTTAAAAGATTGAGCAATGCTTCTATCTGATTTGAGTTAATGGGACTATTATTTCCCAAGTGAATAATGACTGTGTCACTGAGTAAACCTTTGCTTTTACGTTCGCTTAAAATTTGAATGCCTTTGCCAAGTTGCCGTCCAACCTGAGAATCTAAACTCACGCAAGGTAAACGTTTCAATAATTCAGTGGTTGCCCCTACCATGACTGAATCACCTAATAAAAATACCGGTGTTTTCGTGTTTGGCTGATCCACAGTTTTAACGCGATTCACGTAGCCAGTTCCATTTTTGGCGTGTTCAAACTCTAAATTATTTTGATTTTTGCGTTGCTCTGTATGTCCGCAAATCGTATTAGACAATATCGAATTATCATATTTATTTTTTTTTGCAGGTTCTGTTAACGTTGTTTCGTCATATTGCATAGAGGCGCTGACTATTTCAGGCGTCTGCATTGCAATGCTAGCATCGTCATTTTTTTCCGCCAATATGGGTTCAAATGCATCGCTATTAATTTGTGGGCGTTGAATCATGTCCAAATGATTTTCAGTTGCAATCACAAGGCTTGAACATCCAGCTAAGCAAAGGCAACCTGTTAATGACCATGCAGTAATTAATTTTTTCTTTTCTGTCCCAGTCGAAGTGATTATAGATTCTAATGTTCTTGCTATACATCCACTGCGTATCGGGTTTTCAATAAAGCGATAGGTGATTTCGGAGAAAAAAGCGGTTAACACTAATCTAAAAATAAATAGTGTAGCACCTTCAAAAGGCACATCTACCCAAGGCTGTGTTAAGCCAAAAATAGGCCAGTGCCATAAATAAATTCCATAAGCGCGAATACCGATAACACTTAATATATTGCTGCTCAATATGGATAATATAACGCTAGAATGATTTTGTTTTGACATTAACAAGCATGAGCCAATAACGATTGCTGTCAATAAAGATACACAAAGAAAACCA
>CAINHP010000164.1 GCA_903848905.1 uncultured Pseudomonadota bacterium
AAAACACCTCGTGATTCATCATCTTCACTTGTGGTACCCACATTGCCAATATGCGGATAGGTTAGGGTAACAATTTGCTGTGCGTAGGAGGGATCACTGAGAATTTCTTGATAACCTGTTAGCGCGGTGTTAAAAACGACCTCACCGACACTTAAGCCTTCAGCGCCTATGGATATGCCACTAAATATGCTGCCATCTTCTAACACTAATTGTGCGGAATTCATTAAAGTACGTTCCTTCTTATAAGCAAAACGGGATACCCCTAAAGACACATCCCGTTGTTAAAAATCTTTGGCAACTATACAAAATTATGCCGGTTTGGTCATTAATAATTTTTGAATTTATCACTCTTTTAGTGATGCGCATGTCGCGCATGACGGGGTTTAGGTTTAATTGATTTCGCCAAAGATCGCCCTTTACCTCGATGCGATTTATGATGCGTAGACTCATGTTCTTCGCTGTGCGCACCACCGCCGCCACCGCACTCTAGCTGATGAGGCGGAATACCTGCATTACTTGTCGCCATCGTATTAATATTTCCTTGCACTGCGTAATCACTTGCAAAACCATGATTCATCTGATTAATCATTAAATTATAGCGCTCAACACTCGTATGACCGCCCAAAACCACGCCTATTAAATGTCGCCCTTGCTGAGTCGCCGCGCTAATTAGATTGTAACCTGATGCACAAGTAAAACCGGTTTTCATCCCTTCTGCACCTTCATACGTTGCCGTGAATTTATTGATACCTTGCCATTCACGTCCTTTGAATTGAAAACTGTGTGCGGCAAAATAGCTGTAATATTCTGGAAACTGTTTCTGTATTTTCCACGCTAGCACCGCCATGTCACGCGCGGTAGTCACTTGCCAATCGTTAGGCAACCCTGTTGCATTCATGAAATACGTATTATACATACCCATCGAGTGTGCTTTTGCTGTCATGCGTACAGCGAAATTATCTTCTGTTACCGCTAAATGCTCGGCGAGTACCACCGTTGCATCATTCGCAGAGCGCGTAATGATAGCTAAAATGGCTTCTTCAACAGTCAAATGCTCACCGTGATGCAATCCTAATTTACTATTAGGTTGATCTGAAGCATGTTCAGAAGTACGCATGACATCGTGGAGATGAATTTGCTGATTGCTTAACGCATCAAAAGTGACATAAAGCGTCATCAATTTAGTCAATGAAGCAGGATACCACGAGTGCTTTGCATCGACTTCGTGAAGGACATTGCCATTGTTTGCATCAATTAAAATAGCGGCATGACGCGCATAACTCATTTGCGAAGCGAACACTAAACACAACGCATTGAGCATAAGTAAAAAAGATTTCACGCGGGATTGTCTCAATGAAATAAATAAATTTAGGGGTTAAGATGCAATGAAGAAGTATGGCATGTATAAGGTGGCTGACTATCACAAAGCCCCCAGTAACGACCAGTCTCCCCTTCTTCATCGGGTTTCCAATTTTCTGAGAAAGCTTCAAATGCCACACCAGAAATCACTTTTTGTTTTAATTTTTTAAAGGTTTGCTCAATCACGTCGTGCTGATTTTTATCACTTGCACTGGCACACGATACGCCGGTTTTACTATGCAATTGTACTGTATTGTGAGGTGCATTTGGCCAGCCAAATTCTGTTAAAATAACCTCTTTATCGGGATGTGTATTTTTCACTTCTTGCCATCGTGCCAAATGAAAATCCGCTGCGTTTTGCGCAGAAACACAGGAAAATAAACCAGAATGCTTATTCTCCCACCATGGAAATATATTAATCCCAATCCAGTCTACTTGCGCACTAAATTGATTTTGATGACACGGCTGTTTTCGATTACACCATTCCCACCATGTATCAATGACGCCTATTGGCTGAGATACTTTGGCTTCACGCAAAGCGTTTAAACAACGCTCCGTTTCACCATCAAACGCATAATCATGACGTGTTCGCAATTCAGAACCACAACTTAACCGAATAATGGTATCAGGATATTGCTTTGCTAGCGCAATGCCGTGCGAAATGGAATCCGTATTGACGTTTTTATCTTTATCAATCCACAAAATAGCAATCACTTTAATGCCATGTTGCTTTGCAATGGGAAAAATAGACTCTAAACCGTTTAAAACACCATACGTCATAATACATCGAAATGGCGTTTGCGTGGCAATATTACCTAGTAATGATTCAATTAACGCAGCACTTGGCCTAGATCCACCATTAGGAGAAAGACTATTCACATAAGGGCTAAATGCCACACATTGCATTGGCGATGATACATTTTTGGCTTCACTTTGCACACTATGAAATAGAAATGTCACTAACATTGGCCAGAATAATTGTTTCATCACACTCAAAATAAGGTTGAACTTATGCCATTATAAGCGATTTTAAAAGGATTGCGCTGCTCTTGCATTGATAAATTCAAAAATTATTAATTTGCGCCTTGAATCTTAAAATAGTCATCCCCATTTTAAACACCATCGTTATTTTCACAATTTTCACAGGAAAAATTTTACATGAGTACAAATGAAGACATTCTTACCAATCTTCTCGACGAAGAAATCGATTTGCATGCGATGCACACAGAAGTTGGCGAACACGAATACACCATTGATGAGTTAAAAGCAGAACTTGAAGAAGCCAAAAAAGCGAGTCAAGAAAATTGGGATAAAGTGTTGCGCACCCAAGCTGAAATGGAAAACCTAAAACGTCGTACACAAAAAGACGTCGAAGATGCCCATAAATTTGCCCTCAATGGATTTGCAAAAGAATTACTGCCTGTACTCGATAGCTTGTTTATGGGCATGCAACTAGCCACTGGCGAGACCGAAGAAGTAAAACGTTTTCGTGAAGGTTGTGAACTGACCATTAAACAATTTGAAAATGCGTTTGAAAAATTCAACATTATCGCCATTGATCCTGTTGGTTTGCCTTTTAATGCAGATCATCATCAAGCCATGGTCATGCAAGTTGTTGAAGGTGCAGAGCCTAATACCGTCGTTAACGTATTCCAAAAAGGCTATATGCTTAACGGTCGCCTTCTGCGACCTGCGATGGTCGTTGTGGCAAAAGCCGCTGACTAAGCACTTGAAATTTAATAAAACCACCTCATATTCTCAGTAACACAAAAAATTAACCAATTTCTTTTTTAAAAATTATTCGGAGCAAATTCATTATGGCTAAAATTATCGGTATCGATTTAGGAACCACCAACTCGTGTGTGGCAGTCCTTGAAAATGGCGCAGTCAAAGTAATCGAAAACAGCGAAGGCGCAAGAACTACCCCATCAATTATTGCATTCAGCAGTGATGATGAAGTGTTAATTGGTCAATCTGCAAAACGTCAAGCCGTCACTAATCCACAAAATACCTTATTTGCCATCAAACGTTTGATTGGTCGTAAATTCAAAGAAGATGTTGTACAAAAAGATATCCACATGGTGCCATACAAAATTTCTGAAGCAGAAAATGGTGACGCATGGGTGGAAGTTCATGGCAAAAAAATGGCGGCACCTGAAATTTCAGCACGTGTTTTGATGAAACTCAAAAAAGATGCTGAAGCGTATTTAGGTGAAGAAGTCACGCAAGCAGTTATTACTGTTCCTGCTTACTTTAATGATTCACAACGCCAAGCCACCAAAGATGCTGGTCGTATTGCAGGTCTTGAAGTAATGCGTATTATCAATGAACCGACTGCAGCGGCGCTTGCATTTGGTATGGATAAACCCAAAGGCGACACCAAAATCGCGGTTTATGATTTGGGTGGTGGTACATTCGACGTTTCTATTATTGAAATCGCAGAAATTGATGGCGAACATCAATTTGAAGTATTAGCCACAAACGGTGATACCTTCCTTGGTGGTGAAGATTTCGATTCACGCGTCATTGAATATTTAGCCAATGAATTCAAAAAAGATACTGGCGTTGACGTACACAACGATCCATTAGCCTTGCAACGTTTGAAAGAAGCAGCAGAAAAAGCAAAAATTGAATTGTCTTCAAGTCAACAAACCGATGTCAATTTACCTTACATCACCGCTGACGCAACAGGCCCTAAACATTTAAATGTTAAATTAACCCGTGCAAAATTAGAATCGTTAGTTGAAGAATTAATTTTACGCACGAAAGCACCTTGTGAAATAGCTTTAAAAGACGCGGGGGTATCAGCTTCTGAAATTCACGACGTTATTTTGGTTGGCGGTCAAACCCGTATGCCAAAAGTACAGGAAATGGTTAGCAAAATCTTTGGACAAGAACCACGCAAAGACGTCAATCCTGATGAAGCTGTGGCGTTAGGCGCGGCGATTCAAGCAGGCGTTTTAGCCGGTGATGTAAAAGACGTTCTTTTACTTGACGTTATTCCATTGTCACTGGGTATTGAAACCATGGGTGGCATTTTAACCAAGTTAATTGAAAAAAATACAACCATCCCAACTAAAGCGCAACAAGTGTTCTCAACTGCTGACGATAATCAAACCGCTGTGACTATTCACGTTCTTCAAGGTGAGCGCGAAAAAGCGAATGCGAATAAATCATTAGGTCGTTTTGATTTAGCTGACATCCCACCTGCTTCACGCGGCGTGCCACAAATTG
Source organism: uncultured Pseudomonadota bacterium (assembly GCA_903848905.1). GTDB lineage: Bacteria > Pseudomonadota > Gammaproteobacteria > Methylococcales > Methylomonadaceae > UBA10906. The sequence goes on from CAINHP010000164.1 coordinate 4,594, forward strand.
AAGTGTCTTTTGATATTGACGCGAACGGTATTTTAAACGTATCAGCAAAGGACAAAGCCACTGGTAAAAAACAATCGATTACCATTAAAGCATCAAGTGGTTTATCGGATGAAGAAGTTGAACGTATGATCAAAGACGCAGAAGCACACGCGGATGAAGATCGTAAACTGGGTGAATTAGTGCAAGCGCGTAACCACGCTGACGGTTTAGTTCATGCAACTGAAAAATCAATTAAAGATTTAGGCGACAAAGTTACTGCGGATGAAAAAGCGGATATCGAAAAAGCGATTGAAGCCGTTAAAGAAGCGCTTAAAGGCGATGAAAAAACCGATATCGAAGCAAAAACAGAAGGATTAGCGGAATTATCAAGCAAATTAGCTGAACGTGCTTATGCACAAGCCAATGAAGGTGGTGAACACGCACACGCCGATCATGCAAAACCTGCTGAAGATGATGGCGTGATTGACGCTGATTTTGAAGAAGTGAAAAAATAAAACGGACTTCTGAATAATCAAAACCTCGTTTAGCAATTGCTAAACGAGGTTTTTTTATGGCTGAAATAAAATCGAAAATTTACAAAATATAACGACTTAAATCTTCGTCTTGCACTAATTCGCCTAAATATTTATTCACATACGCCGCGTCAACGACAATGTTTTTATCTAGCGAATCAGGTGCATGAAATGAAATTTCTTCTAATAGTTTTTCCAGCATCGTGTGCAAACGTCGCGCACCAATGTTTTCGGTTGTTTCATTCACTTGCCAACCCATTTCAGCAATACGTTTAATTCCATCCTCAGCAAACGATAACGTCACGCCTTCTGTGCCCAGCAATGCAATATATTGCTCTGTGAGCGATGCATTGGGCTCAACTAAAATACGCACAAAATCATCTGCTGATAATGCACTGAGTTCAACGCGAATGGGGAAACGCCCTTGCAACTCAGGAATTAAATCAGATGGTTTTGCAACGTGGAACGCGCCTGACGCAATAAATAAAATATGATCCGTTTTAATGGCACCGTATTTGGTGCTGACGGTACTGCCTTCAACTAAAGGCAACAAATCACGCTGAACCCCTTCACGCGATACTTCACCGCCACCACCGCCAAGTTCTGAGCGTTTGCAAATTTTGTCAATTTCATCTAAAAACACAATGCCATTTTGTTCCACAGATTCAATGGCGCGCAGACGAATTTCATCTTCATTAACCAGTTTTTCAGCCTCTTCATCTTGCAACACTTGTAGCGCTTTAGAGACTTTCATTTTGCGTGACTTCGTTCTATCCGAGCCCATGTTTTGGAACATGCCTTGCAGTTGACTGGTCATCTCCTCCATACCAGGAGGCGCCATAATTTCAACACCAATGGACATTTGCACTTCAACTTCAATTTCTTTATCGTCAAGATCACCATTGCGTAATTTTTGACGCATCTTAATACGAGTGGCATCACCGTTCTCTGAATCCGCTGGCGTCCAACCTTCTGCACGAGGAATGAGAATATCCAGCACACGATTTTCAGCTGATTCAACCGCTTTCGTTTGCATTTTTTCCATTTCAACCATACGCGTCATTTTGACTGCCGTATCGGCTAAATCACGGATAATCGATTCCACATCACGCCCAACATAACCGACTTCTGTAAATTTTGTTGCTTCAATTTTAATAAACGGGGCATTGGCCAGTTTTGCAAGGCGACGGGCAATTTCTGTTTTACCTACGCCTGTAGGACCAATCATTAAAATATTTTTTGGGGTAATTTCATCACGCAACGTGCCTGAAATTTGCTGGCGACGCCACCGATTACGCAGTGCAATCGCCACTGAGCGTTTTGCGCTTGCTTGACCGATAATGTGTTTGTCGAGTTCACTTACAATTTCTTTAGGTGTCATTTGAGTCATGCGTTTTTACTCTTTAGGTTCAACAGGTTCAGCGTCTAATTCTTCGATGCGCAAATTATGATTGGTATAAATACAAATATCTGCAGCGATATTAAGCGAGCGCTCAACAATTTCACGCGCACTTAAATTTGTATTTTCCAAAAGCGCCCTCGCAGCCGCCTGTGCAAAAGAACCACCCGACCCAATCGCCATTAAATCAAAGTCTGATTCAGGTTCAATGACGTCGCCCGTTCCCGAAATAATTAACGACGTTTTAGAATCGGCAATCGTAAGCAGCGCTTCAAGCTTGCGCAATGCTCTATCTGTTCGCCAATCTTTTGCCATTTCCACCGCGGCGCGTGTTAAATTACCCCGATGCTTTTCGAGTTTACCTTCAAAATGTTCAAACAACGTAAACGCGTCAGCGGTTGCACCGGCAAAACCAGCAATGACTTTATCGTGGTAAATACGACGCACTTTACGCGCGTTTCCTTTCATAACGGTATTGCCTAAGGTGACTTGCCCATCACCGCCAATAACGACTTTCCCGTCGCGCCGTACTGAAAGTATAGTGGTTCCTCTGAACACAGTTTCTCTCCAAATCAAAAAATACTATTTTACCAGTAAAATCGGTTATGACATGTAAAGTTGAGTAAAACTTAAGGTGATTGCCGCTTTGATTAAAGCGGCAATAATGACTTTATGCAAAAAAACACTGTTTCGACGAGTCAAATGGACTACACCATTTTCATAGGCACACCGATAAGGGATTGAAATAGAATCCAAGCTGTTACAGCAAGCGCAATATAAGCCACTTTAATCAAAAAGGGCAGTAAACTATTTACGGATTTATTTTTATTATTGTCGTTCATTACATATTACCTAGTTGAGGTTACCTAGTTGAAGAATTACTCATTCAACAAGCAATTCAAAATCATCTTTATCTACGCCACAATCAGGGCAACTCCAATCATCTGGAATATCTTTCCAAAGCGTACCAGGCTCGATTCCACTATCAGGATCACC
>CAINHP010000165.1 GCA_903848905.1 uncultured Pseudomonadota bacterium
CCATTTGGCAAAAACAGCTCCTATCTTGCGCCATGGCTCAATTTACGTACCAGCTTACAATATATTGGTTATTCACAATTTAATGGTACGACGCAACAAAGCTCATCAAACAACACATTTATGATCAATGGTTGGCTGATATTCTAACGTTTCATCAATAAAATTAGGCATTCAACCTACATTTGAATGCCTTTTATTTTTAGGAAATAACCAGTATGAAAGATGATAAATATCCCAGTTATGCAAGATTCAAAGATATTTCCATTAGTGAGCGTATTTTAAATACGGTCTTTCTGTTAACGATTGGTCTAGGTTATCTAGCGGCACTTGCGAATATGTACTACACGCATCAAGGCCTAGACGGAAAAGCTGGACTTTCAGTAGATGACGTTGTTATTAGTTACTATGGTTCAACCACGCAAACACGTTTAGGGACAGCAGTAAAAGGCATTATGGCGCCGAATTTAAAATTTAAAAGTGATCAAGATGTGATTTTGAGCTGGATACATTCTGGCGCCGATGAGGCGGGATATACTGAAAAAGTAGCGCCTATTTTAAATCGTGATTGTGTTTTATGTCATACGCCAAGCATCAACCCTTCGCTGCCCGACTTAACCAATTATGCAGCTGTGTCAGAAATGGCTCATTCTGGTGGAGCAACCATCCCTACCCTCATTCGCGTATCGCATATTCATTTGTTTGGTATTGCGTTTATTTTATATTTTATCGGTCGAATTTTTCTACTTTGCGAAATTAACGTATTCGTCAAACGTGCGGCAATGATTATTCCTTTTGCGGCGATGCTCTTAGACGTTGTATCATGGTTCATTACCAAAACCATTCCAGAGTTTGCGTATGTGGTCATTTTTAGTGGCGCATTGATGGGGCTTTCCATGGGACTTCAAATTTTATTGAGTATTTATCAAATGTGGTTTTTTGATGATAAATAACAAATGGCATCATGCAGTCCTATTTTATAAACATCAATAAGGAAAATCCATGCAATCCGAAACAAAAAAGGTTATTCGATTAATACTTTCTTTTTTAGTAACAGGTAATACGCTCATTTTTTTAATCTTGGCATATTTAGGTTTTATTAGCAATAATCCAAAAACATTGATTTTTATTGATTTTTGGGGAAGATTTACGGTTTACTCTTTTTGGTTTGTCAGTTATGCGTTATATGTAAAATATTTGACTAACTATACTTTCTTTAGACGCTGTGTTATCGCGGTAGTTTGTATTAATATCCCTCTGTTTCTCATTTTAGGTTATGTTGACGCATTTACTTTAGATGCTCAAACGGCTGTTTTTCTTGATTTTTGGGGTCGCCTAACCGTTTATTCTTTATGGTTCATGGCGTATGAGCTATACCGTGAATATTTGAGCGAATAACATGGAACGTTGGATTCTTTATGCTTTTATTTCAATGTTCTTTGCAGGCTTTACATCCGTTATTGCAAAGCAAGGCTTAGTGGGAATTTCCGCCGAATTAGGCCTAACCATTAGAACCATTTTTGTTTTCTGTTTTGTTACTCTTTTTGCGATGATGGCAGTCACAACGAGCGAATTGAGTTTGCTGCGCAAAGAAAATTTTATCTGGCTCGGGCTGTCAGGTGTCACAACAGCACTATCGTGGATTTTCTACTATAAAGCACTCAAATTAGGGGATGTTGCGACAGTTGCTTTAATTGATAAAGGCAGTGTTATAGTTGCTATTTTTCTAGCATGGCTAATACTCAAAGAAATCATTACATTGCGTATTATTTTGGGTGCCTGTTTTATGTTACTAGGCCTTATTATCATCACAAAAAAATAATGAATACGCTAAATAGTAGAGATGAAATTGACACTTATTCAACACCAAACATCCTCACTTTTAGCTTCTGTCTGTTTCTGAGTTCATTCACCACGCTGCACGCACAAACACCACCATCATTAGAAGTCAGGCAGCATGAGCGATTATTAATACTCGCACCGCACCCAGACGATGAATCACTCAGCAGTGCAGGACTTGCACATCGTGCATTAATAAATGATGGAACTGTAAGAAGCGTAGTCATTACAGCAGGTGATGCGTATGTTGAAGCGATTGAAAAAGACACAGGTCGAAAGAATTTAAAACCAACGGATTTTTTAAAATACGGTGAAATTCGACTTGAAGAATCTAGGCGTGCAGCAAAAATACTCGGCAATGGATTTATTCATTTAGATTTATTCGGTTTTTCTGATGGCTCTATCTATGACATGCTCGTTTCGCATTGGCGCACACATCCAGAAAAATCTGAATTTACTGGATTTAGTCACGTCCCCTATCGCATAGCTGAAAACAAAGGCGTCGCGCAAGATGGAAAAATTCTTCACGATGAACTCATTAAAATACTCAACGAAACAAAACCGACGTTAATTGTCTTTCCCGATGTCATGGAAAACGATTCTGATCATGCTGGCCTTGGTATGTTTGCTTTACTCGCCATTCATGACTGGCTCAATCAAAAAAATAATGATAAAAAAAATGCGCCACGCTTACTGTCTTATTTAATCCATTGGCAACACGGATGGCCTGAGGGTTCTAATTCACCCACTCCTTTAAATCTAAGCAATTCACCTCTGTTTTTACCTGATGATTTACCCGTGCGTGGTCATCAACGCGCGTGTTTTAATCTAAACATAATTGAAAGAAACTTGAAACATAATGTCCTTGCACAATATAAAACTCAACAACGCGCTATGGGAGATTTTTTAGCGGCTTTTGTGCGCAGTAATGAATGCTTTACGATTCTAAATATCGAAAACAGCCGCGATATTAAAAATGTAGTCCTACACTGGCAAAGTGGTCGAAAAACGTTTGATGACAATCCCGCGACTCGAGCTAGAATTTAGACAATAAAAAAGCCCTGTGAAAAATACACAGGGCTTTTTTGGATGCGACGTAAAAAGAGTGATTATGCGTTTTGTTGTTCTTCAAGCTCTTTATTTGCTTCTTTAATGCTCAGTCTAACGCGACCTTGACGGTCAATTTCTAAGACTTTTACTTTCACAACATCACCTTCATTTAAGCGCTCACTGACTTTTTCAACACGCTCATCTGAAATTTGTGAAATATGCACTAAACCGTCTTTACCCGGTAAAATTGTCACGAAAGCACCAAAGTCCATTAAACGAACCACTTTGCCTTCATAAATTTTACCCACTTCGACTTCAGCGGTAATTTCTTCGATTAAACGACGCGCTTCTTCGCCAGCTGCTTTATCTACGGAAGCCACTTTTACAACACCGTCATCGGTTAAATCAATGCTTGCGCCGGTTTGCTCAGTAATGCTACGAATAGTTGCACCACCTTTACCAATAACTTCACGAATTTTGCTAGGATCAATTTTGAACGTAATAATACGCGGTGCGAAATCGGACATTTCATCACGCGACACGGCAAGCGCTTTGTTCATTTCACCTAAAATGTGCAAACGCCCAACTTTTGCTTGTGCAAGAGCAGCTTTCATGATTTCAGCGGTAATGCCGTCGATTTTAATATCCATTTGAAGCGCAGTAATCCCTTCAAGTGAACCTGCCACTTTGAAATCCATATCGCCCAAGTGATCTTCATCGCCCATGATGTCAGAAAGCACGGCAAATTTATCGCCTTCTTTAATAAGACCCATCGCAATACCAGCAACAGGTGCGCTCAGAGGAACGCCTGCATCCATTAACGCTAAGCTACTACCGCAAACTGACGCCATTGAACTCGAACCGTTAGACTCGGTAATTTCTGATACAACACGGATAGAATAAGGAAACTCTTCCATATTTGGCAATACAGCTAAAACTCCGCGTTTCGCTAAACGACCATGACCAATTTCACGACGTTTTGGTGAACCCACAAATCCTGTTTCCCCTACGCTGTAAGGAGGGAAGTTATAGTGCAACATAAACGGTTCTTTGTATTCACCCGCAAGTGCATCAATGATTTGCGCATCACGAGCAGTACCAAGTGTTGCAACCACTAACGCTTGAGTTTCACCACGTGTAAAGAGTGCTGAACCATGTGTTCTAGGCAACACACCTGTACGAATACTAATTTGGCGAACTTGATCAAGTGGACGACCATCAATACGTTTGCCTTCGTTTAAAATAGCACCACGTACAATGTCATATTCTAATTGCTCAATCACTGTTTTAATGGCCGACTCTGCGAACTGGTCATCCGCAGTTAATTTTCCAATAATAGCAGTGCGAATTTCTTTAAGCTTTTCTTGGCGAATCAATTTCTCAGGAATAGAGTAAGCGTCTTTCACAGCCGCTTCAATTTCACTACTCACAGCACGGTTCAATTCATGATTAGTTTCAGGTGCTTTCCATTCAACCGGTGCACAATTCGCAAGTGCTGCAAATTCGTTAATGGCATGAATAGCCGTTTGCATTTGCTCATGACCAAAAAGTACCGCGCCAAGCATGATTTCTTCAGACAAACATTTCGCTTCGGACTCTACCATCAACACAGCATGTGCAGTACCCGCAACCACTAAAATCAAATCAGATTCTTTTAACTCACTAGGCGTTGCATTGAGTAAATAGTGACCATCTTTATAGCCAACACGCGCAGCGCCAATGGGGCCATTAAAAGGTAAGCCTGAAATGGCAAGTGCAGCTGATGCGCCAAGTAAAGCGGGAATTTCTGTATCAACATCAGGATTGAGCGACACCACGGTGGCAATAATTTGCACTTCATTGGTGTAGCCTTCAGGAAATAAAGGACGAATGGGACGATCAATTAACCGAGAAATTAACGTTTCTTGTTCAGATGGGCGACCTTCGCGCTTGAAAAATCCACCTGGAATTTTACCTGCAGCGTACGCTTTTTCTTGATAATTAACGGTTAATGGAAAAAAATCGCCACTCGATGGCTCTTTTTTACCAACGACAGTAACGAGTAAAGAGGTACCGTTAATATCAATCATGACAGAGCCGCTCGCTTGACGCGCAACTTCACCTGTTTCTATCGTAACTTTTTGATCGCCGTACTGAAATTCTTTCCTAATAGGGTTCACTATGAGGTTTCCTGTGTTTGAATGGTAATATAAAAATAAGTTCATTCCATGAGATGTAAAGCAAAAACGGCACAATCCGTGCCGTTTTCTTTTAAGGTTTTATTTACGCAAACCTAAACGTTCAATAAGCGAGCGATAACGTCCGCTATCTTTATTTTTCAAATAATCAAGTAATTTGCGACGTTGGTTAACCATACGCAATAAGCCACGACGTGAGTGGTTATCTTTTTTGTGTGCGGCAAAATGTGGCGCTAAATGTTGAATATGTGCAGTTAATAAAGCAACTTGAACTTCAGGTGATCCGGTGTCGGTTTCAGTTAAACGATACGCTTCAACAACGGCTTTTTTTTGTTCTGCGGTAAATGGCATAAAATCAATAATCCCTAAGATTAAAATAAAATAAAAAGTTTCCACGATAGGGTGTAGAAACCCAAGGTATGAGGCGAAGTTTATTACCTGCGCCTAATCATTCAGATTGAACAATTTTTTCGGGTGTAGTTTACCATTTATTCCGTATTCCCCCAACCCTAAAAATAGACCATCCGCATAAAGTCGATAGTCACTTTCACTTTTTTGACTTTCGATATCAATATCTTGACCGTATGAAATGGCTTTTGCTTGCTGCTCAGATAAATGAACAGCAGGCAGTTTTTCCAATGGTTTATCGCAAGCAATTAAATTCGCCTGTAATTCGTCATTTGTCAGGGCACTTAATTGCTCAATTGTTTTAGCATTTTTCAACAAAAATTGCCCCGCCTGCGAGCGCCGTAAAGCGGTAACGGTGGCACCACACCCCAAATCATGACCAATATCTTCAGCGAGTGAGCGAATGTAAGTACCCTTTGAACAAGTGACATCCAGCGTTAAGGTATCGAATGTCGCTTCAAGCAAATGTAATTCATAAATCGTAATTTGACGTGGTGCTCGCTCAACGGTAATCCCTTCGCGTGCTAATTCATATAACTTTTTGCCATTGAGCTTTAACGCAGAATACATAGGCGGCACCTGCGCTTGCAATCCAATGAATTTTTCAAGGCAGCACTGAATTTGTTCTATAGAAAGTTCTGGTATGGGTTTTATCTCAATTACCTGCCCTTCTGCATCACCGGTATCCGTCATCACACCTAATTTTATAGTGACTTGATAGCGTTTGTCATCATCAAGCATTAACGCTGATACTTTGGTTGCTTCACCAAAGCATAAAGGCAAAAGTCCTGTTGCAAGCGGATCTAAACTGCCTGTATGTCCTGCTTTATTGGCATTAAATAAACGCCGAACTTCTTGTAAAGCTTTGTTTGACGACACGCCAAGACGTTTATCGAGCAAGATAATACCGTGAACATTCAGTCCCGATTTTCGTTTACTCACTCGTTTCTCCAAAACTCAGCACACTTCCACCATGATTACTCCATTCCGATAAAACAATTCGCGTTGCTTTTACCCCATTAAGCATAAACTCATGCTTTCCAGCGCGATGTGTGTGTCCATGAATAAGTTGTGAACAGTCATATTGTGCCATTATGTGTTTAACGGTCATTGGGTTGACATCCATAATGTCACTCGACTTTTTAAATTTATACCAAAAACTGCGCAATCGATACCACCTAGCCGCAAGTAAACGCAGCCACAACGGTTTAGATAGTACATTTTGCTGCCACGCTTGCGAGCGGGATTTCACGCGAAAAGCTTGATAGGCTATGTCATCGCTGCAAAGCAAGTCACCGTGCGTGAGTAATGTGCGCTGACCTTCCAACTCAATCACGGTGTAATCGTCAAGTAACACGACGCCCGTGCCACGCGCAAAGCGCTCACTAATAAGAAAATCACGATTACCACGCTGCAAGTACACATTTACACCGGTATCTGTTAATTGTTTTAATTCGCGGCGAACTTTCGCGCTTGTCCCCGTAAAATCATCATCCCCCACCCACGCATCAAATAAATCGCCTAAAATATAAACGGAACTGGCTTGACGAGCGTTTGTTTGCAGAAAATGAATGAAATGACGCGTAATTTGGGGTTTGTCAAAAGACAAATGTAAATCTGAAATGAATAGAATCATAGGCGAGCAGATCAAAAAAATACGGTGAAAAGTACATAGAAATCACTTTTCACCGAAAATTTTGAGTCTGTTTTAATTTATTTTAATCAGTTCAACGTCAAAAATTAACGCTGCATTAGGACCAATATCACGACCTGCACCTGTTGAGCCATAAGCGAGTTCAGAAGGGATGTAAAAACGGTATTTTGAGCCTTCAGTCATTAATTGCACGCCTTCTGTCCAGCCTTTAATGACGCGATTTAATGGAAATGATGTTGATGCGCCACGTTTGTACGAACTATCAAACTCATGACCGTCCAAGGTTCTGCCAGCATAATGCACTTCAACCATATCTGTTGCGATTGGATTTTTTGAACCTTTTCCTTTGATTAACACTTCATATTGCAAGCCACTTGGCGTGGTAACAATAGTCGGTTTTTTTGCGTTTTCCGCTAGAAAAGTGATTCCAGCCGTTTTATTTTCTTCCGCTGTTGCAGAATGTGCAGATGACGTCATGACAAGCCCTAAAAATACTATTTTGAAAAATGAAGCGAATTTTTGTGTTAATTTCATGGTTAAATCCTTATTCTTAATTATTTAATCAATTCCGCTTTTTCAATCACGATATCGGTTTTGGGAACATCTTGATAGCCATTACGTGAACCAGTGGGTTGCGTTGCCATTTTATCAACAATCTCCATGCCCTCAATCACTTCAGCAAATACAGCATAACCCCAACCGCTTGCATTTTTACCTGAATGATCTAAAAAGCTATTGTCTTTGTAGTTAATAAAGAATTGGGCTGACGCAGAGTGTGGCATATTGGTTCTTGCCATTGCAATTGAGCCACGTGTATTTTTTAAGCCATTATCTGCTTCATTTTGAATTTCTGCGTGGGACGCTTTTTGTTTAAAACTGGTGTCAAAACCACCTCCTTGCGCCATAAAATCTTTAATCACACGATGAAAAACAGTGCCATTGTAGAACCCTTCGTTAACATATGTTAAAAAGTTTTCGCTACTGATAGGGGCTTTTTCATGATTAAGTTGAATGACGATATCGCCAAGTGATGAGATCG
>CAINHP010000166.1 GCA_903848905.1 uncultured Pseudomonadota bacterium
CCCGCATGAAAGTGACAGCTTGCACATGCCACGCCATTACTACCTACATTGCTGTCCCAAAACAAGGCTTTACCTAATTGGATTGCCGTGGTTTTATCCACAATAATCGGCGATTTTCCATCTAATAAACCTGGGGTTGTTGGAATATTGTATTTCTTTAAATTTTTATCAAGCATCGACTGATAAGACAAAGCATGAGCTAAAACCAACTCAGAGGCACTCCAACCGCTTAGCAAAATGAAAACACAAAACCTTAAAGACATAAAACTGACCAACTTGATATTAAAATAAAACAACTCGATGCCCATAAAAAAGCATCGAGTCATCAGAAAACAATTATTTAACTGTAATGGTTATATCCATATTATTTGGAGTTGTCCAAACAGCAGGCGCAACACAAGCAGCTTCTGTTGTTTTAGTTGTGTCTGAACAAGCAGCTTTAGATGTCGCTGCTTTTGAACCCGTATCAGGTTTCAGCCCGCCAACAACAATTTGATAAATACCTCCTTTAGCCGCTGTGAAACTTGTCGTGAGTATTCCTGGCGTACTTGGTTTCCAAGTAGCAGGACTGACACAGGTTGCGGCGGTGGTTTTTGTTTTATCTGAACAACTAGCAGAATCCGTTAGCCCAGAAGAATTCCCTAAAATACTGTATCCAATTGGTAAATAAGGACCATAGAATGATGTTTCTGTCGTAGCGGGTTTTAACATGCCTGTTGCACTATCAACAGCGAATTTATCCCCTAACCCGTTTGCATCATATGCACTGGTGACATATTCCAGAATGATATTACCAACTGATTCACCCGCTACCACTTTCTGACCGTTAAGCGCGTAAGCAGTATCTGCTTTCTGGTTAGGAAGGTTGACACTTTCAGTTTGCTTATAAAAATGGTCATGTATCCAGTAGTTTCTAGCATCCGTAACCGGGAATTTTGTCATGCGATTCCATACAGTTAAACCAGGGTGAAAACCCGTTGATGTTCCACCGTTAGGTGTTACTGAATCTAAAGTGATAGTAACCGTTTTGCCTTTGAGAACATTGAGGAATAACCATTTACTATTGTGCGTCCAGCCTTTGTATGCCATAGATGGACTTACCCAACCCGTTGTTGGAACATTGGTTAAGCGAAGAACAGGTGGATTTGGTGTTTTTTCTGTGTCAAGCACTAAAGCAGGTATAAAAGTTGTCGCTGCGTATGCTTCAAACGATAATGAAACAAGCATTAAAGGAACAGTAACCGCTAATTTTTTATAAAATTTCATAATAACGTCCAAATATAAAAGAAATAAACAGCTCAAATAATAAGTATTCACCTAAAAATATGCTGTTTGCGTCGTATACATAGCCAAAAATAGACCACTTTTTTTATTTCTCTATTTATTAGAGAGTTACAGCAAGAAAACATACAAAATTGCTATTAGACATTATCAAAATGCGTGATATGCCACACTTTACTTTTATCCATGTGTGATATGCCGCACTTTTATTTTAGCGATGGTTGTCGTTACAAAAAATTTCAATATCCGCTTAAAAAATGCATTTTTTGAACAATATAATCAACCGTGGTCAAATTGCATCGGATTCAATTATGGCTTTACGAGGTCTTTTGCTTATGATGCATATCCCCCATTTTTTTGCAAAATGTGTGGGATATGCTGTAATTATTCGCTGTGTTATGTTGAAGAAATAAGGTGAAATCCACTTAAAAACATTGATTTAAATAATATATTTACTAATGGCCTAATCTATGCAATAAAAAAAGTAATTTTAAATTTTCATTAACGATAAATGCGTTAATCCGAGAGACTTTATGTTAAAAAAACAGAAATTTATTTTTTATCCACTGTGGTTTTTGTTATATACCTTTAGCATAAATGCTTTAAGTGCAGCCATAATTCCTGCTCCAACACCCTTTAGTTTTTTACTTCAAACGGATGTTAAATTAAATTCCCTTGTTACTTCTAATTACATAGCTGTTGACGGTCTTAAAAATAATACCAAAGCCACCATTAGTATTAAAAATGGTAAATTTTCTATTAATGACAAAGTTTTTAGAACCAGTTCCACTACCGTTGTGAATGGAGATCGTGTTCGCCTTCAACATACCAGTGCTAAAACCTATAAAAAAACCACCATCACTACATTAAAAATAGGTAGCGTCCAAGGTACCTTTAGCACCACGACGATAGATAACCCTAAAAATATTATTATAGATACCACACCTGATACATTTGCTTTCACAGCGCAAGTTAACCTTCCTTTAAATAAGGCGACTACATCCAATACGATTATCGTCACAGGCATCAATGCGCCTGCTGCAATAAGCATTGTGGGGGGTGAATATGCAATGAATAATGGGGATTTCTCGAGTAAAAATGGCAGCGTTAATAATTCAGATAAGGTGACAGTTCGAATATTTTCAGCCTCTACTTATCAGACCAAAAACCAAGCGACGTTAACCATCGGTGGCGTTTCAAGCACATTGAGTGCAACCACTTTAGACACACCAAAACTTGTATTAGACACCATGCCGGACACGTTTAATTTTGTTGAACAAGTCGATCTTTCTTTAAACACACGCATTACATCAAATACGATTACGGTAACAGGCATTAATACGCCAACTGCAATAAGTATTGTGGGAGGTGAATATGCAATAAATAACGGGGATTTCTCGAGTAAAAATGGTAGCGTTAATAATTCAGATAAGGTGACAGTTCGAATATTTTCAGCCTCTACTTATCAAACCAAAAACCAAGCGACGTTAACCATCGGCGGTGTATCGGCGACGTTTAACGTCAGTACAATGAAATCAACTGATAAATTTTTACTTCCTGCAACGGATGGCGGAGATCCTGCATTTTATAACAAAAGCTATTTTCAAGGACCTGTAGCCTGTGCAAATTGCCATGATAATTTGGTAGATAGCACGGGCAAAGATGTTTCGATTCAATTGGATTGGTCGGCTACTATGATGGCGAACGCTTCACGTGATCCTTTTTGGAAAGCCAAAGTCCGCAGTGAACTCACGCGTAACCCACAACTCGCCAGCACCATCAATGATAAATGTTCGCGATGCCACGCCCCTATGGCAAATTTTGAAGCTAAAAAAGACAATACTATTTTAACGCAGACCGTTTTTGATGATGGGCAAGACGGACTTTTAAACCCGCTGCACCCTAATCATGATGCAGCGATGTCGGGGGTGGGATGTACACTTTGCCATCAAATCCAAAACGCCGATAATTTAGGTAAACTAACTAGTTTCACCGGTGGATATACTATCGGAGATAATATGCTACTGTATGGACAATATGAATTTCCTGTCACACGTGAAATGATTCGCCAAACCGTCGGCTATACGCCAACGTTCAGTAAACATGTTGAATCATCGAAGCTTTGCGGTACTTGCCATAATTTAAAAACGCCTTTTGTAGATCAATTTGGAAAAATAGTAAGCACCACGCCCGAAACTGAATTTCCAGAGCAAATGCCGTACACAGAATGGGAACAAAGCAATTACGCAAAACCTGAGAATGCGAAAGAATGCCAAGATTGTCACATGCCACGCTCAGACAATGTGAAAATTGCCACGATCCCCCAATCTCTTTCTCCACGTGATAATTTCCGCAAACACGATTTTGTTGGTGCCAATAAATTAATGCTCGATATTTTTAACAATAACAAAAAACAACTCGGTGTACTCGCCAGCACAGCCGATTTCAACGAATCCATTGAAAAAACACAAAGTATGCTTAATAGTGCTGCCACTATTAATACCGTTAATTCTTCACTGACGAATTCGACCTTAACGTTTACTCTCAACATTACCAGCACAACAGGTCATAAACTCCCTACTGCTTACCCTTCCAGACGGGTGATATTGCATGTTAAAGTAAAAGACGCAACCAATAAAATTGTTTTTGAATCTGGACGAATCAACCCTGATGGCAGTATTGAAGGTGTTGATGCCGATAGTGACAATTCAAAGTTTGAACCTCACTACGATGTGATTGATTCTGAGGATAAAGTTCAAATCTACGAAGCGATTATGGGAAATAATCAAAATGAGGTCACCTACACTTTACTTCGTGGCAAGACCTATTTAAAAGACAATCGACTTTTACCTGCCGGCTTTAATAAATCGACAGCACCTCAAGATGTAAAAGTCGTAGGTGACGCGTTAAACGATGCTAATTTCATTGGCGGAAGCGATCAAGTGAGTTATAGCATCAAAGGACTTACAGGAAAACAATATACCATTGACGCCGAATTGATTCATCAACCCATTTCGTATCCTTTCGCCCATGATTTATTCAAAGAACCTACAAACGAAGGCGATGATTTTAAACTTATGTTTGATAACTCCAACTTTAAAAGCAATCAAATTACTTCTCTCTCATTTAACGTGTTGAAATAAGTTTTTCGTTGTTTTAATGCTCTTGCGTTTTTTTGTAATGCATATCCCCTATAAAATTAATAAAAATATGGGATATGCAACATTGATATTTTTACGAACCACAAAAAA
>CAINHP010000167.1 GCA_903848905.1 uncultured Pseudomonadota bacterium
CATCTAATGTGAATTAAATTATTTTAAATTATTAATTTTTTGGATAAATTCACCAAAAATTAATATAATTATAAATGAAGCTAACGATGCAACATATCCTCCATTTATATAAAAAATGGCAAGCAATAAACTCATTAAAATATTCTGCAGAACTCCTTTTATATCTCCAGTCATAAGTAAAATTATACAATAAGTAATCAATCCGGCTAACCACCATTTACCAATAGTGATTGATTTAAAGATAATAAATCCAGCACAAAAAATTTCAATAGATACAAAGAAAGATAAAAAAGAAAAAGATGTAAATGCAAAGGTCAACAAATAAAAAATTATTTTAAAAATTTCAAAAATAATTGAAAACGGGTAAATATCACTTTCAGGGGTTAATTTAAATGCGAAAACACCAGCACACCAAAGAATTATATAACTCCATCTTACAAATCTATCTGTCTGCTTTAAAGATTCATCATAATCCATTAGTATAAATCTATGATAATCTACCTCACTCATTGGGGTAACATCGCTAGAGTGTATATAAAATTGAGTTAAACGAGAAATCCAAATAACTCCCAATACAATCATCGAAATAAGAAAGGGGAAAATATTTATCTCAACTTTGGCTTTAAATACCGCGATAAAGTAAATCCAATTATCGTCTGCAGTCCAGATAATAACTCCAATAGCCATACAAGTTGAAAAAACGACATATAATAATATCTCTTTCCAAACGCTTTTAGCCGAGCGCTTAATTAAGTCATTCTCTATTTTATGTTCCATGTTAATCTCTCTTCTTGAATTTTAGGCTACAGCGAATGAATCACATTCGTGACCACGCCCCAAATGACCATATCTATTTCTTCATAAATCATAATATCGGGGTAGTCTGTATTTTCAGCACGGAGTTTCCACTGATCGTTCTCCATGATAAGTCGCTTCACCGTGAGCTCTCCATCAATGGCGCAAATAACAACGTTCCCTGAAACTGGCTCAATTGAATGGTCAACCACTAAAATATCATTGGGGAAAATTCCAGCACCCGTCATGGAATTCCCCTGCGCACGGGCAAAAAAGGTTGCAGCAGGTTTTTGAACAAGCAATTCGTTTAAATCTAAGGTCTTTTCAATGTAATCATCAGCAGGCGATGGAAATCCTGCAGATACCTTGCCCATAAATAGCGGTATCGGACACTTTTTTTAATTTTATTCCGGGATGAAAAATTTTATCAGCGTGATACTTTGCCAATATCTCGATAGGCACATCTTCATTTGGAATCAAAATACCGCGAGTCATGGTCGCTATAGGTTGCACTGTCGCATTTGTCATGTTGAGTTGGAGGCTGTAATGTTAATTCAATTTGATTCTATTTTATTCATCCTACTACATAATCCATCAAGGGGAAATACGGGCTAATTTTCCTTCATCCGTTGAAATGTACAAAAGGCCATCTATGCCCTGCCTGACATGACGAAAGCGCCATTTCAAATCAGTGAGTAACGCCTCTTGACTCACCATACGATGATTGTCAATAACGAGTCTTTGCAATTGTTGACCACTCAGTGCCGCAACAAACAAATTACCTTTCCATTGCGGAAAAATTTCACCATCATAAAAACCAATACCTGAAGGTGAAATTGACGGCACATAATAAGCTATTGGCTGCTGCATACCTGCTTTACTTGTTCCTTCACCAATGCTCATTCCATAATATTCACGCCCATAGGTGATCACTGGCCAACCATAGTTTTGACTTGGTTCAATTAAGTTGATTTCATCCCCACCTAATGGACCAAACTCCGCTTCCCACAACTCACCCGTCTGCGGATGAATAGCTAAGCCTTGGGGATTGCGATGTCCTAAACTCCAAATTTCAGGCCTCGCACCTGCGGTATCAACGAATGGGTTGTCACTGGGGATACTACCATCGTCGTTGAGTCGCAAAATTTTACCATTGTCAAAGCTTAGACTTTGGGCTTTATCGCGCTCATTACGCTCACCCATCGACAAGAAGACATGCCCCTGACCATCAAACTCAATGCGCCCACCAAAGTGAATACGATTGTCATTAGCTTCAAATGCAGTGAACAAAACTTCTAAGTGCGTTAGAGCCCCATCGGCAAGTTCTGCGCGGGCAAGTCGCGTTGTCATGCCAGTAGGCAATGCTACGGAATACGTCAAATAGAGCCAATGTGTACTATTAAACTTTGGATGGACGCGAACATCAAGCAATCCGCCCTGCCCCTTAGCAGCCACTTCTGGAATGTTTTTAATGGTTATCACGTCATGCGTATTGACGTTAAGCTGTTTTAACTCCCCATCGCGCTGAGTGAATACGATATCGCCACTGGGTAAAAAGTCAAAACCCCAAATACAATCCTTTTGCTCCGTTAGCACGTCAATCTTGAAAGATTGCCCCGCTGACTCGTAGGCGTAACTTTGTGGTGGCAGCAAAAGGAATAAAAGGGAACAAGAAACGGTTCGCAACATCATGCTTTATCTCCCAAATCAATTTTATAATACCCCAAATATGAGGGATTCTATGTTAACTAACTGACAATCATCGATCACTAGAGTCTGAGTTTAATTATGGCTCGGTGACACTCAAGCCAACCCATCATTATCAACGTGAACCTCGAGGTCACACTAAACTGCTTTTTAACTGAGAAACCACCGCAGGTAAAATACGATAGCCAACTTTATTAAGTTGACTAATAACCGCCTCAGCATCACTAATCAATCCTTTGCGTTGGGCGGTAAACACGATCGCTGCCGTTCCAATGATCGTTAATCCTTTGCGAATGGCTTGTTTACGTGCCAACGCATCATCAAGAATTAATAACATGTTTTTTTTATTTTGCAAGGCGTATTCAATACTAGAAAGCTCCCCAAGTCCCAAGCTTTTGGATAAAGCATGAGTAAAATCGGGATTATCAACACATTTTAACCAGCCTAACGTAATGGCCTGCTTAATTAACACCGCATCATCAGATTTAACGCGTAAACATTCATCCGCAACTGCTTGCGTGAGGGAGATTTCAGAAAACAGATCCTTGAGTACATGTAGGTGCTGAATCTTGGACAACGCTATTAGAGGTCCCGCATCAGCAATTACGACACCCATGAATCAATGACACTCATTTCGTTAGCCGTCTGTTGATCGGGCTTAACAATATCAATATCCAACTGCGATAAATGGTCTATAAATTCAGACAAACTTAACCCACTCATCTTTGCTGCAGCCCCTAATGACAACACACCATCTTTGAATAAAGTCGAAGCCAAGGCAGGTTTTAGCTGTGAATTTAAATCACCGAGCGAGCTTTTAAGATTGAATAATAACGCATTGGGTGAATTGCCCTTTAGGATTAAGACTGGCTCTAACTCGGCCTGCCTAAGTGCTTCAGAAGGATTGCGTTTCAAGTTCCGCACGTTTGTTGCATACATAATTTATACTCCCACATAAAGCACAAAGTGTAGTCCACGTATTGGGTGAACGCAAGGATATTCAATAGTACAAGACCTACTTTTAACGGACAACGCATTGACCCTACCAAGCCTTATTTATCTTTACCTAACTACCGATAGATTGCGTTAAGTCTTATTAACGCAATCTATGGTTGATTCATATTTTTGGTACATCTCAAAATACAGATTTAAAAAAGTCATATCAAGTTTTCTTCCTATTGTTTGTTAATCAAATGCTGACTATCAAAGACCTGGAAAAATTGTTAAATTTGTCTGCCTTTGTATATACTGAAAAAGTATTCTTAAAAAGCATTATTCCCAGTAGAAAACACAACAGCAAATACGCATAAATGAAGACCATGAATACAATAACTTATGATAAAGAAGAATTGGAATTATTAGATTTTATAGAAAATGAAGCAACTAATAGTGTTCCTCATGTTGCCATGGAAATTGAACGATTAAAAGATGCAGTTAAATCGAAACTATCTAAAAGGAAAACAATCAATTTGAGACTATTAGAAAACGATTTGGAAAAAATAAAAACAGAAGCAATTAAAGCCGGAATGCCCTATCAAACGTTAATAGGTTCTATTACTCATCAATATGTTAAAGGTAATATCGCCAAATAAAGTACCAATAATTCATTATTCCATACCATATTTTCTTACCATAACGTAACCGTAAGGCTGCTTTTGACAAAGCAGTAGACAGTAGGTTGAAGTTATGGACCTATCAAATGATGATTAACACTAGCCATTCTTATAAAGCAATCGTTTCAGTAGTTAATA
Source organism: uncultured Pseudomonadota bacterium (assembly GCA_903848905.1). GTDB lineage: Bacteria > Pseudomonadota > Gammaproteobacteria > Methylococcales > Methylomonadaceae > UBA10906. The sequence goes on from CAINHP010000167.1 coordinate 4,254, forward strand.
TTTTGTTTAAAAAATCATTCCATATAACCATAGCTGCACGCTTTTCATGTAGATAATTATACATATCGTAATGTAAACTTAAAACATTCAGCAAAGCGTGATTTTGAAGCCTATCACGTATATCTTTCGTAATAACGGCTTTTCCGGTAAGTGTTTTGAAAGTTCGACGCAAATCACGCGGGACGAACTTATCAATTGTAACCTTATCCAATAACCTTGAAAACGATTGACTGAATCCATCTGTTTTAATGGTTCTTTATTCTCAGCGGGGAACACATATACTTCATGCTGAATGGGATGATTTTTGATAATATCGAATGTCATATCATTTAATAGGATAATATGAGGTAATTTATTTTTGGTACGTAAAGAGGCCCCAAACATCATATCTACATTTATCTGCCATGTAGAGCTTTCTATGTACACCAAATCAGTGTTGCCATGCGTCCAGTATTCGTATCGCGCCGATACGAATAAAATCTATTTTCATCGCTCATTGTGCAAAATTCACCACCATGCACATTAAATATACCTAATTGTGCAAGTTCCACGCGGGCAAGTTGATAAATATCCGTCAACCATTTAGATTCGCTTGATTGAAAAGCTGTTCCATAATCAATTGATTTTTCAATGAAAATATCACGTACATCATCACCGACTTCGAAACAGTGTTTACCTATTGCAGCGCCAAGCCAAACAACCACATCTTTTGTTCCTAATGTGTCAATTGAACGGGTAATAATGCCACTCGCTAATCCACGCCATCCTGCGTGAACTGCCGCAATTTTTTGACCGTCCGCTGAACAAATAAGTACAGGTAAACAATCAGCTGTCATCACCACACAAACCACGTTTTTCTCTGCACTGAAACTTGCATCAGCTTTTGCATTAAGTGAGTTTGTTTCGGCTTTCACAATCATATTACTGTGAACTTGTTCAAGCCAAATCGGTGATGTGGGTAGTGCTAAGGTGTCACAGAGCAAATGACGATTACCTTGAACGTGTGTTAAGTCATCCCCCACATGCGTGGCAAGATTGAAATCACCGTAAGCACTACGCGCCACATCATTATTTGAATGAGAAGGCGCATGACGCGTTGTCATCACTGCATGAACGTTGTCGGGAACGTCCCAATTTGGAAATATCAATGCCGATGGATTAACGTTGCTCTTCATCGTTGTGCGCAAGTGCTGCGAGTAAATTTACCATATCTGCGGGTAGTGGTTGCTCCCATTCCATATATTCATCCGACTCAGGGTGAATTAAACCGAGTTTTGCCGCGTGCAACGCTTGACGCTTAAATGAACGCAGTACTTTCTCAAATTCTTCACTGCAATCCGCAGGCAACTGAAATCGTCCGCTATATAATTGGTCGCCCAGTAATGGGAATCGAACATGTGCCATGTGCACACGGATTTGATGGGTGCGGCCGGTTTCCAGTTTCACTTGAATATGCGTGTGGCGTTTAAATCGGGTTATTACCCGATAATGCGTAACCGCTTCTTTACCATTATCACGGACTGCGTAACGCAATCTATCCGTAGGATGTCGGCCAATGGGTTCGTCAATTGTCCCGCCTGCAATCATGCGATTATGAGTAACTGCTTGATATTCACGATGAATTTCACGCGCTTGGAGTTGCTCGGTTAAATGGTTATGTGCTTGAAGCGTTTTTGCCACCATAAGTAGGCCGCTGGTATCTTTATCAATACGATGCACAATGCCCGCGCGTGGCAATGTTTCAAGCAGGGGTGCGTGATGCAAAAGCGCATTCAAAAGCGTTCCACTCCAGTTTCCAATGGCAGGATGAACGACCAATCCCGCTGGCTTATTTAAAATGAGGATATGATCATCTTCATAGATAATATCTAAAGGGATATTTTCAGGTTTCGCATCAATCACGACTTCTGCTTCTGCATCAAGTGTAATGAACTCGCCCCCTTCTAGTTTATCTTTGGGTTTTAAGCTTTTACCGTTAACGTGGACTCGTCCAGCTTTGACCCATGTTTGGAGTTTACTGCGCGAATAATCGCTAAATAATTCTGCCAAGGCTTGATCTAAACGCATGCCTGCCATATCAAGAGGAACTTCTATTGTTAAATCTGTCATAACACCTATTTCGTGTAACCCGTTGTTCAGTTATACTCACACCAATAAAATCGCTGACTTCCCCGTTTTAGGGGTAAAGTCTATTTTTTGGCATAAGCCATTTAAAATCTCACATAAATGTACTCTATTCTAATGAAATTTCGCGTCGCTTGTTTGTTAATTCTTTCGCTGTCAGCTTTACCAGGATGTGAAACCCTAAAAAGTTTTGGTGACAGCAGTTCATCTGATGAAGATTATACGGGATGGAGCGCAGAAAAGTTCCGAACCAATGCAAAGGAAGCTGTTGAGGCCAGTAATTATGATAAAGCTATTAAGTTCTATGAAGCGGTAGAAGCGCGCTATCCCTTTGATAATGCCGCTCCACAAACGCAACTTGATAGCGCTTATGCCTATTATAAAAATAATGATGCAGAGGCCGCTTTGGCTGCTGCTGATAGATTTATTAAAACATATCCGCGCGACATACACGTTGATTATGCGTATTATTTAAAAGGTCTCGTCAATTACAATCGTGGTATCAGCTTTATTGATCGTTTTTTACCAACAGATACTTCACAGCGTGATCAAGCCTTTGCAAATGAAGCACTTGAAAATTTTGCAGAACTCATGCGTCGTTTTCCACAAAGCCACTATATTGCCGACGCGCAACAACGTACAGTTTCACTAAAAAATAACTTAGCGATGCACGAAATTAATATTGCACGCTATTACATGAAACGTGGTGCTTATATTGCGGCAGCGAATCGCGCAAATACCGTGATTGATAAATACGATCGCACCATTGCGGTGCCGCAAGCCCTTGAGATTTTGCAAGAGTCCTACACACAATTAAATATGCCGCAACTCGCTAAAGATGCTAAGCGTGTGTACGATCAAAATTATCCCAATGGGACACCTGAAACAGATACCAGTAATATAACCATTTCACATCAAATATGGGATTTTATTGGGCTCGATAAATAAAATATTGATGTTATTTTCCCCCGCTCTTTATAAAAAAATTAAACCTTATGCCTTTACGCTATATTGAAAAAATATTACGCGCAAGTGTTTATGACGTGGCCATCGAAACGCCACTAGACTATGCACGTAGTTTATCTAAGCGCACACAAAACCATGTATTGTTAAAACGTGAAGACCTGCAATCTGTTTTCTCCTTTAAATTACGTGGCGCATACAACAAAATGAAGCTGCTTAGCCCAGAAGAAAAAACACGAGGCGTCATGGCAGCTTCAGCGGGAAACCATGCGCAAGGGGTTGCTCTCGCCTCACAAAAACTCGGTATTTCAGCGCTGATTGTGATGCCTACCACCACCCCAGAAATTAAAATTCAATCCGTCAAAGCAATGGGCGCAGAAATTATCCTATTTGGCGACTCCTATAGTGAGGCATACACTTACGCGTATGAGCTGGCCAGTCAAATAGGCCGTGTGTTTATTCACCCTTATGATGATGAAGACGTCATTGCTGGGCAAGGCACAGTTGCTATGGAAATTCTGCGTCAACATACGGGGCACTTAGATGCGATTTTTGTTCCTGTTGGCGGAGGGGGATTAATTGCTGGCGTGGCGGTTTACGCAAAATTTGTACGACCAGATATTAAAATTATTGGTGTTGAACCAGACGATGCAGACTGTTTAAATCAAGCCTTAAAAGCGGGTGAGCGCGTCATTCTCACTCAAGTGGGATTATTTGCTGATGGTGTTGCTGTTAAACAAGTGGGCGCTGAACCGTTTGCTTTAGCTCAAAAATATGTCGATGAAATCATCACCGTTAGCACAGACGAAATTTGCGCAGCCATCAAAGATGTTTTTGATGATACGCGCTCTATTGCTGAACCGGCAGGTGCATTAGCCATTGCTGGTTTAAAAAAATATGCGCAGGAAAACGCTATCATTAATCAAACATTCGTTGCCATTGATAGTGGCGCGAATATGAATTTTGATCGTTTGCGTTATGTCGCTGAACGCGCTCAAGTCGGTGAACATCGTGAAATCTTACTTGCAGTGACAATTCCTGAAGTGGCTGGCAGTTTTCTGAGGTTTTGTCAGCTTCTTGATGGGCGTAATATTACTGAATTTAATTATCGGTATTTCGATGCCGCGCAAGCTCATGTGTTTGTTGGTATTTCAAGTAGTGGCCTACTCAGTGATCGCGCGACGTTAATTACACATTTACAGGCGAATGATTTTAGTGTGGTTGATATGACCGCTAATGATTTAGCAAAAGAACATATTCGTTACATGGTGGGAGGGCATACGCCACACGCTTTAAATGAAGTGATTTACAGTGTTGAATTTCCTGAACGTCCAAGCGCGTTACTGAGTTTTTTAACTGAATTAGGTGGCCGCTGGAATATAAGTTTGTTCCATTACCGAAATCATGGTGCCGCATTTGGAAAGGTCTTAATTGGCCTACAAATGGAGCATGAACAACAAAATGATTTTCATGCCTGTTTAAATGCTTTAGGCTTTAATTTCGATGAAGAAAGTGATAATCCAGCTTACTGTTTATTCTCTGGCGGACGAAGCGTATAGCATAAAAATATTACAGTGAGACCTTTGCACGAAGGCTAAAGGTACTGCTGGTGACGAAATGATTATTAATTCAAATGGAAGCTCAACTTATTGGGCCGATTGGTCTCAACCAGCTTGACCAAATTCATTCAAATTTGGTGAGGCGGCAAACGGTACCATTATTTTAAAATAATCTCACCAAGCTTGTAAGCTTAGCTTTACGGCATAAAAAAATGCAGCATCAAGTAATAATTGATGCTGCATTTAAAGAGAAGGATATAAGACTCTTAGCCAGAGAAGCTCCAAAGAGTGCATTTATTATAATCCTAGATATTTGACTTGAAAATGTGACAAATTGTCGCGTGACAATTTGTCACATAAGCTCTTGAGCGCTTTTCTGGCTCACAGCGTTACTCAACCTCACCGAATCCAAAACCGGCAAAGCTAACGCTATTCGACTTAATCAAACTATCGTCAAACGTAAACATGACCATCCCCTTGATATGTCCGACATTCCGCACCTATTAAAAGCAATTTTGGGTTTAAAATGTAGTCCCCTAAAATTTACTAAAAGATTCGACTATTGAAACATACAGCAGTTACAACCTGGATCATCTCGGCTTAATAGCCGGAATGGTTGATGAACCTGGATTAGAACAACTTGTCGATGCGCTAATTCCACAAGATCAAGAACAAACGCACGTAAAGCTTATGAATAGATTGAAAGAATGAAGGCGGCAAGACTAGAGAACACTTAGAATTATTCAAAGATTCCACTTCGATATGCTCACCGTAAAAGCAATTATCGACTCAGCACAATAAATGAAAGGATTCATTTGTAAATGCAAGCCCCATTGGCAATATTTAAGTAATTTTTATTAATTTATCGATCCAACGGTATTCTTACTTAGAATTTTTTGATATTCAACTTATAGATATAGTGTTGACATACGTTGCCAATAATAGCCGCTATGTGCTCGTTCATCCCAAATTGGCATTTGAAAAGAGATGTTTTTTTGAGAAAGAATTGAACTTAGATACTCATTATTTTGTAAAAATGGATCTTCTCTGCCAATGGTTAAAATAATGTCAATTTCCCTAAGTTTATTTAAGCGCCAAGTACAGTCTAAACTAGGTAAGTAATGCGTGGGGGTATGAAAATAGATATCTTCATTGTAAAAGCCATCAAATAAATCACGAAAACATTCAACATTGAGAGTTAGGTCATAGCGACCTGAGAAGGCAACTAATTTTTTAAAATGCTGGGGATGTCGAAAAACGATGTTTGCAGCATGAAACGCACCCAGACTTAGACCATGTGACATCAAACAATCATGCGTATTTTTGGTGTGCATAAAAGGAATTACTTCGTTTAAGATATATTTTTCAAAATCAGTATGCCTTTTAATACGCGCTGATGGATGTGCCCAATGACAGTACAAGCTTTCCGCATCAATACTGTCAACGCAATAAAGTTGTAGCCAGCCATTTTCAATTTTATCCTTCAGGAAATGGATGATGCCTAGCTTTTCATACTCGTAAAACCGACCTAAGCGTGAAGGAAAAACCAACACTTTAGCACCTGCATGGCCAAATATCAGTAATTCCATATCTCGGTGTAAATGGTTACTCCACCATTTATGGTATTCTCGATTCATAATATCTCTCGTGTTAAGACAATTTAAGATTCGACATGCAAATTAGAATTGATAGTAATTAACCCATTGATTCAAAGAAAATATTGAGTTGATTAAGCAGTTCATTTTCTTGATGTAGTTGATATTGATAATTATGATGACCCGCTTCCAGAACATATAACTGTTTTTGTTTAGGTAAAGCATTGTATATGGCAAACTGCCCGGGCGGTGCTACGCAAGGATCAAATAAAGCGCAAGCACAATGCATGGGTATTTTAATTCGCTTCGCAGCTAACGCAGCATCGAAATAAGTTAACGTTTTAAGTGCTGTTTTTTTATGAGCACAATAATATTGTTGTATGCTACGAGCACTTCCAATGCTTTCTAATCTTAAACGTAATGGCAAATGTCCAAAAGTGGGTATATTGAGATGTCCTTTTGAAATGCGTAACTCAAAAGCCAATGCTAAAGCGCCAATTCCTCCACTAAAACTTACTCCCAAATAACCCAAGTGCCCAACTAAACTTGGAAACAATGACAATAAAGCACTTACTGACACCCACGCATCATCCACACAACCAGCTAAAATATAGTCATCTTTACACTCAATATTGTGTAGCACATGAAAGTTGGATTCATTGGAAATGGGAGGATGAGTGCTAAGCGATAATCCGCGAAAACAAGGAAATAACAACGCTGCATCTGTAAAAGGCAAATGATAGTCAGGTTCGTTTCGCCCCCCGTAACCGTGACCTACAATAAAGCCACGTTTTACTTCGCCCAAAGTGGGTACCAATAACCAGCCCTTTATTGGAAAAGAATCAGTTGAGGTGTAACCTATAGAAAAAACACGCCAACCAAATTTATCTTCATGGATAAGGGTAATCTGCGGTGCTGGATTTACTGTTAAAGCGTGTCGATAGCGTTTTTGCCAAAATTCATCAAAATAGATAGGCTCTTTTGGTGAGCTTACATTTAATAATGTAGCTAACGTATAACCATAAGTTGGATCAAAACCGTAATGACTATTATCCATAATGTCCTCTTAAATACTCTCTAAATAAAACATATAAGTATGACAAAATGATGTCGAGAAATGTCGACGTCCCAAATAATAATTTGAGTTACGAAGTGAAGAGTGTCTATGATTAAAACGCAACAGAGATGCTGGGAATTTAGAAACAGGGATCAGAGGGTTTAGCGAAAAACAAAGGATTTGATAGCAATTGAATTACCCGCATTTGTTGCGGTAATATTGCAAAGGTAAGCTTAGAGCTCAAGAGATCGTTTAAACTAAATGCTGTCTCAATCAGGCAAAAAGACTTTAGGTAAGATTTGCGGCTGGGTGTGGATTAACTATAAACAGTTACAGTGTTTAAAAATGTTGTACCGAGTGTTGTACCGAGATGAGATTTTTGGTATTTTTGACGATTTTTAAGATTTTAAAAACCTGTAAGCTATTGATTTTATTGGTCTGGACGATAGGATTTGAACCTACTACCCCTTGCCCCCAGAACGGTAATTTATTATCCATCAAGATTCAACTAAATACATAAAATACAATATATATGTTATAATTCATTATGTTACGTAAAAATATAGTCTTGTAACGTACAATAATGTTTTTTTAAATCCAATAAAAATGCTATCCCGGTTGCTATCCCGAAAACTCAATATGCTATCCCGATTGCTACCCCGTAGAAATGGACATTTTCATTGATTAATTTGAATCCAAGATGACACTTCTATGACCATCAATAAAATTAAACCGTTAATATTTAAAAATCTCAAAGCTACCGATAAAGAGCAATTAATCCCTGATGGAGGGAATCTTTATGTCCGTATTCGATCCATAACAGATGGAGGCTCTATTTCATTTCGATACTTTTATCGAATAGATCATTCTCAAAAATGGATGACTTTAGAATCCACAACTTTAGCAACCGCAAGAGCCGAAAGAGATGACTATAAAGCATTAATTAAGAAAGGTATCGATCCGAAGGTAGAGCGTACACTTCAAAAAGAACGTTTACGAATACAACAAATCGAAGAGCAAAATGCTTTAAATCGTCTAGCATTAAGAATTACCGTTTATGATTTATTCACACGCTGGTTCGAAATGGATGTGATCAATCGTAAAGATAAGATGGAAGTTGACCGTATGTTCAAAAAAGATGTATTGCCCATTTTGGGTGAAATTTTTGTTGAAGAAGTGCGTAAAGGTGACGTTGTTCAAGTGATAGACTTATTAAAAAAGAGAGGAGTAGCTAATTTAGCAAGAAATATTTTGAAATTAATCAGACAGATGTTTAAGTTTGCTGTAAATCGAGATTTAATTGAGTTTGATCCAACGGCGAGTCTTAACATAGCAAAAATGACAACAACACCAACAGAACGAGATCGAATATTGGATGAATCGGAAATCATTTCCTTAGCTCATCAATTACCCTCTGCTAATTTGTTAAAATCAACCGAATGTGCTTTATGGATTGCTCTATCAACAATGTGCCGTATAGGTGAATTATCTAAAACAAAGATTACCGATATTGATTTTGATTTGCATACCTGGATTATTCCTAAAGAAAATAGTAAAAATGGTAAAGCACATACCATTTACTTATCGGATTTCGCACTCAACCAATTTAAAATTCTCCTGCAGTACACAAAAAGCGACACATGGATATTTACAAATCGCGATGGTTCAAGTCATGTTTGTGAAAAATCAATTACAAAACAATTAGGTGGACGCCAATCGCAAAGCATACTCTCCAATCGTTCAAAAGATAACCAAGCACTCGTATTAAAAGGTGGAAAATGGACACCTCATGATTTACGGAGAACAGGAGCTACTCTGATGGGAGATCTTGGTATTGCACCAGATGTAATTGAAAAATGCCTCAACCATACAGAAGAAAATAAAGTTAAACGAATTTATCAACGTCAAAAACTTGAAACTCAACAAGCAGAAGCTTGGCAGATATTAGGAAATCATCTTGATTCATTGTTAACGTCGTAAGCCAATATATTGATTTATATATTCTTAAGCCGACACTTTCACTTTTTTTTTGATAAATTCATACTTAGTGCTGACTTGGTACTTAGTACCTAATTTACTTCCTCAATGGCACCAAATATTTACCTAAACTAATAAAATAATTAATTTACCGAACGGTAAATTAATATTGAATAGCGGGTAAATATAAGCAATAATTTACCGATAAGGAATATTTATGACGATTATTAAAACAACTAAAGAACTCGGTACAGAAATGCGCAAAGCACGTAAACTTTTAGGTTTAACACAATCACAGCTGGCGCTTGCTGCTGATGTAGGTATTCGATTTATTGTTGATTTAGAATCTGGTAAA
>CAINHP010000168.1 GCA_903848905.1 uncultured Pseudomonadota bacterium
ATTTATGGCAATTACCTTGCTACTTTGGGCTATTTATCGTCATTTTAAACACATGGCACTCGTGATTGCACCCTTAATGCTGGCTGCCCTATTAACTGGCGCAACGAGTGTTCTGCTCAATAATCCCTTTAATTTTGCGAATGTAATTGCCCTCCCCTTACTCTTAGGAATGGGGATTGATAGCAGTATTTTGATTATGCACCGCTTGCATTTTAACCTGAGTGAAAACGAAAACTTGCTTCATAGCAGCACCACGCGTGGCATTATTTTTAGCTCGATTACAACCTTATGCAGCTTTTCGAGTTTATCGTTCACGCATCATCAAGGCATGGCAAGTATGGGATTGCTACTATCGATTGGATTATTTTTTACGGTAGTTTGCTCGCTAATTGTATTGCCTGCTTGGAGTGGGAAGCGGGTTTGAGATGTCATCCATCAAGCACGATAATACTAAAGAATTAATAGAAAAATTTAAACACTAACCATTTTGGACTATAAAAACCATGACATTCAAAATTGCCAACCTTTTAGAAGAACACAGCAACGATAAATTCGATTTGCATGAACAATTTTTAAATAATCAAATGGTGCGTGTTTTAAAAACCATTGGTTATGACCGACACTACAAAAAAGCGGTCGGACAATATCTCTATGACCAAGAAGGCACAGAATATCTCGACTTACTCAGTGGATTTGGCGTATTTGCGATTGGGCGAAATCACCCAACTGTGATTGAAGCACTCAAAGAAGCACTCACATTGGAATTACCGAATTTGGTTCAACTTGACGTGTCAATCTTAAGCGGTCTACTCGCAAAAGAAATTCTCAAAACGACACCCGACAACTTAACCAAAATGTTCTTCTGTAACTCGGGGACAGAAGCCGTTGAAGCCGCCATTAAATTTGCTCGTTTCACCACAAAACGCGACAAAATCGTTTTCTGTGAACATGGCTATCATGGCTTAACCATGGGGGCCTTGTCACTTAATGGCGAAAACATTTTCAAAGAAGGTTTCGGCTCGCTTTTACCTAACTGTGAAGCGATACCGTTTAATGATTTAGTTGCACTCGAAAAAGCATTAAGTGGTAAAGACGTTGCCGCCTTTATCGTTGAGCCTATTCAGGGTAAAGGCGTGAATTTGCCAGATGATAATTATTTACCCGAAGTTGAGCGTTTATGTAAACAATATGGCACTTTATTTGTCGCTGACGAAGTACAAACCGGTCTAGGCCGAACAGGCAAATTCTGGGCCGTGGATCATTGGAATGTTCAGCCTGATATGATTTGTATGGCAAAAGCGTTATCGGGTGGCTTTGTTCCCGTAGGTGGAGTAGCGATTACCGATAGAATTATGGACACTGTCTATAACCGTATGGATAGAGCTGTTGTGCACGGGTCAACCTTTGCTAAAAACAATATGGCGATGGCGGCAGGTCTTGCGACATTGCACGTTATAGAAAATGAAAAACTCGTCGAAAATAGTTTTACACGCGGCAGTGCTATTATCAATAACCTAAATGCCATGAGTGAAAACTATGAGTTCCTAAAAGAAGTACGTGGTAAAGGCATGATGATTGCCATTGAATTTCAGCAACCCAAAAGTTTAACGCTCAAAGCCGCATGGGCTATGCTTGAAGCAGCAAACAAAGGCTTATTCTGCCAAATGATAACTATTCCCCTTTTCAAAGAGCATCACATTCTAACGCAAGTTGCCGGTCATGGAATGAACGTGGTGAAACTCCTTCCCCCTCTCAATTTGAACCAGAAAGATTGCGACAACATTGTGGATGCATTTGATAAAACGATTGCTGATACCCATAAAATTGGTGGTTCCATTTGGGATTTAGGAAAAAATTTAGCCGGCCACGCGCTAAAAAATAGAAAAGGTTAATTCTCAATTATTTTACGTTATGAACAAAAAACATTTATTTTTCCTACTATGGATTTGCGTGTCACAAAATACGTTTGCACACGCCGTCATTACAGATTATTCACTAAAAATAACACCCATCCACGCCAATCATGCGGATAAAGTTGAGCTGAGTTTTAATTCCAAAATTGAGTTAGCACTCTCTCAAATTTTTTTAGTGAGTAAAGGCGATAAACATGAATTATTAAACGCAAGTAATGGAAAAAAACAAGGGCAGATTGTGATTGCTATTCCGCCATTAAATGCAGGCGATTATGCACTTCGCTTTAAAGTCTTTGCCGCTGATGGTCACTTGACTGAAGACGTTATTCATTTTTCAGTTACAGAGTAGGATTTTCATTATGGCAGGTATTGCAGACTTTTTAGATTCACTTATTGGCGGTTTTGATTTAATTTGCTACGCGCTACTCATTGGCGGCTTATTTTGGAGTCTTTTTTTACTTCAACCATGGAAGACAGACACCAATCAAAACAGTATTTTAATCAATAAAACGATTACTTTAATTTATAAAGGCGGTTTTTGGTTAGCTGGTGCTCAACTATTTAAAATTGTGTTGAAAGTATGGTTGATGGCGGCTATTTTAGAAAAATCGCCTTTCCCTGAATTTGCGCAAACCACGCAATTTATCGGTGGATTTATTCGCGCCACGTTAACATTGGCGTTGGCGGGTTATATTTATCATGTCGTCAAACGGGCACCATTCTCACAAACTGCTTGGCAAAATGCTGGCTGGCTTTCATTACCCATGATTATTTCAGGTGCATGGCTAGTTCATGGCGCGGGACGCTTTGAAAATCAGACTATTTTGATGTCGCTGACTGTTATTCATCAAATTGCCGCGGCAGTATGGATTGGCGGTGTATTTCAACTGCTTAATGTCTGGCAATTAGTCAAATCTAAAAATTTATCGACAGACTATTGGACACAATTGTTAAACCAGTTTTCCACTTTAGGGATCATTTCTGTGGCCATGATTTTCATTTCTGGCGTTCCTTTAGCATTTCAATATATTGACACGTGGAATGGACTCGTGGGGACGGGTTATGGCAATTTACTGCTGGTTAAAATTGTCTTACTGTCTATTGCACTCTATTTTGCCAGTCTTAACAGACAAGCGGCGAAATTAGGTCATACTTACACGCTCACGCAATACGTTCCCCATTATATTGAAGCAGAAACCTTTGTATTAATTACCTTATTATTTACAGCGGCGAGTTTAGCATCACAACCCCCCGCCATTGATATTCCAACACTAACCGCAAGTTGGCAAGAAGTCCTCAATACCTTTGCGCCACAAATTCCGCGTATAAATTCACCCGCGCATACCGATTTAATTGCCGGTGAAGCGGGACGCACAGCCATTATTGATCAAATTCCATCGATTGCCGCAACAGAGTGGTCTAATTATAATCACAATATAGCGGGCATTTTTTTAACGACGATGAGTTTTTTTGCAATGCTTTCCTATTTGCGTTATCCGCTACTCGCGTTTTGCAAATACTGGTCTGTTGGATTTATTGCACTGGGTATTTTTCTTTTTTTCCGCAGCGACGCCGAAACGTGGCCACTAGGCCCTATCGGTTTTTGGGAAAGTACGTTTAACAATGGTGAAGTGCTACAACATCGCATCGCCACATTACTCGTCTTTACACTCGGATCCATTGAACTATCTTCAAGACTAAAACCAAACTATTCGAAGAAACTGCCATTCGTCTTCCCCATTTTAGCGGCATTTGGTGGATTGATGCTTTTGACACATTCACACGTTGGGTTTCAGCCAAAAAGTGCTTTTTTAATTCAAGTGGGTCACACCAGCATGGGCATTTTCTCACTAATTCTAGCCTGTGGACGTTGGCTTGAATTAAAATTAGATGGCAATAAACGTGCGTTAGCGGGTTTTATTTCGGTTGCAGCACTCTTTCAAATTGGCCTTATTTTAATGTTCTACCGTGAACCTCTTTATTAAAGTTTAACAACATGAAAACAAACTCACCTCGCTTAGCGTGGGCAATTACGGGTTCAGGGCATTATATTGAAGAATGTATTGAATTTTTACTCACACTTGATAACGTCGATTTATACATCAGTCAAGCTGGTGAGGAAGTACTTAAAATGTATGGTATTTCGCTAGGAGACTTGCGCGAAAAAATGCCTGTTTATCGTGATAAAACCGCTTCCTGCCCACCCGTTGGGTTGTTTTACAAAGGCTACTATCACACGTTTGTGCTCGCGCCTACGACATCTAATACGATTGCAAAATGTGTGCTAGGTATTGCTGATTCACTCGTGACTAATTTATATTCCCAAGCGGGTAAATGTCGTGTTCAAAGTATTGTTTACCCCTGTGATATTGCTCCCGAAATGGAAACAACGGCTCCTAGCGGAAAAGTGATGGTCTATCCGCGTAAAATTGACTTAGACGGTACTGCAAAATTGCGTGAGTTTGCCTATACAGAAGTGGTTGAAAGTGTCGATTCGTTAATTTTAGCGGTTAAGGCACGTTTAAAAACCGTATAATTGACACAAGTAAACGGTAAAATGGTGAGGATTTCACCCATTATTTAAGAGATAAACACACCATGTTTCGCAACATACACGATTATTGCACGTCGTTAACCCTTCAATTCGACACGATCCCCTTACATAGACAAGCATTACTGCTAGAATTAAGCGACTATATTGCCGCTCAAATTACGATGAAAAAAGATCTTAATTTGCTCTTCGTTTGTACGCATAATTCTCGGCGCAGTCATTTTGGGCAAATTTGGGCAGCGGTGGCAGCGAATTTTTTCGACGTGCAGCCGGTTCATACATTTTCAGGTGGCACAGAATCGACTTGCTTCAACGAAAATGCGATTGAGGCACTGTGTTCACTGGGTTTTGATATTAATGCCACAACCGATACAAACAATCCTGTTTACCATGTCATTTTTAGCGAACATCAAACTATCACGTGTTTTTCTAAACGCTATGATGACAACGTCAATCCACACGAAAATTTTGCAGCCATTATGACCTGCTCTGATGCCGAGCAAAACTGCCCTATTATTTTGGGTGCAGATAAACGTATTGGCATCTGCTACGATGATCCAAAAGTATTCGATAATACGCCTATGCAAGAAACAGCATACTATGCACGATGTGAACAGATCGCGCTTGAAATGCTATTCGTTTTTGACCAACTAACAAAATAAACACCATGACCACACAAAATAAAAAATTAGGATTCTTAGATCGCTTTTTAACACTATGGATTTTTTTAGCTATGTTAGCAGGCGTTGGTTTGGGTTATTTTTTGCCAGAAAGTAGCGTATTTTTTGATTCTCTCTCAAGCGGCACAACCAATATTCCACTCGCTATTGGTTTGATATTAATGATGTATCCTCCTTTAGCAAAAGTGGATTACAGTAAAATTCACGCTGTTTTTACGAATATCAAATTACTCAGCGCGACACTGTTTCTCATTTGGATTATCGCGCCAATATTCATGTTTTCTTTGGCGTTACTTTTTTTCCATGATCAACCCGAATACATGACGGGGTTAATTTTAATTGGCATTGCACCTTGCATTGCTATGGTCATTGTTTGGAGTGAACTTGCTGGTGGCAGCAGAGAATATACAGCGGGACTCGTCGCCATTAACAGCGTTTTGCAAATGCTGCTCTATAGCGTCTATGCGTATTTTTTCATTACATGGCTTCCGCCTTTTTTAGGATTAGCCAGTTTTGACATTACGATCACCATCGCGCAAGTCGCGCAAAGCGTTCTCATTTATTTGGGCATTCCTTTTTTTGCAGGGATAGTCAGCCGCTTTGGACTTATCAGACTCAAAGGTGAAACATGGTATGAAACCGTTTATATTCCACATATTTCACCGATCACATTGATTGCATTACTCTGCACGATTGTGTTGATGTTTAGCTTAAAAGGCGCGTTAATTGTCAAATTACCTTTCGACGTTCTGCATATTGCAGCGCCACTTGCGATTTATTTTATGGTTATGTTTTTAGGTAGTTTTTTTGTTGCACGCTATTTTGAACACGACTACAGCAAAATTATTGCGGTCGCTTTTACTGCAACAGGTAATAACTTTGAACTGGCCATTGCTGTGGCTATTGGTGTCTTTGGCATCAATAGCAACCAAGCCTTTGCTGGCGTGATTGGTCCACTCGTAGAAGTGCCCGTTTTAGTGTCACTGGTAAACTTAGCCTTTGGCCTAAAGAAATATTATCAACTTAGTGATTCATGAAAGAACACCTTTTATTTTTAACTGGCTCACTGGCAGAAAAACAGCTGCGGAGTATTTTGGAAAAAATGCAGCCGGAATTTACTTATACGGTGCATCAACTCGGTTTAAAAGTCGCCGCATTGATGACAACGGATATGATTGCACGACGTTTACATGAGACGTTTGATGCAACCAAAATAATTATTCCGGGAAGATGTCGTGGTGACCTAGATGCCCTATCCAAAAAGTTAGGTATTCCCGTTATACGTGGCACGGATGAAGTAAAAGATTTACCTACATTTTTTGGCAAAAAAGTTCAAATTGCAGATTTAACGCGCTATAGCGTCAAAATATTTGCTGAAATTACTGATGCACCCAATTTATCCGTGGACGAGATTCTTGGTCGTGCCAGCTATTATCGACAGAATGGCGCTGATGTGATTGATTTAGGTTGTCTACCTAGTACGCCATTTCCGCATCTAGAAGAAGCCATCTCTGCCTTAAAAGCAGCAAATTTTTTGGTCAGTTTAGATTCACTGGAATCTGACGATTTACTGCGTGGTGGCAGAGCGGGCGCGGATTATTTACTGAGTTTGCATGAAGGGACGCTGTGGATTGCGGATGAAGTCAATTCGACCCCCATTTTAATTCCACAAACGCATGAAGATTTAGCCTCTCTCGATCGCGCAATTGTGATTATGCAAGCGAAAAATCGTCCTTTCATTGTCGACCCAATTTTAGATCCCATACATTTTGGTTTTACAAAATCCATCGTGCGTTATCATGATGTACGTGAAAAGCATCCTGATGTTGAAATGATGCTTGGTGTTGGCAATATTACCGAGTTAACCCACGCAGATACTAGCGGCATGAATACATTACTGCTCGGCATTTGCTCAGAGCTTAATATCCATCATATTCTCGCCACGCAAGTGAGTCGTCATGCGAGTCGTGCCATCAAAGAAGCCGATTTAGCGCGTCGCATTCTCTTTGCCGCAAAAGAGCACGATACGCTCCCCAAACACATTAATGCAGGCTTAATGGCCTTACATGAAACTGCGCCCTTCCCCTATTCGCTAAACGAAATTGAAGAATTGGCAGCGCAGATTAAAGATCCCAGTTATCGCATTCAAGCCAGCGAAGAGGGATTGCATATTTTTAACCGTGATCGTTTTCACAGCGCCACCGATCCTTTTGAACTCTATCCAAAACTCGGCGTTGAAAACGATGGGGGTCATGCGTTTTATTTAGGCGTAGAACTTGCTCGAGCAGAAATCGCATGGCAACTGGGTAAACGTTTTACACAAGATCAAGCCTTAAACTGGGGATGCGCCGTCGACAGTGATGAATCTACAGTTGATTTACATTCTTTTAAACCTGCCGGAACCACTTTACAAAAAAAATCATGATTCAAGAACTCATCGTCACTACGCAAAATACGGCAGGTCTCGTTCATCTCGCACCAATGGGGATTCATATTCATGGCGATGAAATTCATATCTTACCTTTTCGCCCGTCAACAACCTTATCCAATCTACTTGAAACGAAAATAGCCGTTTTAAATTATTGCGATGATGTACGTGTGTTTGCTGGTTGTTTAACAGGCAGACGTGATTGGAAAGTCAATGATTTGGTTTTAGATTGTGCATTGGCGCACAGTGAAGTTGAATTAGTGCGAATTGAAGAAGATGATTTGCGTCCTACATTAATTTGCAAATTACTGAGAACGGTCAATCATTTGCCATTCATGGGATTTAACCGAGCCCAATACGCTGTACTAGAAGCTGCTATTTTAGTGAGTCGTTTAACTGTGTTACCGTTAGAAAAGATTGACAGTGAAATTGCTTATTTAAAAATTGGCTTAGACAAAACCGCTGGTGAGCGCGAACATGAAGCGTGGAATTGGTTAATGAGTAACATTGACGCATTTAAAAACGGAGAAAAACCATGAATGGGATGCTCGCAAGCGTTAGAAATTGGGAAGAGGCTCAAATAGCCTTGAATGCACACGTAGATATAATTGATTTAAAACAGCCGAATTTTGGAGCCCTTGGCGCTTTAGAAATTGAAACAATCTGTGATATCGTAACGAAAATTGATTTTCGCTGCCCCGTGAGTGCGACCATTGGTGATTTACCGATGCAAGCCGATACTATTTTTGATGCTGTGCAAGCAACCGCTAAAACGGGCGTAGACTTTGTGAAAATTGGGTTTTTCCCAAATGGAGATTGGCTATCCGTCATTGAAAAACTTCGACCATTAACCACTAAATATCAACTTATTGCCGTTTTATTCGCTGACGAAAACCCAGATATTCATTTTATATCCGTACTCAAAAATAACGGTTTTGTGGGTGTCATGCTAGACACTATGAATAAAGAACGAGGCAATTTGACACAAATAACGCCTTTAGACACTATCCAAACATTTGTTGAACTCGCCAAAAAAAATAGCTTAATTTGTGGTTTAGCCGGATCACTACGCGCAGAAGATATTGCCATTTTGCTGCCGTTGAAAGCCAATTATTTAGGATTTCGCGGGGCACTTTGTGCTGACCATATTCGAATACAAACCATCGACGTTAAAGCCCTTCAAACTATACGTCAATTACTTCACGTATCATAAATACGAGTAATTTAATCACAATCCCAATTTCATCGAATATCTATCAAAAATACGTAAACGTTCTGATGTTAACTCAACATAAATTTAACATTAACGTTACCTTAATTTCCTGTAAACTATTTTGCGCGAAAGCAAATAATAACTTAGGAGAGATTATGAAAAAAATTTTAGCGATAGTGGGTTTAGTTGCAACCACCTATTTACCAGCAGTCAATGCACAAGAATTTGCACACGTTCACGCTGAAACACACAATAATGTGCAATGCGTTAAAACCAATGAAGATGAAATTAAAGCGTTATTTGATCGATGGAATGCAGCATTAGCTACACTAGATCCTGAAGAAGTCACTGAAGAATATGCGCAGGATGCTATTTTATTGCCTACACTATCAGATATTCCGCGAACCAATCATGATGAAATAAAAGAATATTTTGTGCATTTCTTGCAAAAGAAACCACAAGGTAAAATCAATATGCGTATTATCAAAATCGGTTGCAACACCGCTTCTGATACTGGACTATACACATTTACTGTCCACGAAAAAAATGGCAAAACAAAGGAAGTTGAAGCTCGCTATTCTTTCGTATACGAATATGATGATGATCAATGGTTAATTGAACATCACCATTCGTCATTGATGCCTGAGCAACTTGCATTAGCCGCTCATCCGCATCATCACACTCACGCAAAACATCACCACCACGGTTAATTAAATTTTTTATAAAAGCCGACACCCGCTAATTTGTGTCGGTTTTTTTTGTTTTTTAAAATACGCTTTTAATCACATCACAAATTTCATGAATTTCTTCATTCGTCAAATAAGGACAAATTGGCAATGAAAAACAACGTGCTGCAACAGATTCTGTCACAGGCAATACAACACCAGCACATTCTTCTTTAAACGCATTTTGTTGATGCAGTGGCACGGGATAATATACCGCGCAACCAATTTGCTTATCTTGCAGCGCTTTCATTACGTCATCACGTCTATCGCAAAGTAGCGTGTATTGATGATAAACATGTTGACCTAATTGATCTTCTAAAGGCGTTTCCAGAGGCAATCCTGCTAGCAACTCTGAATATAAATGCGCAACACGACGTCTTTCTTGATTATATTTATCAATATGTTTTAACTTTGCACGCAATACAACCGCTTGAATTTCATCCAAACGACTGTTGTATCCAATCACATCATGGTAATAACGCACATCTGAGCCATGATTACGCAATTGACGAATTTTCGCAGCCGTTTCATCACAATTCGTCGCTGTTAAACCACCATCACCAAATGCACCCAAATTTTTACTCGGGAAAAAACTAAATCCTGATGCATGACCCATTGCACCTGTTTGTTTTCCGTTGATTGTTGCACCAAATGATTGGCAACAATCTTCAATCAATTTTAGATTATGTGCTTCGCATATCGCTGAGATGCCTGTCATATCAGCAGGCTGTCCAAACAAATGCACTGGCATAACCGCTTTCGTTTTTGATGTAATCGCTGCTTCAATCGCTTTTGGGCAAATATTGAACGTACGCGGATCAATATCAACAAAAACTGGAATAGCGCCGACATATTTAATGGCTTCTGCTGTGGCAATAAACGTAAAGGGTGTGGTTATCACCTCATCACCCGCGCCAATGCCTTGCGCAATTAACGCTAAATGCAGTGCATCGGTACCTGAAGCGACGCCAATGGCGTGTTTGACACCTAAATAATCAGCAGCTTCGCGCTCAAAGGCTTGCATATTAGGCCCAAGAATAAAGCTGCAATTTTCGATAGTTTGAGCAATTCCCGCTTCTATTTCGTCTTTAATTTCGGCATATTGCGCTTTAAGGTTGACCATTGGGATCATAATTTTTTCCTAGATAGAGATTATTGGTGACTCGGTTCGAGCAATTGGGTTATTTGAATTGCAGTAGCTAATGCACGACGCGCAGCATCACCCGTTACCAAAGGTTGCTCTCCAGTTTGAATGCACGACACAAACTGCTCAATTTCAGCCATTAATGCATCGCTCGTTTCAAATATCGCTTCTTCGCTAATGATTTCAGGCACATTGGGAAACATTTCTTTTTCACCAGTGCGATATTTTTGCAGAATACGATTTTGAAAATCGACTGACGCATACGAACTGGGTCTAAACAAGCGCATTTTGCGCTCAAGCTTCATACTAATTCGACTTGCCGTCACATTAGCAACACAACCATTTTTGAACGTAATACGTGCATTGGCAATATCGGTTCCTTTAGTTAAAACGGGGGTGCCACTTGCATCAATTCGCTCTACTTCGCAATTCACTAGCGCTAAAATAATGTCAATATCATGAATCATTAAATCAAGCACCACGCTCACATCATTCGCGCGTGGATTGAAAGGCGCTAAGCGATGTGACTCAATAAACAACGGCTTTTCATCTTTATCTAATGCTAAAACTGCTGGATTAAAACGCTCTAAGTGACCTACCTGCAAAATAAGATTCTTTTCTTTTGCAATGGCAATTAATTCATCCGCTTGCTCAACGGTTGTGGTAATCGGTTTTTCAATTAAAACGTGCGCACCCGCATTCAAAAAATCTTTTGCTACTTGATAATGCAGTGTGGTTGGTACAACGATGCTTACCGCATCTACATGTCCAAGCAAACTCGTATAATCCGTGAAGGCTTTCGCACCGTGTTGTTGTGCGATGGTTTGAGCGGTTTCTTCGTTTATATCCACCACCGCAACCAAATCGCAATCTGGCAATGTCGCGTATTTTTCAGCATGAAATTTACCTAAATAACCTGTGCCAATCACAGCGCATTTTAATTTTATCATTGAATACCCTTCACTCTTTTGAGCAATATATTGTTAATAATTGTGAAAATTCAGCGCGAGAGATTTCCTCCGCGCCTAAACTGGCGAGATGCTCACTGTAAACTTGACAATCAATCAACGCAAAACCTTTTGATTTTAATTGATTAACGCAATGCACAAACGCAACTTTTGATGCGTCACTTTGCGTGTGAAACATCGACTCACCAAAAAACATTTTACCTAATGCAATACCATATAAACCGCCTACAAGCTCACCCTCACGCCACGCTTCAAATGAATGCGAAACGCCTTCTTTGTGTAACTTGGAATAGGCTCTTTTTATCTCTTCACTAATCCACGTTCCTTCTGCATTAACACGCAATTTGGCACAATTTTCCATGACAGAATCAAACGCATGATTGGTTGTTACCTCAAATTTCTTTTGTCTCAGCGTCTTTGCCAATCGTGTTGGAATATGCAATTTTTCAGGAAAAAGCACCAAACGTGGATTTGGAGACCACCAAAGAATTGGCTCTCCATCACTAAACCACGGAAACACGCCGTGCCTGTATGCATTAATCAATCGCGCACTCGATAAACACCCACCAGCAGCAAGCAAACCGTTAGGTTCATCTAGCGCTTGGCTTAACGGAGGAAACGGTTGATTAGGATAGTGCGGATCAAGAAACGGTAATTCGATCAATCGCCTACTGCTCTAAAAATTTATCTGCATCAAGCGCTGCCATGCAACCCGCACCCGCCGATGTAATCGCTTGTTTGTAAACGGAGTCCATGACGTCGCCCGCTGCAAAAACACCAGGAACACTGGTTGCTGTCGCATTGCCTTCAATCCCACTATTCACTTTAATATAGCCATGAGCCATATCAAGTTGACCAGCGAAAATTTCCGTATTGGGATTATGACCGATTGCAATAAATACACCATGCACATCAATATCTTTTGTTGTGCCGTCTTGTGCATTTTTAATGCGGATACCCGTCACACCCATCTCATCACCAAGCACTTCATCAAGTTCACTAAACCACTCAATCTCTACATTTCCATTTTTGGCTTTTTCAAGTAATTTATCAGACAAAATTCGTTCTGAGCGAAACTTATCACGACGATGAATAACCGTTACTTTTGACGCAATATTCGATAAATATAGCGCTTCTTCAACGGCCGCATTACCACCGCCAATGACCGCAACAGGCTTGCCACGATAGAAAAAACCATCACACGTTGCACATGCTGACACACCGCGTCCTTTGAACGCCTCTTCCGACTCTAACCCTAAATAACGCGCCGATGCACCTGTCGCAATAATTAAGGCGTCGCACGTATATGTCCCACTATCACCTGTTAAAGTGAAAGGGCGTTTACTTAAATCGGCTGTGTGAATATGATCAAAAATAATCTCAGTTGCAAAACGCTCAGCGTGATTTAGCATACGCGTCATTAAATCCGGACCCTGCACGCCATCAACATCACCAGGCCAATTATCTACTTCCGTTGTGGTCGTTAATTGACCACCTTGTTGCATTCCCGTAATCATGACCGGTTTTAAGTTCGCACGGGCTGCATAAATAGCCGCTGTATAACCCGCAGGACCTGAACCTAAAATTAACAACTTACAATGTTTTGCTTCGCTCACAAAAAAGTCTCCAAAATAATGAAAGTAATAAGTTTTGAATTATGTCAATGAAATAGCGTCTCGTAAATGTTTTCTTACGTTATAATTCAATTACTGCATAAATTCACTTACTTATAAGAAGGAACAATGACTACAAATTATAATGATGTACGCAACAATTTACTGGCTATGCTTGAAGAACTAGACGAGCGTTTAACAACAATCACGCAACACGTTCGCCACGCTGACAACGACATTGAAAAAGATTCTGAAGAACAAGTCACACAAAATGAAGGTAATGAAGTCGAGGATTACCTTGGAAATTCAGCACGACGCGAAATCAAGGCCATTAAAGAAGCGCTTGCTCGTATAGATCGCGGTGATTACCACATCTGCCAAACATGTGGTGAAGAAATTAATCCTGAACGCTTAAAGGTGATACCTTATTCCAATGTTTGTATTAAATGCGCCCAACAAGTTGAAAAATAAAAAAACCATCTAATCATCAATAAATTTTGAGCAAAAAAAAAGCCCTGCTTTACAGGGCTTTCTCTTTATTGGCTCCCCCGGACGGGCTCGAACCGCCGACCCAATGATTAACAGTCATTTGCTCTACCAACTGAGCTACAGGGGAATAAACTTCTTTAATGGTGCGCTCGGAGAGATTCGAACTCCCGACCGATCGGTTCGTAGCCGATTACTCTATCCAGCTGAGCTACGAGCGCGTAGTTCAGACATCATTATGGGAGATTATTACATTTCTGTCAAACACTTTTTTCAAGAAATAGGTCTTTTAAAAATGAAAAATTAAAAATAAAATAAATTCAACTAGTTAAAAAAAATCAATCAATAACTTTAGGAACCAAATACAACCCATCTTCAGTTTTAGGGGCATTTATTTGAAAATAATCACGTTGATTAACCTCTGTAACCTCATCAACACGCAGTCGCTGCAGTTGATCCATTGGATGTGCCATTGGCTGAACATGTGTCGTATCTAACTCAGCCATTTGTGTCATTAAGGTTAAAATACCATTTAAATCTGAGGCGTAAGCATCTACATTTTTCTCTTCAATTCCCAACCGGGCTAAGTGCGCTATTTTTTTTACTTCTGCTGCTGACAACATTGCCATATCTCCACTAAATATTTTTTGAATTTTATATTATCATGCCCGCAATATTTTATCGCTTGCTCAATGACATGCTTGATTGATAAAGTAACACAATTTTTATCTTCACATAAAGGATACAACTAGAAATGTTCAAGAGAATTCGCGGTCTTTTTTCCAACGATTTGTCTATAGATTTAGGAACCGCCAATACATTAATTTATATCCCCGGACAGGGTATTGTACTCAATGAACCTTCCGTTGTAGCGATAAAAGAAGATAAAATTCGTGGTGCAAAAACCATCGCAGCAGTGGGCCTCGAAGCTAAATTAATGTTAGGGCGCACCCCAGGAAATATAACGGCTATCCGCCCCCTCAAAGATGGTGTTATTGCCGATTTTGCTGTCACTGAGCGCATGCTTCGCTACTTCATTGAGAAGGTGCATAAAAGTAAATTTTTGCGTCCAAGTCCACGTATCTTAATTTGTGTGCCTTGTGGTTCTACCCAAGTTGAGCGACGCGCCATTAGAGAATCAGCCGCTATGGCAGGTGCACGCGAAGTCTATTTAATTGAAGAGCCTATGTCTGCTGCAATGGGCGCAGGCCTCCCTGTGGCAGATCCTTGTGGCTCTATGGTGCTTGACATAGGTGGCGGCACGTCAGAAGTTGCGATTATTTCTATTAATGGGATTGTGTATTCTAATTCTGTTCGAATTGGCGGTGATCGCTTTGATGAAGCCATTGTGAACTATGTAAAGCGTAATTATGGTACATTAATTGGTGAAACAACCGCTGAACGTATTAAACAAGAAATTGGCACCGCATACCCTGGCAGTTCGATGCGTGAAATTGAAATTACAGGTCGCAATTTAGCCGAAGGCGTCCCACGTAGTTTCACACTAAATAGCAATGAAATTTTAGAAGCGCTTCAAGAACCACTATCAGGCATTGTCGGCGCTGTTAAGTTGGCACTTGAGCAAACACCACCCGAATTAGGCTCAGACGTCGCTAGTCGTGGTATTTATTTAACAGGTGGTGGTGCACTACTAAAAGACATAGATCGCTTAATTTCTGAAGAAACGGGATTACCTGTTCATATTGCAGACGACCCTTTGACATGTGTTGCACGCGGGGGAGGTATGATTTTGGAAATGCTAGACAAAAAAGGCGTATCCACATTTTCTCTCGAATAAATAATCCACGTCGTTTCTTTAATGTTTGCGTTAACTAAGGCCGCTTTTGTTAACGCGAATGGATTTTAATTTTATTTATGGATTGTCGCCATTAAACTCTTATTTGCAACCAGCTCATCAATTAACTTGCGTTTGTTGATTGCAATTATTGCATCTATCTCCTTGTTAATTACCGATTACCGGAGCGAACGCTTATTGCCGCTCCGTGCAACATTATCTGTATTAACGGATTCACTCAAATACGCCGTAGATTTACCCATCAGTCTTTTTGAAAAGGTATCAAGCGAATTATCAAGTTACGATACGCTAAAAAAAGAAAATACATCGCTACGCCAAGAGCAACTTATCAATAGAACGCAATTACTTAAGTTTGATGCACTTGAAAAAGAAAATATTCGTTTGCGTGCCTTACTAGAAAATTCATTTAAATTAGGCGAACAAGTTCTTATTGCTGAATTGTTATCAATAAACTTGGTCGCTGATGAGCATATTATGGTTGTCAATAAAGGGACACGCTTTGGTGTTCATCCACAGCAACCCGTTCTTGATATTAACGGTGTCGTAGGTCAAGTATTTCGTGCTCTACCCTTTAGCTCTGAAATTATGCTTATTACCGATCCAAATCATGCGATTCCTGTTCAAGTCAATCGTAACGGATTACTCACCATTGCCGTCGGTAGCGGCATGTCAAATCAACTCAACCTGCCTTATTTACCCAATAATGCAGATATTCGCCCCGGTGACTTATTAATTACGTCGGGACTTGGTGGTGTTTTTCCTGCTGGCTATCCTGTGGGAATTGTCGATGATTTCCCTGAAACCAACAATAAATCCATTCCGCACATTACCGCTACGCCAAAATCACTGCTAGATAGAAAGCGTGAAGTATTGATTGTGTGGGGAAGTAATGCGCTGATGCCACTGACCACTCCACTAAGTAAAACACCCGCCGATAATGAACAATAGCTATAGCGCAATGCGTATTTTCATCACATTATTCTTTGCCATGTGTTTGCGCATCGTTCCCCTATCTGACACACTCGCCCCACTCAATCCAGATTGGGTATTACTTGTGCTTATCTACTGGAGCCTTGCTATTCCTGAGAGCGTAGGCATTGCCCATGCGTGGTTTTTGGGGATTTTAGTGGACGTGTTATTGGGTCGGCATTTTGGGCAAAATGCCTTCATTTATTCACTCGTCATTTACGCCTGCTTAGTTTGGCACAAACAATTGCGCCAGTTCCCTGTAGTTCAACAAAGCGCTTTTATTTTCCTATGTTTATTATTTTCACAATTGCTGTTTTTCTGGTTTAAAAATGTTCATGCCTCTGTACAAATTACCGGTATATTTTGGCTGCCCATTTTTAGCGGTACCGTACTATGGCCATTTATCTACCAACTTATGCGTTCAATTCGTCGGTTTTAACCGTCATACTTCACATTTATGCCACGTGCTTATAGCCTTCAAGATAATTCCGTTGAAAATCGCGTCTTTTTTAATCGAATTGTTGCTGCTTTTTTTATTGTTGTTCTACTCACCGCTGGACTGGTTGTGCGACTGGTTTATCTGCAAATTGTCGGACACGAACACTACGCTACGCTGGCAAAAGAAAATAGTGTAAAAATTCAACCTCTCGTACCTGCTCGAGGCTTAATTTACGATCGCAACGGCAAAGTGCTTGCCGAAAACACACAGTCTTTTAGCCTTGAACTCATCCCCGAGCAAATTAGCGACATGGATGCCACACTTTTACAACTGCAAAAACTGCTCAATATTCCTAACGAAAAAATCGAGCAATTCCAAAAACAACGTAAACATCAAAAACGATTTATCAGCACCCCCTTACTCCTAAGCATGACGGATGAAGAAATTGCGAAATTTGCCGTTGTACGCCCCTATTTTACCGGCGTTGATATTGCTTCACGACTTGTTCGAAACTATCCCTACAGTGACCTATCGGCACATGTCGTTGGCTATGTTAGTCGTATCAATGAAGCCGAAATGAAAACATTGCCGATATCTGAATATCGAGGATCAAGTCATGTTGGAAAACTGGGCATTGAAAGCTTTTATGAAACCCAATTACATGGCAAAACGGGGTATGTCGAAATTGAAACAAACGTGCAATCAAGGGCAATCAACACATTCAATACCGTGCCACCTGTTTCAGGTGCAAACCTTCATTTAACACTTGATATTGATTTACAAAAAACAGCGTATGATGCACTTGAAGGCTATAACGGCGCTGTCGTAGCACTTGACGTCACCACAGGTGGCGTTTTAGTGTTTTCAAGTCGCCCCGGTTTTAATCCTAATCCGTTTGTTGTAGGGATAGATTACGACGCCTATCAGAATTTGCAATCCTCTGAAAATCAACCTCTCTACAATCGTGCACTACGTGGTTTATATCCCCCCGGATCAACTATGAAACCGTTTGTCGCACTGGCAGGCCTAGAATACAATGCAGTAGGATTTGATCAAAAACACTATTGCCCAGGATTTTATCAATTACCCAATGTGCCACATAAATACCGCGACTGGAAACATGGTGGTCACGGATGGGTAGGCATGAGTGAGGCGATTACAGAGTCCTGTGACGTATATTTTTACAGTTTGGCATCTGTTTTAGGCATTGATAATATGCACCATTTTTTACAGCAATTTGGTTTTGGTGAAAAATCAGGCATTGATTTAGTTGGCGAAAAAACAGGCTTACTCCCTTCACGTGAATGGAAAAAACAACAAAAAAATCAAAACTGGTATCCCGGTGAAACGCTCATTACAGGGATTGGTCAAGGGTATTTGCAAGTCACGCCCATTCAACTTGCTCGCGCAACCGCTATCCTCGCCAATGGAGGAAAAACCATCACACCGTTTCTGGTTGATAAAATTGTCAGCCCATCCCAAACCCAAGACAATGCAAAACCGATTGAAAAAACCATTCCACTCAAAAACACGAATATTGCACATATCACAGATGCTATGATCAATGTTGTTCACGATTCACACGGTACTGCAAAAAATATCGGCAAACATATTAGCTATCAAATTGCTGGTAAAACAGGCACAGCACAAGTTTTCAATATCAAACAAGAAGCGCGTTATAACGAAAACGCCATTGATTTTAAATTACGTGATCATGCGCTATTTATCGCATTTGCCCCCGCTGATAATCCTAAAATTGCAATTGCGGTTGTTGTTGAGAATGGGGGGCATGGTGGCTCGGTAGCGGCACCAATTGCTGATAAGGTTATTCAACAATATTTGGAGAGTATCAATGTACATTGAAACCCGTCATGAAGAATTTGAGAAACACTCGTTTATCGGTCATATTCTGCGTAAATTGCATATTGATATTCCCTTATTTGTCACACTGGTGTTAATTTCAATTCTTAGCTTTGTCATTCTCTACAGCGCAGGTGGACAAAGTGTAGATGTGTTAATCCGTCAAGCTATGCGCGTAGCTTTAGCCTTTACGCTAATGATTTTTTTGGCTCACATAGATCCATATCAATTCAAACGCTGGTCGGTCATTTTATTTAGTCTAGGTATTTTGCTACTACTGGCAGTTCTCATTTTAGGGGAAATTGGTAAAGGAGCGCAGCGCTGGCTTGAGCTAGGTGCGTTCCGTTTTCAGCCTTCAGAAATGATTAAAATTACCACTCCCATGATGATTGCGTGGTACTTAGCTGAATATGCACTGCCACCAAAACCTAAACAATTACTCATCGCAAGTTTACTCATTATTCTGCCGACCCTACTTATTGCAAAACAACCTGATTTAGGCACGGCGCTACTGGTAGCAAGCTCAGGCGCGGCGGTACTGTTTTTTTCAGGTCTTTCATGGTGGTTTATTATTGGGATTGGTTCGCTACTAACAGCACTAACACCTATACTCTGGCATTTCATGCACGACTATCAACGCGCTCGTGTACTGACATTTTTAAATCCAGAAGCCGATCCACTCGGACGTGGTTATCACATTATTCAATCTAAAATTGCGATTGGCTCAGGCGGTTTGTACGGTAAAGGTTGGCTTGGCAGTACGCAATCCGAACTCGATTTCCTTCCCGAAAGCTCAACCGATTTTATCTTTGCTGTCTTTGCAGAAGAATTTGGTTTATTTGGTTGCGTGAGTTTATTGATTCTGTATTTGCTTATTATTGGACGCTGCCTCTATATTGCAGCGCAAGCCCGTGATACATACTGCCGTTTACTAGCTGGTAGTTTAGCATTCACATTTTTTGTGTATGTTTTTGTCAATATTGGCATGGTCATTGGCGTATTACCTGTAGTGGGTGTGCCTTTACCGTTAGTGAGTTATGGGGGGACATCCATTGTGACACTGTGCGCAGGATTTGGAATTTTAATGTCCATTCATACCCACAAAAAATTATTACACAATTGAAACCGTAATTTAAATCAATTCACGGTACAATGCGCAAAGAAAATAAATTTTCTCAATAACCCAGTCCTATCAACGTGTTTAAAAGGTGAGTTTTATGAATTTCAACGATTTCCTTAGTGACTTAAAAAGCAAAGCCAGTGAATTAAAAACACAGGCGTTAAAATTTAAAAATAAAGATTTTTTAGATGCCGCTATGGCGGGTTCTGCGCTGATTGCGATGGCTGATGGGCATATTAGCTCAGAAGAAAAACAAAAAATGATTAAATTCATTGAAAATCACGATGCTTTATCTATTTTTACCACAAGTGACGTGATCAAAGCCTTTCAAGATTTTGTAGGTCAAATTGAATTTGATAAAGATATTGGCGAAGCAAAAGCCTTTTTAGCGATTGGCAAAATGAAAAACAATGAAGAAGCAGGTCGTTTACTCGTTCGCATGATTATTGCCATTGCCTCATCAGATGGTAATTTTGATTCTCACGAACAATCTGTTGCTAGCAAAATTGCTAAAGAACTGACCTTAAATCCGTCAGAATTTGGTTTAAACTAACATGGTGAGCGCCAGCGAAAAGTTTACGGTTATTGAAAGCGAACGTATTGCTGGCGCCACTTTTGATGTTGTGCGTTATGACTCACTTCAAGGCTCAGATGATCTCAACGTAGCGGAAAAAATATTTTTTGCTAATCAAGCCAAGATTTATTTAAAAATGGTGCGAGTCACACTGCAAAATAGCGAATTATTACTCGAGCCTAGTGCCTTATATTTTATGAAAGGGCATTTGCAACTTGAATCCACTACTGGCGGCGGTATTGCAAAGGGCTTGATGCGTAAGTTTTTAAGCGGTGAAACACTTTTTCAATCGCGTATCAAAGGCAGTGGCGAAATTTTTTTAGAACCCAGTTTTGGTCATTATCTACTTTTTAATATTGATAATGATGGGCTCATTTTCGATAAACGTGCTTTTTATTGCGCATCCGGTGGCATTGAAGTCAGTGCAAAACTGCAACAAAATATCTCTAGCGCCTTATTTGGCGGCGAAGGTTTTTTTCAAACCCAAGCAAAAGGCACAGGTATAGTGGTTTTAATTTCTCCCGTTCCTGTCACTGAATTGCTTGTTTATGAATTGGCAACTGGTGAAACTTTGTCCGTTGACGGTAATTTTGCTTTTGTACGCACGGCCAACGTGAGTTTTCATGCACAAATGTCGAGCAAATCGCTCTTTAGCACCGTAATGAGTGGTGAATTACTGCTACAAACCTTCACCGGTCCGGGTACCGTTTGGCTTGCACCCACGCAAGGTGTTTATGACAAAATGAAATTGCCTTATGGGGTTTCACAATTAAGTCATAATGCAGGCTCTTCGGGTACTAACACGCGATAAACACACCAATCCTTTTTCTTAGCGTCTGCTTTTTTTGACCTTTCTACTTGTCTTTATTCAATGCGCCTAAAAATCATTTTTCGTCTTGTTCACATTCATTGGGTTCTACTTCGTCACGGTTTAGATGAATTAGCATTGCAAACGCCTTTCTTTCGGCCTATTCGCTATTTTGCAATTTTCTCACCGTATGCACGTTTAAAACGTGACGCCGATACACGCGGCGTTCGTATTCGCCGCACACTCGAAGATTTAGGACCCATTTACGTCAAATTTGGTCAAGCGCTCTCAACGCGTAAAGATTTATTGCCTGACGATATTGCGGATGAATTAGTCAAACTACAAGATAAAGTCCCCCCCTTTGCCAGCGCGGATGCGGTAAAAATTATTGAAAAAGCATTAGGCACCTCTGTTCAAAATGCCTTCGCTACATTTGATATAGACCCGCTTGCCTCTGCGTCAGTGGCTCAGGTACACACGGCAACGCTACATTCGGGTGAGAAAGTGATTGTCAAAGTCGTGCGCCCTGATATCGCACCGCGAATTGCTTCAGATATTGCCCTACTTTATGAATTAGTCAGCCTTGCTGAGCGTTTTTGGGTAGATGCAAAACGTCTGCGCGCAAAAGAAGTGGTAGCTGAATTTGAACGCACGACTTTAGATGAACTCGATTTAATGCGCGAAGCGGCAAATGCAGCAAAATTGCGTCGTAATTTTGAAAATTCAGATAGCCTTTATATTCCTGAAATCCATTGGGAATTTACACGCAAGAATGTGCTTGTCATGGAACGCGTTTACGGTATTCCTGTGGGTGAAATTGCGCAACTGCGAGCCAGCGGAGCAAATTTCAAAGTACTGGCTGAACGTGGCGTTGAAATCTTTTTCACACAAGTTTTTCGTGACAATTTTTTTCATGCCGACATGCACCCCGGTAATATTTTTGTAGAACTACCTGATAAATATATTGCGGTAGATTTTGGCATTGTTGGCACCTTATCAAGCTCAGATCAACGCTATTTAGCGGAGAACTTCTTAGCCTTTTTCAATCGCGATTATCGTCGCGTCGCGGAAATGCACGTTGAATCTGGTTGGGTCCCTGCGGGCACCCGTATTGAAGAATTCGAGGCCGCTATTCGCAGTGTGTGTGAGCCGATTTTTGAAAAACCGCTCAAAGATATTTCATTTGGGCAACTGCTGCTGCGTCTATTTCAAACAGCGCGGCGCTTTGATATGCACGTTCAGCCCCAGTTAGTGCTGCTGCAAAAAACATTGCTCAATATTGAAGGATTAGGCCGTCAACTTTACCCCGAACTCGATTTGTGGCAAACCGCTAAACCGTTTTTAGAAGGCTGGTTTCAGGAACGTTTAAGTCCAAAAGCGAAAATCCGTAAATTAATTAAACAAATTCCCGAATTTGCAGATCAATTTCCCGAAATTCCATCATTACTTTATAAAGCGCTTGATAATGCCGCTCATGCACAGCAACGCGCTGAACTTCAGCAACGCGAATTCGCTTTATTACGCCTTGAAATAGCTAATCAGAAGCGCAGTCAACTCTGGGCGATTTTAACGGCAGCTATGATGGTTTGCGCAGCCATTTGGTTTAAATAACGTCAATACTGACATCAAACCATATCATTTAACCCTTGGAGAGTTTTCATTATGATTTCAATGTACACCGCTTCTGTTCCGCCGATGATTCGCAGCTTATCTAATTTACGTGCCATTCTTGAAAAAGCCACTGTTTATACGCAAAGCAAAAATATTGATCCAGCCGTTTTTGTCAATGCGCGTCTTTATCCCGATATGTATCCGCTGGTGAAACAAGTACAAATTGCAACGGATGTGGCGAAAGGGGCCGTTTCACGTCTAGCGGGCATTGAACCACCTAAGTTTGAAGATAATGAATCGACTTTTGCTGAATTAATCTCTCGCATTGATAAAACCCTTGAGTTACTGCATGCAAGCACACCAGAACAAATTGACGGCTCAGAAGATAATACCATTGTCTTTCTTATCCGCGATAAAACGGTGACTTTCCAAGGATTGCCTTATTTACTCGACTTTGTTTTGCCTAATATCTATTTTCATGTGAGTACGGTTTACGCCATTTTGCGACATAATGGCGTGGAAATTGGCAAACGTGATTTCCTTGGAAACGTGTATTAAATTAACTTGTCTCTATAACGCTTGATTTTGCATAATTTTAATGACATTAAATGATCAACAACAAACCGCTATCGATGCGATGCTCGACTTCGTCAAAACAGGCCGCGAAGATATATTTTGTTTAATTGGCCCTGCAGGAACAGGTAAAAGCTTGACCATTCAACATTTAATCGAACTGCTACCCAAAAACCTAAAAGTCTGTTTTACCGCGCCAACCAATAAAGCGGTGCGTGTTTTAAAAACGATGTCTGAGCGTCAAGGATTAGCTGTCAAATGCGTCACGATTCATTCGCTACTCGGTTTAAAAATTGAAACGCGAGGGGGCAAAGAAATCCTCACCAGTAGCGGCAAAAGTAGCATTGATAATTTTGATTTAGTGGTCATTGATGAAATCTCGATGATTGATGAAGAGTTACTCAATTATCTTCATAGCGCTATCGATATGGACGGGGTTCAACTCATCATGATGGGTGATGATGCGCAATTACCCCCTATTGGCGAAAAAAAATCGCTGACGTTTACCTTCAAAAACAGTCATTACTTAACGAAAGTCATGCGTCAACGCAGTGAAAATCCGATTTTAGGTTTGTGTAGTGATATTCGAGAAGCCATTGCAAATGGTGCGATGACGCTCCCCACCATGCAATCGCAAACTAATGAAGCAGGTAATATTGGCATTCACGTCATGCCAGGGCGACATTTTACTCATTGGATGCCGTCTGCGTTTAGCAATGAAAAATTTGATGGTGATTTTGATAAATACCGCGTCGTTGCATGGCGAAATAAAACCGTAGATTTTTATAACCGGAAAATTCAAAAACTGCGTTACGCGGATTTAGATCAACCTTTTGCCATCGGTGAACCCATCGTTTTCTCAAACCCACTTCACGCGATCAGCACCGAGATAGATTTTAAGTTAAATAAAAAGCTTGAGAAAGATTGGGATAAAATTCTCATCGGAACAGAATCTGAGGGCAAAATCGAAAAAATCCAAAAACTTGATCCTTATACGTTCTCGCCTACGCGCAAACACATCAACAACGGTTTTCACTTTAACACTATTATTCTTACACGTTACAAGGTCACATGTAGCATTGTAGGCCATAAAGAGCGTATCAGCTTCATTGTCACCGACAATAAACAAGCACTGGATAGGTTGCTTGAATTTATGGCGAAAAATGTATTAGCCAAACATTTTGATTGGATTGATTATTGGAAAATTAAGCGAATTTTCACTGATATTCGCCCCGCTTACGCGATGACTGTACATAAATCACAAGGATCAACCTTTGAAAATGTCTTTGTCGACGCGCAGGACATTCTTTCCAATCCTAATCGAGAAGAAGCGCTACGTTGTCTCTACGTTGCTATTAGTAGAGCGAGCAATAACGTGATTGTGAACATTTAGAGCATTAAAGTAGAGTGCCGTTATCAAATGTAGTAAAGTTTATCCACAATTTATGGCGCAGCAAATGACCGTGAACTATTTATGAAAGATATTGATTTGTGTTATTACTACGAAGGTTATAGTGAATTTAAGACTGAGGAGCTGTAGTCATGATTCATGTAAATTTTATGGAGACATTAATTCAAGACATTGTGAAATTAAATTGCGCCAACAGCAATTTGAATATTATCGGGATTTACTATTGAATTTTCCCAAAGCAGTAGCAGAATCTGTGGAGAAACAAAATGGATGAAATCAGCCAAGTAAAACAGCTAGTCAGTGAAATCAATCGTTTACATCATCAATTTTCGAATAATTATTTTGAAACAGGAATAATCGAAAAAATTAATCTCTCCAGAACCATCAAACATGTGCCCGCTACTCATCTATACAAGTATCGCCTGACATTGCACGAATGCGTCAATGATTACCTGATGACCGCAAATATCAACATCAAGTATTTTTATCGCGTGAAAACCCGAGAAAGTATTGATGATAAGATTGGGCGTTTTTCAACCCGTGAAGATCAATACCCCGTCAATAACTGGCTCAATGACGTTTTTGGTGCCCGCATTATATTAAGTGCTGATGAAATAAATTCGGTTATGGATTTGCTCGATGACTGGCAAGAAGAATTGAGTTTGAAAAATTGGTATTTGCGCGATAAAGAAGGCTATCGCGGCTTGCATATTTACTTTAAAAATAAAAATAACTTCTATTTCCCCTGGGAGCTGCAAATTTGGGATACAGAAGACATTCAAAGCAACATTCAAAATCATGAGAAATTCAAGCGCACCTTTATGTAAACAAAATACGAATGATGAGTTGCCTTCGCAGGGACTGTTTACTAACCCCTTGTGAGCTATTTTATGAAGGCTATAGTGCATTTAAGGCTGAGGATCTGTAGCTGTATTCAAAAAAACTCTGTAGTGGTAATTATTACATATAGATTATGCATTATGACAAATATGACTATTTAAAAGAGAAAAGAGAAAAGAGAAGCCATGGAAATATGGAATAACTATTTAGAAAATATACTGAGCAATGAAATCGTTATGTGATATAAGATGCTTCTTAATACTTGATGAAACACTTCGACTTAACTTTAAACTCACAATGGTAAGATTATGAAACCCTCTATTGCTTTGCAAACACACCGTGATAGTATTCGTAATATTGCATTAAGTCACAATGTGGTAAATGTGCGAGTTTTTGGGTCAGTTATTCACGGTAATGACACGGAAAACAGTGATTTGGATTTACTAGTTGATCCAACATCTCATACCAGTTTGTTTGATATCGCAAAAATTCAAGTTGAACTAACCAAATTATTAGGTATTAACGTTGATGTTTTAACCCCTCGTGCCCTACCCGATAAATTCAGAAATGCGGTTATCTCTGAGGCTAAACCATTGTGAGCAAAAAAGATATACAACGACTCTGACTTAACTTCCATTTAAGAATAAAGTTTAATAATGCCAACCTTGGATTGTGATTCAGATTAACTAAACAGAGATTCATATCTTCTTTATCATATCTTAGTTTTTCTGACATAAAGACTTTATGACCTCTTTTAATACACTAAATTAGGGACATTTCTCATACTTTTCGTGCGCGATTCGAACGCGCGACCATCGCATTAAAAGTTCGATTTAAATTTATATCAAACAACTGCATACTACTTATAACTCTTTATAATCAATAAGATAACATAATACTTAGATAGTGTGAAGTTGTATTAAGTCGTATGAAGAATTATGAACCACTGTAGTTTTTACTGTAGTCTCGGTTTGATTATGAATGACTGTAATTTGGCTGGTTCGTCTAACATTTGTAATTACTACTGAAATTAAATCAGATATTTCAAAAAAACACATTTTGCGCACATAAGAAACATGGCTAATTCAATTTTCACTATAAGCTCAACCTAACACAAATCAGCATACCATTTTGGACTACTTAGACTTATAATTACACTATGAATAAAGTACACGATAGTAGCTACAAATTCCTCTTTTCCAATCCCGAATTTGTCCGTGATTTAATCATTGGTTTTATTCCTGATGATTGGCTTCACACCCTTGACTACGAAACCCTCGAGAAAGTGCCGGGATCCTATATCAACGAGGATTTCAAACAACGTGAGGATGATATCGTATGGCGCGTTAAAGTAGGTGGAGAGTGGGTTTATTTGTATTTGCTCATTGAGTTTCAAAGTAGTGTAGATAAGTATATGGCTCTGCGCATGATGGTATACGTCGGCTTGCTATATCAAGATTTGGTCAAACGAGGTGAGATGTTAGCCGATGGTCGACTGCCACCTATTTTGCCAATCGTACTTTATAACGGCAGTCAACGTTGGACTGCTGCTACCGATATCGCCGATTTGATTCCTGCCGTACCGGGGTTAGTGTCTGAGTTTAAACCCAGTTTGAAGTATTTACTCATTGATGAGAGTGCTTATAGTACGTATGAGCTTTCATCATTGCGTAATTTAGTCGCAGCGGTGTTTCGATTTGAACAGGCACAAAGTCCCGCTAGTATTGAAGATATCATCAATTTACTCATCGAGTGGCTTGCCGATAGACCCGATTTGAAAAGAATGTTCGCTTTGTGGATACGCGCCACACTGATGCGAAAACAAAACTATAGTATCTTACTTCCACAGATTGATGATTTACAGGAAATAAAAGTCATGTTAGCAGATAGATTAGAAGAATGGGCTCACGGCTATATAGCTGAGGGTGAGCTAAGAGGGAAAAAAGAAGGTTTGCAACAAGGTGAAATGCTTGCTTTGCAACGGCTTTTAGCTAAACGTTTTGGTGTGATTCCAATGGAAACAGTTACACTAATTTCTCAGGCACCTCTCGAAGACATAGAACGATGGTTTGATCGAGCCATTGACGCGAAAGCGTTATCTGACGTATTCAAAGATTAATCAAATGTTAGCAGATAAATTCTAAGTATTTGTTTATGGATAGATTTTCTTTATTTTACTGGGACACTATAAGGCAATACGTTCTCTGCTGATGGCGATTGTATTAATTTATATGATGGAAAATTGAATCCATAAATTAAATAACTGCTCTATATCAAATTTATTCTGAATTTGAAACAACAATAGATTTCCTGATTACCAATAAACCTCAGCCATCTTAAGCAACCGCATGGGCATTGGAGGAGTTTGCAGTGCAACATAACATAGGCGAGGCAACATATCCTCAAGAACAAAACGCCGATTAAAGCGATAACAGAATTCGGCCAAATAACGCGGGAGATG
>CAINHP010000169.1 GCA_903848905.1 uncultured Pseudomonadota bacterium
AATGCGGAAGAGGGTAAATTTAGCGAAGCTATTGGTTATTGGAAAAAACTGCAAACGCATTATAAAACCAATGAGGCGGATTTCAATGAAGTCCAAAAACTCATTGATCAAGCTAGAGAGGCTTTAGGCGACAAAGTTGCAAGTTTAAAAGATGCGACAACTACTGTTGAAGGAAACGGCAGAAGTCTGCATTTAGCCGTTTCGCTTGATGATAAATTCAAATCTGCTGTCAGTGCAGAGGATTATATTTTTATATATGCCCAACCCGCGCAAGGTGGAAAAATGCCTTTAGCGGTGGTGAAAAAACAAGTAAAGGATTTACCAATCGACATCACGCTCGATGACAGTATGGCCATGATGCCAAATATGACCATTTCATCGGTTGCCGATGTGCAAGTCAGTGCGCGTGTAAGTAAAAGTGGTAATGCGTCGCCTCAATCCGGTGAGCCTATTGGTAAAAAACAAGTTTCAACACTGATTGACTCAGGTCTGATCAATTTGGTGATTAGTGAAACTGTGCAGTAATGTTTTGTTGATTACCATTTTTGGTCAGGCAAATATTATTCGAGTGTGCAAAAAATAAATTTAGTGAAGTTGTATGATACGGATCCGAAGAGACATCCTTGCACCATCAATTTTAAAGCGTTAAGAAACTATGGTTTAGAATTAATGATAGTAGTCAAAAGTAACCCTAAGGTTTCGATTGATAAAGGGGCGCGGCAGTAGGGTCAAGCTCTTGATTTACATGCATCATAGGTAGGTAAAAAGGTATGGTGAAATAACCGTCAAGGGTGGGCATTTTGCTGTCGTTACAAAAGTTAAATAATATAGAGATTGCATAATTATTCTGATATTATTGAATGTGATGACTATACCTAATATATTTTTATATTTAATGTTTTGGATTTATGCAAAGTTTACTTGTCTTAGAAAATGAAAAAAATAGTATTTTTTTAGGAAAATTAATTACTAAAATTGAATCTATATCTATATTGCCCGTATTTTTTCATAGTGCGCTTGAGGCTTTGGATTGGTGTGAAGATAATACAGTAGATATTGTTTTAATTGGATGTCGGTTACCCATTGCTATTTCTTTAGATTTTCTTGCTCAACTTCAGCGTATTTTAAATAATCAAAATATACCTATTATTTTGATTGCGTCTCAAAGTGCCATGGATATTAAGCTCCGAGCCTTAGAGTTAGGGGTAACTGACTTTGTGTCCGTGCCAGTTGAACATATAGAACTGGAAACTCGAATTAAAAATGCCTTCAAAACACGCCTAAATCAAAAAAACTATTTGCTTGCGCAAGAAAAAATTCATGAATTACAAAAGCTGGAATTTATGAATTGTTTAACGGCGGGTGTTGCTCACGAATTCAATAATATTTTATATATTATTCGGGGATATAGTGATTTAAATTCACTGACTATTGATGATATGGATTCTCAATATGATTCAATGGATGAATTAAAATCCAGTATTCGTTCTCATAGTACCAAAATTAATAAAGCCGTTATCAAAGGTAAAACGCTCGTCGAACAAATGCTAGTTTATTGCCGGCGCGATGAAATACATAAAGAAATTAAGCCGCTTAATGTTATTGATTTTATGAAAGAAAATCTAGCTACTTTACGTGAAAACTTATCTAAAGATATCAAACTTGAAACAAATCTTGACAAAATCACGCACGCCATTTATCTGCAAAATATAAATGCCATTACGTTGACCCAAATTCTTTTAAATTTACTATCCAATGCGCGTGATAGTTTGGTTAAGCAAAGTGGAAAAATAGAATTAACGGTGCACGATGCCTCTCATCAGCAATCACAATGCAGTTGCTGTGGTGTTGACTTCGACGGCA
Source organism: uncultured Pseudomonadota bacterium (assembly GCA_903848905.1). GTDB lineage: Bacteria > Pseudomonadota > Gammaproteobacteria > Methylococcales > Methylomonadaceae > UBA10906. The sequence goes on from CAINHP010000169.1 coordinate 1,864, forward strand.
CTTTTGTGGAGCTGCAAGTGTGCGATCAGGGAGAAGGAATCGAGGCGATTTACATGGGGCGTATTTTTGATCCATTTTTTACCACAAAAGAGGTCGGGCAAGGGCAAGGACTCGGACTTTCAGTGGTGGCGGGACTAGTTCACAACGCAGGTGGGTATATTAATGTAGCGTCAAAGCCACTTGAGAAAACTACTTTTTCACTATTTTTCCCTATAGCTACTAATGCGGAAAATACTTAAATTACAACTAAATAAGCTCATTTAATCGTTCGATTTACTTTTAACTATTTGGAGAATTATCGTGAAACTCAATATTAAATATACCGATGAGCAAATTGATAAAATCCGCCAAGAAGGTTTTATTTATACTTGCGCTTGTCCAAGTCAGGTTAGCGAGCAAATTGCGTATTTACGACAATTATTCAGTTATCAAGGAAATTGCATCACTAGCGGTGAGTCGCTGTTAGATACTAAAACACATGAACTCATCGCCGAGGCTACTTTTCGTGCTCATGAAATTATGCAGCAATGTTTAGAGGACGTCCTAATTCATGAAAAATGGGATTTGGAAACGCTCGATATGCCCGAAGGTTTGCGTCTGCGTTTAGACCTTAAACTCAGTCAATAAAAAACGCGATCATGATGAATTTTGCTAACTATTCAAAATTGAGTCTGACTATCCTAGTCATGGATGAAAATATTCATAATGCGACTTTTTTAAAACAATCACTGGTTTATTTAGGGCATACAGTATCTGTTTTTTATAATGCCTCTGACGCACTTGACGCTTATAAGAAAAATCCAGGCGAATTTGATGCACTCATAACTGATGGAGAGTTTTTTAAGTTTTTGCAAGGTGTTGCGAAATACAATATCGCGAAGACTGCAAAAGATAACGAAAAAGATTTTCTAAATGCAATAGTTTCAATTCGTCCACTACCCATCCTTGTCTGTTGTTTGTATAGTAGCCAAATTGATGCAATAAAATCGCAGTTAAGTGATTGCTTGCCGCTAGATTACTTAGATAAGTCTGAAAAAAATAGTGTTAAAAATTTAAACACATGGCTCAATAATCTAAATATTACGCAATCGCATCGAGAAGAGACATTTCCAATTTATCAACTTGTCTATGCAAGTAAAGCGGTTAAGGATTTTTCGGAAGATGACTTAGTAAATATTTTGCAATTTTCACGACAAAATAATAAAAAGAAACAAATCACAGGCGCTATGATTTATAGCAAAGGTTACTTTTTGCAAATGCTCGAGGGACAGCGTAACGCCGTGAATGAATTATTTAATCAACATATTGCAAAAGATAAACGTCATGAAATGGTGAATTGTTTTTTTAAAAATCATGTAGAAAAACGTGAATTTCCCGAATGGTACATGGGTTTTTTTCGCAATGAAGATAATGAAGGGCATGATTTATTGGAGCTTATTGATTTCAAAGCGCATCCAGCAGGTAAGTTTTTCAGAGATAAATTAGCGGATACACAACAAAATTTTCAGGGCAAATACCCAATTCCACCTGACTATCAAGTAGGTAATGAAATTAGCTGGATTATGGAGGCTATGTGTTCACCGAGTATGCGTTTAATTTTTGAGATGACGCATAATACGGAAGTTGCATTTGAAACGTTAAGGTTAAAATTAGGGCTAGATTGTTTAAAAACGGGTGTTATTCTTACAGATGTTGAGTGAAATATTATCTACCTTAATCGTGGGGCGATGACGTTACTTAATGCAACGCAGAGTGATATACAAAAAGAGATGCCAAATTTTAGTATTAAGCATCTTATTGGGAATAAAATAGATTTTTTTAAAAATATAGATCAAGAAATACAGTTATTAAATAGCTCAAATCATGAATATATCAATAAATTAATCCGTATTGGTGAGCTGTTTTTACGCCTCACAGTAAGTGAATTTGTCAATGAATGTGGCCAAAAACTGGGTTTTGCAATTGAGATTGAAGCAACCACTCAGAAAAATGAATCCTAGTTGAAATCCTAAGCGTTTAAAAAAAACCGCTGTTCATTTGAGCATTGGTTTAACTTGCGGCGGGTGCATTCTAATGGTTTCAAATGCTAAAAACCTATCATCTTAACCTTTTTAGATTTTTAATACTCCAGATTACCATAAAATTATTATTAGATAATTCAATCATTTTGATTGTTTTCTTCCTTTGATTAAAAAGTTTTATTTCTTCAATCTCCCCTCATTTCATTCAATTGACACACTTGGTGCTTAAAATAGGATGTCATAATATACAGATAATTTAGAGGCATTTAACATGATTGATGCTAAACGTATCCTTCAAGAAACATATCCTGATTTTAAATTCAATAAAGACAATAAATGGGTCATAAATGGGTTGAAAAAGTTAATTCATGAAGATGATTTAAATGAGTTTCTTTTTAAAAATCAGCATTTACGTGGTTTTGCATTTCTTGATAAATTATTGACTTATTTCAAATTTACTTATCAGGTTGATAATGACTCTTATTTGAACATTCCTGCTCAAGGTCGATTGTTAATTGTTGCAAATCATCCTATTGGAACGTTAGACGGTTTAGCATTGGTTAAATTAATACGTTCAGTTCGCCCTGATGTGCGTGTTGTTGTTAATCGCGTCTTAGTCAATATGAAACCACTGGAGTCAATATTTTTTCCCGTGAATATACTTTCGTCTGACAAAAAGGAATTGAAAGACACGTATAAAACCATGATCGACGCACTTGAGAAGGAAGAAGCCATCATCATTTTCCCCGCAGGTGAAGTATCGCGCATAACGCCTAAAGGTGTGCGTGATGGTGAGTGGCAAAGTGGTTTTATAAAATTAGCAAAAAAAACAAAGTCCCCCATCTTGCCAATTCATATCAAAGCCAAAAATTCAGCATTTTTCTACGGTATATCAACCATTTATAAACCGCTTGCTACCATGCTGCTGGTTAATGAAATGTTTAATAAGCGGAATCAAACCATCAAATTCCAGGTGGGCAGCGTTGTTCCTTATTGTGAAATTTCACAAACAGACGAAACGAATAAGCAATTATGCAAACGGTTTCGCAAACACGTTTTAAATTTAGGTAAAAAAAATAAAACCCCTTTGTTTAAGACCGTTGAAACGGTTATTCATCCTGTCGATGTTAAAGCAGTAAAAAAAGCACTTTATCAGTCTCATTTGCTGGGTGAAACGCGAGATGGAAAGAAAATATTTCTTTATGAGTTTCAAGATGATTGCCCGGTGATGCGAGAAATTGCAAGACTGCGTGAGCTCACTTTTAGAACCGTTGAAGAAGGCACGGGGTTATCGCTGGATATGGATAGATTTGATGTCTATTATCGTCAAATTGTACTGTGGGATGATAACGATTTAGAGATTGTCGGTGCATATCGTCTTGGTGAAGGCGGTAAAATTATGCAGACTCATGGGGTTGAAGGCTTTTACACGAACACCTTGTTTGAATTGCAGGGTGATTTTGTGGATTTGCTACCTAATAGTATTGAATTAGGACGTAGTTTTGTTCAACCACGTTATTGGGGGCAACACAGTCTTGATTATTTATGGTACGGAATTGGTGCTTATTTGCGTGAACGCCCGGACATAAAATATCTTTTTGGCCCCGTAAGTATTAGTAATGCGTATCCAGATCCAGCAAAAGATCTCATTATCCGTTTTTATCAGCAGCAATTTGGTCAAAACTCACCTAATGCAAAGGCACGAACACCTTATGTGATTTCGGATGAGCGTGGATTTGGCTTAAATGACTTTACCCATGATTATTCAAGTAGTTACAAAATTCTAAATAGTGAACTTAAAAAGTTGGGCGTTAAAGTGCCAACGCTTTATAAACAATATTCTGAATTGTGTATTGAAGGGGGGTGTCACTTTATTGATTTTAATGTCGATGCCGATTTTAACGACTGTATTGACGGGTTAATCATGGTTGAAATTGACAAAATCACGCCAAAGAAAAAGCAACGTTATATTGAAAAATTACTTGCTTAAATGAGTGTACCCTTTTTTCCAGAATTGATAGAGCTTGAAGCGATCATTGAAAAATTAGGTGACAGGGCAAAAGTTGAAATTATTGATTACATTGAATATGAAAATTACCAGTTTCCAATTCATTGCATCACTCTCGGATCCGAGCAAAAAAATGTGCCTGTTATTATGTATTTTGGTGGTGTACACGGATTAGAAAAAATTGGTACGGAAATACTGATTTCGTATTTGCAAACGATCGCTGAATTACTAGAGTGGGATGGGGGGCTTGCTGACCGATTAAAGCATTCTCGTATGGTATTTGTCCCTATAGTTAATCCTGTGGGCGTTTTTCGTGGTTCGCGTTGTAATCCAAATGGCGTGGACTTAATGCGTAATGCCCCAATTGACGGTATTGGTCGAGTAAAACTGTACAGTGGGCATCGAATTAGTCCCCATTTACCTTGGTACCGTGGTAATCATACCAAAATGGAACAAGAGGCATTAGCGTTATGCCAAGTAGTACAAAAACAATTTGAGCAGTCATCGTTAATTATCGCGGTTGATTTACATTCCGGTTTTGGCATTCAAGACAGATTGTGGTTTCCGTATGCCTCCACTAAAAAACCGTTTCATTCATTACCTGAAATTTATGCGTTAAAAGCATTGCTTGATAAATGTTATCCCAATCATTTTTATAAATTTGAACCGACGAGTGAAGAGTATGTCATTCATGGTGATTTATGGGATTACTTATATGATGATTTTTTAGCGAAAAAAACGAATGATAAAGCACTGTTTATTCCATTGACGTTAGAAATGGGGTCTTGGCTTTGGTTGCGCAAAAATCCAATGCATTTGTTTTTACGTCATGGCTTATTTCATCCTGTACTGCCGCATCGTCAACAACGTATTATGCGAAGACATTTAATTTTGTTTGATTTTCTGTATCGTGCGACGTTGTATTCTCAAAAGTGGGTCAATTTACCACCTGAAGAGCGACAAGAATTTGAACAAGACGCCCTGAAATTTTGGTATGAATAACATCGGACAAAATTGGTTATTGTTGCGCGGATTAGCCAGAGAATCAGGGCACTGGGGTGATTTTGTCAATCAATTACAAGTCGCCTTTCCTAAAGCAACAATCAACACGATCGATTTAGCTGGTACGGGGCAATTTCATCATCAAAAAAGTCCAAGTACGATTGAAGAAATAGTTATGCGTGCTCGTGAACAAGCACTGCAATTGGGTTATTTAAATCAACCACTAACCGTTTTAGCGCTGTCGTTAGGTGGTATGGTGGCGTGGGAATGGATGCAGAAATACCCGCAGGATATTTATGCTAGTGTTTTAGTGAATACGAGTTTCGCAAGTTTAAGTCCATTTTATCAACGATTACGTTGGCAAAATTACGGACAGATAATGCAGATTTTACGCTCAAATGACATATTAGCGAGAGAAAAGGCGATTGTTCGATTAGTGAGTAACCTAAATGATGAGGCTTTAGTCAAAACAGCAGAGAAATGGACGGCAATTTATAAGCAACGCCCTATCAGTTTTGGGACGAGTTTTCGGCAAATTATGGCAGCGGCAAAGTATAAACCACCTAATCAAATTATTGAAAAGCCAGTTTTATTACTCAATAGTTTAGGCGATAAATTGGTTTCACCTAGTTGCAGTGCGGCAATACAAAAAGAATTTAGATTGTTACTTGAAGTTCATTCCAACGCAGGACACGATATACCGTTAGATGCCCCTGATTGGATGATTGAAAAATTGATTTTATTTGCAGCGTTAGAGTTCAAACAAAATAGTCAACATTAGATAAAATTTTTTATGCGAGATGTTATTTTATGCAAAATGATGCTTTAGCTGAAAGAGTGATAGTCGAATCATTTCAAATTTTGAGTCAAGTGGATATTCCGCTCAACAAAATTACAATACCAATAAAATCCGCGGAACTTCTTATCGCTCGTGAAAAATGTGAGAGTCCATTAACTAGAATTCATAATCAAATTGAAATAATGATTTCAAATGGAAAATTGATTGTTTTGAATGAGTCAGTATCTTATTGGAAACTATCGGATAATGATGGCGCGGCTTAATTTATATCTGTACTCAAAAGAAACTGACATACCAGTTGATAGTTTTAACGTAAATTCAAAAAAAATAGGTGTGTTTCCCTGGCAGGTAATCAAAATAACTTCAGGAAATACATGTTCAAAAACGATTAAAGGTGTTAGGTTTAATAGTAAATTTTTTTTTCGAGCAGTAAAAGCCTAAGGATATAGTCAAAAATGACATGCCGAATTGGTGGTTGTCAAAGTAACAACGCGCCCGACCGAAGGGGAACAAAGAAAGGGGATCTGGCTGAAATTGCTTTGTAGCAACTATAAATAAACCCCGTCAACGAATCTGAGTTCGATGACGGGGTTTTTACGTTTTTGTGCAATTAACTAATGACAATATCAGTATCGTTAACTTTTGTTATCTCATCAAAGAATCTTCCACTTACCCCTGTTAATTTAATGACTTGATCATCT